>JALSJF010000208.1 GCA_026989505.1 Cyclobacteriaceae bacterium
TTGCAACAAAGCCCGGATCTCTTGCCGGGTGAGTTGAATCCTGTCTTTCAAGGCCTCGCTATCCGTATAAGAAAAAATGTATTTGTCCGACACGGAAACACCCCGCACCTCATTTACCCGGTGCTGAGCAAAATGGCGCACAACTTCATTTTTATGGTGCATCAGGGTGTTGATGGAAGGTGCCACAAAAGCCGGGTTTATCTTCTCCAATAACCGGAAAGAAAAAATAGCCGTTGAGGGCCGCTCATCCTGCAAATTATCCTGGATGTGGGCTACCACAGTCTCCTGTACCAGATCCATTTCATCCTGGTCAATATCCTGGTTTTCCAGCTTATCCCTGATCTTGTTGCGGTACTCGGCATATAGCTTGCCTGCCAGGTAAACCCAGCCGACAATAACAAAAATGAGGATATAGTAATAGTGTATCACTTCGAAAAAACTTAGCAAGCCCAATAAAATAATTACCCCACCGGCAATTACTTTGGCAAACTCTACTACAACGCCCTCTATCTTGGCCTGGATATCAAAGCGGATTTTATTGTCAAGGGTCATAAAATACAACTTGAAAGCGGGGTTTTCCAGGGCATCACGTAAAAACGTAATGAATAGCTTACTCAGGGCAATAAACAAAAAGAAAGCAATAACCGAGCCGGCAGCCACCGACTGGCCGGTGATGTTGCCAACAAAAATCACGGCCAGGGTAATCACCCCCAGGATAACCGGCAAAATAGTTAACGATACACGCAGGCCGTATTCGGCAATAATCCTGTCGTTGAAAAATGTTTGAAAAACAAAACTCAGGATCAGGATAGAACCATTGAACCAACCCAGAAAACTGGCCAGACTGGCTTCTTCCTCCGGGGGGTACCTGTCGGATAAAACAGCCAGAAAACTATTCTCTACCAACAAATAGGCAAATATTGAAAAAGATATAAACAAGGCTAACAAAATCACATATTTATTGCTTGCCATCTCCTTAATCGAGACGTTGCGCGATTGCTCATACCCTGCTTTTACCTGCCCTAGTTTATAGCGGTTGACAATTATGATGGCAAAGCCCAGGGCCCCCAGAATACTTATGGCGCTCACCAGCAGCAGGTCGTAGGTTTCGGCTACCTTGGCCCCCAAACCAATGGTGAAAAAAGTAAGGATAGCGGCCAGTAACTGGCCTGTATCAATACCGCCAATGATTCTTTTGGATTGCCGCAGGTCGAACAAACGGCCAAATATGCCCCAGAAATTCAGCAGAAAAACGGCTACCAAAGGCCCCAGAAAGGCAAACTGGATAAAGGAAAGTATCTTTAAATATTCCGGTGGAGAAACCTTAAACAGCACATAAAAGGATAAGGTTATCAGAAAAATAAAAGTAAGGTTAGCCAGGGTAAAAGGGCCGAAGGCTATCTTGCTTTGAAAGTAGGCAAATAAAGCCGTGCTAAAAACACCCAGCAAGGCCGCACTGAACAGCCCGTAACTTACCAGTTTTACACTGTCAACCTCAGGCCCTGCCTTGGCAATTAATTGGGTTTGACTGGTAATCTGAAACGTAGCCAGAAAAATGCCCATAAAAAACCCCAGGCCCAATAACAACAAGGCCCTCCGTTGTTCGTCTGGCCTGACGTTTAAAGCCGCATAGATTAGTTTCAGCATACCTGTTAGGGCCGTTATAAGCATGACGTAATTTATTGACAAACAACCGTTTGGCAATAAAACTTACGTCATTATTCATGATTTTCATGAATAATCCGGACTAAATAAACTAATGATTAGCCAGTTAAACAAGCTAAACACCTATTATTCCACCAACCCGGCATGGTAACAACAGGAGTTATTTAACTGCCGTTGAGTCGGCAGTATTGGCGCCTGCCGCGCCTTCATGCAAGGCATTTAACCCCTCAATCACCGGGTTGGTGATATCGAGCCCTTCATTGGCATAGATCAGGCTGCTGCCGGCTGAATAAGTAAAGACAATCTGCAAATTGTTTTCTTCACCGTAAATCTTAAGATAGGAAGCTACCTTGTCATACAACTCCTGGGTAATAGCGGCCTCTTCCTTCATCAGTTCCTGGGTAATGGTTTCCTGATATTGCAGGAGGTTCTGGCGCTTGCGGGTTAAGTCTTCTTCAACGGCCCGGGCCTGGCCAATGGTCATGTTGGTAGCCGTGCGCTGGTAGTCTTCAAATTGCTTTTGCAAGCCCTCAGCCCTGCGGGCATACTCCTGCTGTAATTTCTTCTTTTTCTTCTCCAGCTTATCGCTTACTTCTTCATAATACCGATAACGTGCCAACAAAGTATCGGAATTAATATACGCCAGGGCCAGGTCAGGGGTATTATCAGCCGTAGCGGTGGCCGTAGCATCACCATCGTCATCGTCATCCAAAACATACTCCTCAACGTACAGGAAACTGACGGCCAGTAGTAAAACAACATTTAAAATAAGGGATAAATTTTTCACTGCTTACATTTTTTTAGTTACACCGGAGCAAAGAAACAATATTCAGTACAGATTAGCGAACCGCAGGCAAAAAATGCTGTCCTATTGCCGAAACCATTTGGCATACATGATATAATTTTTGGCCGTGCGGGCAAAAACCTCATCGCGCTTGCTGTCAATGGCCTTCACCTTACGGGCCGGCACCCCGGCATAAATACTATTGGCCTCAACAAGGGTATTTTCCAGCACCACAGCCCCGGCTGCGATAATAGTACCACTGTGCACTACGGCATGGTCCATAACAATAGCCCCCATGCCAATCAGCACATTATCGTGCACCGTACAGCCATGCACAATAGCATTATGGCCAATACTTACCTTACTGCCAATGATGGTGGCGGCAGTCTTATACGTACAGTGGATAATGGCCCCATCCTGAATATTGGTGTTGTCGCCAATGGTAATAGCATTCACATCGCCCCTGACTACGGCATTGAACCACACACTACAGTTATCGCCCATGGTCACCTCCCCTACCACGGTGGCGTTATCGGCCAGGTAACAATTCTGACCAAATTGCGGATGAATGCCGTTTACCGGTAAAACCAAAGCCATATATTTCTATGTTAACGGGTAATGTTTTTTTATAATTTAGTGCTGACAAAATGTCATTATTTCTGTCAGTTTCGCTTATCTTTGTGTTCCAAAAATAGAAATAAGTGGGAGAATTAATCAAAGACATCGATTTATTAATGCCTGAAGCTGTGGACAGCAAGCCCATCACTACCGGAAAAGGCGGGGTTCCCGGCAAAAAATTATATATTGAAAGCTATGGTTGTCAGATGAATTTCTCTGACAGTGAAATTGTTACCTCTATTCTACGTGAACAGGGCTATGAACTGGCGGCTGACTACGCCTCGGCCGATGTGATTTTAGTGAACACCTGTTCCATCCGCGATAAAGCCGAGCAAACCGTACGCAACCGCCTGCAGCAGTTTAATGCGGTAAAGAAAAATAACCCCGGGGTAATTGTGGGCGTTTTGGGCTGCATGGCGGAGCGGCTGAAAGAAAAACTGCTGGAAGAAGAAAAAATTGTTGACCTGGTAGCCGGCCCCGATGCCTACCGTGACCTGCCCAACCTGGTAGAACAGGTTGACGAAGGGCAAAAGGCCGTTAACACCTTTTTGTCGCGGGAAGAAACGTATGCCGACATCAGCCCGGTAAGGTTAAACTCCAATGGCGTTACGGCTTTTATTTCCATCATGCGGGGGTGCGATAATATGTGTTCGTTTTGCGTGGTGCCTTTTACCCGTGGCCGCGAACGCAGCCGTGACCCGCAATCAATTGTGGCCGAAGCCCGCGAACTGTTTGCCAAAGGGTTCCGCGAAGTTACGCTGCTGGGGCAAAATGTTGATTCCTATACGTGGTCGGCCGATAAAAGCCTGAAAGGCAAGGCGCAAATTGAAAAGGCCGGGGTACCCACGGTAAACTTTGCCGAATTGCTGGACATGGTGGCCCGGGTAAACCCTGCTTTGCGGGTAAGGTTTTCTACCTCCCACCCGAAAGACATCACCGATGAGGTGCTGCACACCATGAAAAAGCACCCCAACATCTGCAAATACATTCACCTGCCGGCCCAGAGCGGTAACAGCCGGGTGTTAAAACTGATGAACCGCACCTACGACCGGGCGTGGTATATCAACCGGGTGGACGCCATACGCAATATCCTGGGTGAAGAATGCGGTATTTCTTCGGATATGATTGCCGGTTTCTGCACGGAAACAGAAGCAGAACACCAGGATACCCTCACCTTAATGGATTACGTGCAGTATGACTTTTCCTACATGTTTTTCTATTCAGAAAGGCCGGGCACGCTGGCGGCCAAAAAGTATGCAGACGACATTCCGCTGGCGGTGAAGAAGCGCAGGTTAAATGAGATTATCAGCAAACAACAGGCCCTGTCCCTGGCCCGTAACAAGCTGGATGTAGGCAAAACCTTTGAGGTGCTTGTGGAAGGCTATTCGAAACGATCGAAAGAACACCTGCAGGGGCGCAATACGGCCAATAAGGTGGTGGTTTTTCCGGCCGGCAACCACCAGCCCGGTGATTACGTGCAGGTACGGATAGAAAACTGTACTGCGGCTACGCTAACAGGTAAAGTTGTGCATGAATTATGAACGAAACTGAAATACTAAGTGTAAAACAACGGTTCGGTATCATCGGCAACTCCCCGCTGCTGAACCACGCCATTAACGTGGCCATTCAGGTAGCCCGCACCGACATGACCGTGCTGATAACCGGTGAGTCGGGCAGTGGCAAGGAATCCTTCTCAAAGATTATCCACCACCTGAGCGCCCGTAAGCATGGGCCGTTTATTGCCGTAAACTGTGGCGCCATACCCGAAGGTACCATTGATTCGGAACTTTTCGGGCACGAAAAAGGCTCTTTTACCGGGGCCCACGATTCGCGCAAAGGCTACTTTGAGGTAACCAACAAAGGGACTATCTTCCTCGATGAAGTGGCCGAATTGCCCATGAACACCCAGGCACGGCTGCTACGGGTGCTGGAACAGGGCGAATTTATCCGCGTGGGCTCCTCTAAGGTACTGAAAACCGATGTGCGGGTTGTAGCGGCTACCAACGTTGCCCTGGAAGAAGCCGTGGACAAAGGCAAGTTCAGAAAAGACCTGTACTACCGCCTGAATACAGTGCCCATATTTGTTCCCCCATTACGCCAGCGCGGCCATGACATTGAACTGTTGTTCAGAAAATTTGCTGCCGACTTCAGCGACAAGTACAAAACCAAACCCGTGCAGCTTACCGAAGATGCCAAAAAACTGCTGCTGAGCTTCGAATTCCCCGGCAATATCCGGCAGTTAAAAAATATTGTGGAACAGATCTCCGTACTGGAAATTAACCGCACCATTACTGCCGAAACGCTGAAAAAATACCTGCCGGCCACCAACACCACCCGGTTCCCGGTACTGTACAACGGCCAGCAGGAAGAAGGCTTGTCGGAACGTGAAATACTGTACAAAGTCCTTTTTGACCTGAAAAAAGATGTGATCGACCTGAAAAAGCTGGTGCACGATATTATGGCCCACGATGAGCAGCCCCACCTGGACAAGCCTGCCCTGGAAGACTATGGCCACCTGCTTGCCGGCAACCAGCAAGAACCGGCCCACGGCACCGAACAGGAGCCGGTTATCCTTGATATCAACAAGCCGCCTGCAACAGCTACCTTCCCGCTCGACCGGGTAGAAGATATTTCCCATGAGTATGAAGACGATGATTCCTTGTCTATCGAAAAAAAAGAAAAAGAACTGATAATCAAGGCATTACGAAAAAATAACAATAAACGCAAATATGCGGCACAAGATTTGGGGATATCGGAAAGGACACTATATCGAAAAATAAAACAATATGAAATTGATAACTAGATCAATTTTCCTGCTGCCGGTGTTCCTGCTCATGGGGCAAAGTTGTGGCGTGTACAGTTTTACCGGCACCACCATTACAGCCGAAACCATTAATATAAAAACGTTTTATAATGACGCCCGTATTGGCCCGAATAACCTGGGGGTTATTTTTACCGACCAACTACGCGATTATTTTCAGAATAACACTTCCCTGGCCCTGGTAAATGATGGCGGGGACCTGCAAATGGAAGGCGGCATTGTCAGCTACCGCTTATCCCCGGTAGCACCCGCAGCAGCAGCCTCTGACCTGGACCGCGAAGTAGCCAACCTTACCCGCCTGACCATCACCGTAAAGGTAGAATACGTGAACCTGGAAAACGAAGAATTTAACTTCACTAAAAGCTTCTCGCAATTTGCCGATTTTGACAGCGACCTGGGTATTACTGCGGTAGAAAACCAACTGATTGATGAGATATTTGAACTGATTATCCTCGACATCTTTAACGCCTCGGTGGCAAATTGGTAAAAATTGCATAGATTTACTATTCAGAAAACTCACAAACAGGTGAACAAAGAGCATTTTAACCAATTGGTTGGTGACTATTCCAAACTCGAAAATCAGTTTAACGATTTGGAGAAACTGATAGCCGAGTACCCCTATAGCCAACCCGTTAGAATGTTAGGCTTGAAAAGCAGCACCAGGCTGGGTAAGCGTGAGTTTCAAAAACGACTGGCCCTGGCCGCCTTTTATGTAACCGATCGTAAAGTGTTAAGAAGCCTGATAGAAACCGGTCGTGTATCCAGCGATGTGGTAAAAGGGAATGGCACAGGTAACGTAAAAAAGGCCTCAAAACCATCGCCCCGGCCACCGGCCGGTAAAAAGGTAAAGCCAGCTATCAATGCCGAAATCCTGCGTCAGGAAGTGCTGGCCAACCTGGCCTTGCTACAGGAAACAAAAACCACTTTTTTAAAACTTGCCGACCTTGAGCCTGTCAAAGCGACAACCAAAGGCAAAAAGCCGGCCAAAAAAATAAAGGCTGAGGCCCCCGTTGCCAAAGCAAAAACAAAATCCCCGGCAGCAAAACCTGTGCCCAAACCAGGCGTTAAAGGCGGCACAGGCAGGGCGGCCAAAAAAGAAATTATTGATAAATTCATTGCCAACGAGCCCAGCATTACGCCTAAAAAGACATTACCGGACAACCAGCATGACCTGGCAAAGGCCAGCAGTGAGTTGAAAGAGGACCTGGTGTCGGAAAACCTGGCCGTTATCTTTGCCAAACAAGGCAAAACCAACAAAGCCATAGAGATTTATAAGAAATTAATTTGGAAGTTTCCGCAAAAAAAGGCTTCCTTTGCAGCTCGGATAGAGGAACTTAAGAAAAAATAACATGTTTTTAGTCATCATATTAATTTTAATCGTAGCCGTACTGCTTATCCTGGTAGTGTTAGCACAAAACTCTAAAGGAGGCGGCCTTTCCAGCCAGTTTGGCGGGGCCGGGGCCAGCAACATAATCGGGGTTAAAAAAACCAGTGATTTACTGGAACGCCTGACCTGGGGCTTTGCCATAGCCATCCTGGTGCTAAGCTTGTCGGTTAATGTGTTGATGGACAAACCGGGCAGCGATGAAATCAACAGTCCTAACCTGGAGCGTACAGCGCCTGCCGCCCCGCAGGAATTGCCCGGCATAGAACCTGCCCAGCCTGCCAACACGGGAGATAATGACAGCGATCCGCTGAAAGACCTTACCGGAGAAAACTAATAAATAAGTATACAGATTTAAAAGCTGTCCGCTATGGGCAGCTTTTTTTGTTCCTGCCCCCTCCCCTGGCTGCAATTTTGTCAGCCACAACAATTCCTTCGGTGGGGAAATTTTGTCAGACCAGCCCGGATTATTCACGGTGATCGTGAATAATGACGTAATAATCAATTGTTAAACACTTGTTTATCAATTGATTATATCAGGGTTAAGCCCGATATCCCTAGACCTCGGGATCATTGGCCCTGGGGGCGAAAAAATCTTGTGATTTTTCCGGGTTAGTGCATAAATGTCAGGATTAACTTTTGGCACGACAAATGCTAAGGAAGGCGTAAGTACAATTATGTAATAACTTAAACTTAAATAACAATGTCGAAAGTGAATATCAAACCTCTTGCAGACAGGGTATTAGTACTGCCCGAAGCTGCCGAAGAAAAAACTGCCTCGGGAATTATCATCCCGGACACCGCCAAAGAAAAACCGCAGCGCGGCACCGTTGTAGCCGTAGGTAATGGCAAAAAAGATGAACCTATGACAGTTAAAGCAGGTGATACTGTACTTTATGGTAAGTACTCTGGCACAGAGATTACTGTTGACGACACCGAGTACCTCATCATGCGGGAGTCTGACATATTTGCAATTGTTTAACTAATAAACCTTTTAAATAAGAATAAAAATGGCTAAAAAGATATTATTCGAAAGCGAAGCAAAGGAGAACTTAAAAGCCGGTGTAAATGCGCTGGCCAATGCTGTAAAAGTTACCTTAGGCCCCAAAGGAAAAAATGTAATCCTTGATAAAAAATTTGGCGCCCCGGCCATTACCAAAGACGGTGTGTCGGTAGCCAAAGAAATTGAACTGGAAGACCCGGTAGAGAACATGGGCGCCCAGTTGGTAAAAGAGGTAGCCTCTAAAACTGCCGATGATGCCGGTGACGGTACCACTACTGCCACCGTTCTGGCCCAGGCCATGTTTAACATTGGCCTGAAGAATGTTGCGGCCGGGGCCAACCCTATGGACCTGAAAAGGGGAATCGAGAAAGCCGTGGTTGAGGTGGTTAACAACCTTAAAGCACAATCGAAAACCATTTCCGATTCCAAAGAAATTGCCCAGGTGGCTTCGGTATCGGCCAATAACGACCCTACCGTAGGCAAAATGATTGCCGATGCCATGGACAAAGTTGGCAAGGACGGGGTAATTACCGTTGAAGAAGCCAAAGGCACCGAAACCGAAGTAAAAACGGTAGAAGGTATGCAATTCGACCGTGGGTACCTGTCGCCCTACTTTGTAACCAATACCGAAAAGATGGAGGCCGAACTGGAAAACCCGCTTATCCTGATTTACGATAAGAAGATTTCCAACATGAAAGAACTGCTGCCCATCCTGGAGTCAGCCTCGCAAACCGGCAAGCCTTTACTTATCATTGCCGAAGACGTTGACGGAGAGGCGCTGGCTACCCTGGTGGTGAACAAAATCCGGGGCACCCTGAAAGTAGCTGCCGTAAAGGCCCCCGGCTTTGGCGACCGCAGAAAGGCCATGCTGGAGGACATTGCGGTATTGACCGGTGGTACCGTTATCTCGGAAGAAAGGGGTTACAAACTTGAAAGTGCCACGATTGAATACCTTGGCCAGGCCGAGAAAATCAATATCGACAAAGACAATACCACCATTGTTAACGGGGCCGGTGACAAAGAAAACATCGAGGCCAGGATCAACCAGATTAAGGCGCAGATTGAAACTACCACCTCCGACTACGACAAGGAGAAATTGCAGGAGCGTCTTGCCAAACTCTCCGGTGGTGTGGCCATCCTCTATATTGGTGCCGCTACCGAAGTAGAAATGAAAGAGAAGAAAGACCTGGTTGACGATGCCTTGCATGCTACCCGCGCTGCCGTACAGGAAGGCGTAGTGGCCGGTGGCGGTATTGCCTTTATCAGGGCTATCGATTCCCTGGGCAAAGTGAAGGTAGAAAACGAAGACCAGGAAACCGGTGTGGCCATTGTGCGCAGGGCACTGGAAGCCCCGCTGAGGACAATCGTTGAGAATGCCGGTTTTGAGGGCTCGGTAGTCGTGCAAAAGGTTAAGGAAGGTAAGAAAGACTTTGGCTTTAACGCTAAAGACAATAAGTACGAAAACCTTATTGAAGCCGGTGTAATTGATCCTACCAAAGTTACCCGCCTGGCACTTGAAAATGCCTCTTCTATCGCTTCATTGCTGCTCTCTACCGATGCGGTAGTGGCCGATGAGCCGGAAGAAAACCCTCCGGTGCCACCTATGGGAGGCGGAGGCGGTATGCCGGGCATGATGTAATTTTATAGTTCATCAGATAACCCAAAGCCCCGCAAATTGCGGGGCTTTTATTTTTTGCCGCACCTCCCTCATCCTATCAGGAAAAGCACCCTTGTTACGCGAGTCTACGGCCCCTGTTTATACCTTCTCAAACCTGGCCTGGAAGAAGCGTAAGTATTTCGGCTCATAAACCATTTTCAGGCCCTTGATCTTGTCGCGCCCGGTAAACACAGCCGCCACCGATTCGGCCACCACATCCATGTGCGCCTGGGTATATACCCTGCGCGGGATGGTCAGTCGTACCAGCTCCAGCTTCGGGTAGTTGTGCTCCCCGGTTTCTTTATTCCGGCCGGCCGAAACCACGCCCCGCTCCATGGCGCGCACGCCCGAATCAATATAAAGCTCAGCTGCCAGGGCCTGGGCCGGAAACTTATCCTGCGGCACATGGGGTAAAAATTCCCGGGCATCGAGAAAGATACCGTGTGTCCCCACCGGCTTCACGATCGGCACGCCAAACTCCAACAACTTATTACCGAGGTAATGCACCTGCCCTACCCTGGCTTTGATGTGGTCATCCTGCACCGACTCAACAATACCGATGGCCAGGGCCTCCATATCACGGCCGGCCATTCCCCCGTAGGTGTGCAAGCCTTCGTAAATTACCACCATATTGCGGGCTTCATCAAAAATTTCATCATCGTTAACCGCCAGGAACCCCCCGATATTCACCATGGCATCCTTTTTGGCACTCATGGTAGCGCCATCGGTCTGGTCGCAGATCTCACGGGTAATCTCGGCAACGGATTTATGCTGATAGCCCTCTTCTTTTTGCTGGATCATAAAGGCATTCTCCGCCACCCGGGTCATATCATGAATGATTTTAATCCCGTACTTATGGGTCAGCGCCCGCAATTCTTTCAGGTTGCCCAAGGATATAGGCTGCCCCCCGGCCATGTTTACCGTGGTGGCAATCGACACGTAGGGAATCCGTTCCGGCCCATAGGTATCAATCACCTGCTGCATCTTATCTAAGTCAACATCGCCTTTAAAGGCATACAGGCTGTTAGGGTCATGGGCGGCATCTACAATAATGTCGATAAACTTGCCCCCGGCCATCTCCTGGTGCAACTTGGTGGTGGTAAAGTACATATTGCCGGGCACCACATCCCCCTGTTTGATCATAATCTGCGAGATGATATGCTCCGCCCCCCGGCCCTGGTGTGTAGGCACCAGGTGTTTATAACCATAATATTTGCTTACCGTCTCTTCCAGGTTATAGAAATTACGGCTGCCGGCATAAGCCTCATCCCCCAGCATCAACCCGGCCCATTGCCGGTCGCTCATGGCCGAAGTGCCCGAATCTGTCAGCAAGTCAATATAAACATCCCGCGATTTCAGCAAAAAAGTATTATAGCCGGCTGCCTTAATCGCCTCCTCACGGTGTTCCCGGGTAGTCATAAATACCGGCTCTACCATCTTAATTTTATAGGGCTCGGCCCACGAATGTTTGATTGTATCTGTCATGGATATTCAGTTAAGTTTTTAAGCACACAATTACTCCTGGCAAAGATGTGCCGTCAGCCGGTTAAAATGTATGATACAAATCAGGGTTTATTCCCTAAGCCAAATATGCCGGGTTTACGTATCTTTGCCCTGCAATTGTAAAAACGATGAACCAGGAACGGACCAAGCCCTACAAGCCCAGGAATAAGATCAGAATTGTTACCGCGGCCAGCCTTTTTGACGGCCATGATGCGGCCATTAATATCATGCGCAGGATCATCCAGGCCACCGGGGTGGAGGTAATTCACCTGGGCCACGACCGCAGTGCCGAAGAGGTGGTAGATTGCGCCATTCAGGAAGACGCCAACGCCATCGCCCTCACCTCCTACCAGGGTGGGCATAACGAGTACTTTAAGTACATGTATGACCTGTTACAGGAAAAAGGGGCCGGGCAGATCAGGATATTTGGTGGCGGTGGCGGGGTTATCCTGCCCGAGGAGATTGACGAGCTGCACAACTACGGTATTACCCGCATTTATTCCCCCGATGACGGCCGCCAGCTTGGCTTACAGGGGATGATTAACGACATGGTGCGCAAGTGCGACTTTCCTACGGGAAAAGATGTTGACAAAGAGTACAAATTGCTGGCCAAAAAAGACCCTAAAGCTATTGCCCGCATAATCTCGGCAGCCGAGAATTTCCCGGAAGAAGCGGCTGACATTCTTGCTGAAATCCACCGGCAGGCCAAAAAAGCCAATATCCCGGTGTTGGGCATTACCGGTACCGGTGGGGCGGGCAAGTCTTCGCTGGTAGATGAACTGGTGCGCAGGTTTTTGGTTGACTTTACCGGTAAAACCATTGCCATCGTGTCGGTTGACCCCTCGAAGCGCAAAACCGGGGGCGCCCTGTTGGGCGACCGCATCCGCATGAACGCCATCCGCAACCCGCGGGTGTATATGCGCTCGCTGGCCACGCGCCAATCGAACCTGGCCTTATCGGCCCATATAAAAGAGGCTCTGCTGATTTTAAAGGCTGCCAAATTCGACCTGATCATCCTTGAAACCTCCGGCATCGGGCAGTCCGACACCGAAATTACCGAGCACTCCGACATCAGCCTCTATGTGATGACCCCCGAATACGGGGCGGCCACCCAGTTAGAAAAAATTGACATGCTCGATTTTGCCGATATCATTGCCATCAATAAATTCGACAAGCGCGGCTCAATGGATGCCCTGCGCGATGTAAAAAAGCAGTACCAGCGCAACCACCACTT
>JALSJF010000209.1 GCA_026989505.1 Cyclobacteriaceae bacterium
AACCGGCATCCAAAGCGGCCGCAATAACCTGGGAAGAAGGTTATACGGTAACCCGTAAAGGACAAAACAACAATCCGGTCCGTTTAAACAAACTATTCGAAATTGTTAATCCGGAAGGGCTGAAACTCCGTTTTCTCAATGGCCTCTATACTTTTTGGATTAATAAGCGGCTTCGGCTGGGCATGATTTTATTGATGATTGTTGCCCCGGCTGCTAAGTTTTTATACTTACTTTTCCCATACACGTTTGGCGAATATCTAATTAATCTGGGGCCATTAAAGTTACTTAATACACTCGAAGGGGCAGAATATGATTGGTATTGGTTTTCCATTAAAATGTACCTGTTTTCAAATGGTGAATTAATGGCCCCGGTCATCTCTTTTATGGGCGTATTCTTTTTATTTCCCCGCAGGTATTACCCGGCTTACCTGATTGGCGTTCCTTTTGGCTATTACCTGAGTATGCTTATTCACCGGATGTTTTTTGTGACTAACAATGATAATTTCCACAACGGTTTCACCAGCGCCATAACCTTTGCCTTTGTTATTTTCGGCATCATCCTGTTTGTCGTTAGTGATAAGTTCCTGGCCGGGGACAGCCGCCAGAAGCGGGCGGTAGAGGCCCGGGTGATTGGCCTGGTCAGCATGCCGGGCTTGTCCTGGGAACAGAAAGAGCCGATCATTCGTCAGGAAGTGGATAAAGTTTTAAAGACGGAAAATGAACTGTTCGATAAGAAATCGGCCTGACTGTTCTTCTGTCAGTTGTCAGTCATTTTGGCTTCTAAAATGATAAAAATATAATTTAATAATTTGTAACTTGGTATAGTATTTGTACATTTATACCCTATAATGCTCCTGGCAACGTATTCTCAATTTCTATATTATAGCGAGAATACCAACCTTGGGGCTTTTTTATTCTTATGAAAAAAAGAACGGCAATTCTGGTTGATGGAGGATTCTTTATCAAAAGGTACCGGTCAATCCATAAAGTAAGAAGGCCTGACCCGGTTCGGACAGCAAATGATCTTTGGGAAATGTGTTTAAAGCACTTGGTTCAAGCAAAAAGGGAACCCTTTGATTTGTACCGGATATTTTAGTACGACTGCTTACCTTATAATAAAAAAACAGCACAATCCATTAACTGGCAAATCTGTTGATTTCTCTTCAACAGACCAATATAAATTTCAGAGAGAGTTCCTGGAGGAGTTGAAAAAGAAAAGGAAGATTGCCCTTCGGCTTGGTATTCTGGAAGACCGCAAACGTTGGATAATAAGGCCATCAAAAACAAAGGAATTGCTAACCAGGAAAATCGTGATTGATGATTTAACTGAAGATGACGTTCAATTTGATTTTATTCAAAAAAGGGTTGATATAAAAATTGGACTCGATATTGCATCAATGACCTTAAAAAAACAAGTCGAACAAATAATTTTAATATCGGGTGACAGTGATTTTGTTCCTGCAGCTAAATTGGCCAGACGTGAGGGGATAGATTTTTTGCTTGACCCCATGTGGAACCCTATCAAACCTCACTTGTTCGAACACATAGATGGGTTAGTTTCTAAAATCAGGAAGCCGGGAAACCACCACGGCTGACTGAACTGGCCATCCTGGATAAATTAGACAATGAGTTGTTTAGTAATCCCGATTAACCCGGATACGATGCAGGTGTACGATAAAGAACACCCGGTCAACTGCCGGTGTTCACATTTATACACATTGCAGTTATTTTTGGGCCTGGTGGGCATGGTGGCCGCCTGGCACGATAATGGCAATTGTTCTGCCTAAAGATTTAATTATGACGACAATGCGTTTAGAAAGGACCAGGGATAAAGTTATTGGTGGGGTTTGTGGGGGTATTGCCAAATATTTTGGCTGGGACCCGGCCATTGTCAGGTTACTCTATGTAATCCTGAGTATTGCCTCCATTGGTTTTCCGGGGGTGCTGGTTTACCTGATTCTGTGGATTGTAATGCCGGAAGAATACTAATTGCTGGCGCTAACCTGTACTTTGGCCTGGGCAAGGGGAGCCTTTTTTGCCCCGAGGTAGATGATATAGAAACAGCCGATCATCACGATATGGCTCAAATCATTAAAGTTAAACCACCGGTTATACGAGAATTTGGCCGCATGGATAAGGGCCGGCACGGCATTACTTACAATGCCCAGGGCAATAATGCCGTTTCTGTTCATGCCGCCAACCTTGAAGCCGTAGAGTTGCAGGGGCAAGGCCATACCGATTAAGCCGAGAGCCGAATTAACCCTTACCGTTTCGAAGCTTTGCAAGAACACAACGGCAGCCGTCATTACCACCAACTCAACTATAATGAACCATTTCAACGGCCGGTAAAGCCCGGAGCCCTTAATTATTTCAAGCGAGGCCATTTGAGCGCCAAAAACGGCAACCCCGGTGAAGATCCAGGCGGCATAATGAAAATTATTGCCTACATAGCGGATAAACCCATGGGCCGTGCCCCCGGTAGTTGAGGCAATACCCATAAACAAAAAAAACACCGACCAATAGCTACGCTGGCGGTCGCCACTTTTGGCATGAAACAGCATGTGGCCGAAATAGAAGCTGAAAGCAGCTACCGTCCAGTTGGTCAGCCAGGTAAACGGTTCGGTTACCGTAATGCCCAAAAAATTGATTTGTGTTACTTCCATCGCGCAAAAATAAGCAATCAGGCTTAGTGTGCAAGCAGCGGCAATTACATAGAAGGTTTTTTATTGATCAGCGGCAGGTGTTATTTTGGGGTAAAATTTAAGTAGCGCAATGAAACACCTTTTTAACCAACTTGTTCAACTGGCCCTTGTTTTACCCCTTTTTGCCCAGCAGGCTCCTCCCGCGGCCGATAACCGTTTGTATGCTATTATTGAGGCCGTATCGGCAGACAGGATAGAGCATGATATCCGTACCCTGGCCGCTTTTGGTACACGCAACACCCTGTCGGATACGGTTTCCGATACCCGCGGCATTGGCGCTGCCCGCAGGTGGATAAAACAGGAGTTTCAGCGTATCAGCAAAAAATGCAACGGCTGCCTCGCGGTAATGGAGCAGCGTACCCTGGTAAAGGGCGACCCCAACACCCGTATCCAGCAAGATACCTGGGTGGTGAATATCATCGCCATCCAGAAAAGTAGTGTGCCCGGCAACCGCTATATCCTGATGAATGGTGATATCGACTCCCGTGCCTCGGTAAGTACCGATGGCCAGACCGATGCCCCGGGGGCCAACGATAATGCCTCGGGCATGGCTGGGGTACTGGAAGCGGCCCGGGTGTTGAGCCAGTATAAATTTAAGGCCAATATTGTGTATGCCGGTCTTTCCGGAGAAGAGCAGGGGCTATTTGGCGGTAAGCACCTGGCGCAAAAAGCCAGGAAAGAGGGTTGGGATATTGTGGGTGTGCTCAACAACGATATGATTGGTAATATTGAAGGGATTGACGGGGTGATTGCCAATAATTCATTCCGTATATTCTCAGAACCCACCCCGGTTACCGAAACAGAGGAAGCCAGGCGCAGGCGCAGGTTTTACGGGGGTGAAGTAGATGGTGTTTCGCGGCAACTGGCCCGCTATGTGGCCCGCCTGACGGATCAATACATGACCAATCTGGAGCCCATTATGATCTACCGGCTCGACCGCTTTGGCAGAGGCGGTCACCACCGGCCGTTTAATGACCTGGGCTTTGCCGGCATCCGCATCATGGAAACCCATGAAAACTATCACCGTCAGCATCAGGACATCCGGGAAGAAAACGGGATTAAATATGGCGATGTAGTTGAAGGGGTGAACTTTGCTTATGCAGCTAAGCTCACAGCCGTTAATGCCATCACCCTGGCTTCGTTGGCCTGGGCGCCCCCGCCCCCTAAGGAGGTGAAAATCGGTGGTGCCGTACAGCCCCATACCACCCTGGCCTGGGGATCACCCAAATCCGGGGAGGTGGCCGGCTATAAAATTTATTGGCGCGATACCACTGCCCCGCAATGGCAACACAGCCGGTTTGTGGGCAAGGTCAACGGGTTTACGCTTAAAGGGCTGGTTATCGATAACTTTCTGTTTGGTGTGGCCGCGGTGGGGCCGGATGGCCATGAAAGTGTAGTGGTATTCCCGTCAGGATTAATTCCGCGTCAGCGTTAGATTTAGATAAATTGATTTAGTAGATTAGCGTTTTAATAAATCAATGCTAATAATGATTCGTCTGGCGGGCTTGTTATGGATGTGTTTGCTGTTTTCATTACCGCTTTACGGCCAGGAAAAAACGATGAACTGGCAAACGGCAGATGATTTTCGTGCGGCCGAGGCTAACGTGAAAGAAACCATTTTGTGGCTGGAGGACAACCCGTTGTCAACCCCCCGTAACGATACCAAAGCCATGACCGAATATGTATTAACCTGGCTGGCGAATGTGCCCTACCTTGAAGTAACGTATGATGAAATTTTCTTAGAAGGGTTGTCCGACAGCAGGCGCTATAAATTTGGCGAGAAATTCAGGGTTACCTACCTGTTTGGCAAATCGTGTTATGTGATAAACCACCAGCAAGTGATGGACGAAGCGGCCGCCAGCGCCCGGGGTATCAAAGGCATGGTAAAGGTGTATGAGGAGTTGAAAAAAGTTGACCCATCGGTAAAGCACAGGGTGCTGGAAAAATACCAGCGCCTTGAGAAATCGGGCAAAACCCTTAATTATGTCAGAAGTCAGTTGCGTAAAGTTGCCGGGGAAGCTACCTTTTAGATGATGGATGTGTATAAATGGGCTACGGAAGCTTATCCGCTTATCAAACCTTATGTACGGGAAACCCCGCTTGAATACTCCCCTCACTTATCGGCATTATGCAGGGCTAAGGTTTACCTGAAACTGGAAAACCAGCAGGTTACCGGTTCTTTCAAGGCCCGGGGAGCCCTGAACAAGGTGCTGGGCCTGTCAGCAGCAGAGAAAGAGCGGGGCATAGTAACAGCCTCTACGGGCAACCATGCCGCGGCTGTAGGTTTCGCGCTGGCGGTGGACGGGGCAGCCGGGGAAATTTATATGCCGGAAAATGTAGCCCGCCTGAAGGTGGACAACCTGCGCCAGTATAAAAATGTAACCATCAAATTGCATGGCCGCGACCCGGTGGAGGCCGAGGCAGCCGCCAAACAGCGGGCAGCCGACAGAGGCTGCGTTTATATTTCACCCTATAACGATGCCATGGTAATTGGTGGCCAGGGGACCGTAGCCGTTGAGATTTTGCATCAATTGCCCGATGTTGACGAAGTACTGGTGCCGGTAGGGGGCGGGGGCCTGGTTTCCGGCATTGCCGGTTATTTGGCCAAAGCAAGGCCGCAAGCCAGGGTTATTGGCTGCCAGCCGCAAAACTCGGCTGTAATGTACCATTCGGTTAAGGCCGGCAAAATCCTGGATATGCCCTCGCTGCCAACAATATCGGATGGCACAGCCGGAGGCATTGAACCGGGGGCTATTACCTTTTCTATTTGCCGCCAGTATGTAGATGACTACCTGCTGCTTACCGAAGAAGAAATTTTATCCGCCCTGGGGATCTTGCTTAAACACCACCAGCTTATGGCCGAGGGGGCAGCCGGCTTATCGGTGGCGGCCTTGTTGAAGGACACGAAAGCCTGGCGAGGAAAAAATGTCGTGCTGATTATCTGTGGCAATAAAATGAGTATTGACTTATGCCACAGGGCTTTGGCTACCCTGGCCGGTTAAAGGTTGAGCTGCTTTAATTTATGCTGAAATACTTGCGCAATCGTCTGGCCGCGCATTTTCATCTCCTCCGCTTTTGGCCCGCTATAAAAATCATCGATGGTGGCCGTGAACAATTCTACCCAGCGTGTGAAGTGCTTCGGTGCCAGGGCCAGTGGGATATGCTTGCCGAATGGGTCACCCTGATAGCTACGGGTACCGAAGAGTACCGTTTCCCAGAAATTAGCAATTAACGCAATGTGCTCGTCCATATTAAGACCGGAGAACTTCTCCCCGATAATAGCATCTGCCTGGGCTTTGACATAAAAGGCCTTTAGCAACGGTACCAGCTCGGCACGGGAGGAAATATCTGCTTTAATATCCTGCATTATGGAACAATATGCTCATTATTGTGGTTTGGTTACCTGAAAATATAATGCAACAATAATGAGCATGGAGCTAAAAGCAGCAGACTTTCGCGAGAAAGTATTGGCGAGTGACAAACCGGTGGTGGTGGATGTGTGGGCTTCCTGGTGCCCTAATTGTAAGGTTTTGGAACCTGTTTTTCGGGAGGTAGCGGAGGAGAACAAAGGGGCAGCAGATTTTTTCATGCTAAAGGCCGAAGATAACCGGGCGTTGGTAAAATCGCTGAAGGTTATGGGAGTGCCCACCCTGCTCTTTTTCCGCCATGGCATTTTGGTGGCCAAAAAACCCGGTGTGCGGTCGAAAAAAGCTATTGAACAACAACTTGCGCCCCTTTATGATTATGATCAGGAACAAGCTTTGGCAAATCAATATAAGGGCTTTTTGCAGCGAATATTGGGCCAATAGACCCTATCGTGACAGAAATCACTGGGCGTACCGGATATTGTTGATAACTTTGTTGGTTGTAGTTAAGTGAGACATAAAATGAAAATTGCAGTTGCCAGCCAGAACCAAAAAACCATCAGCGGCCATGCCGGCCGCGTGTCAAGGTTTTACATTTATCAAATAGAGGAAAACACCAGGGAAATTATCGGCAAAGAGTTGATTACCCTGGCCAAAGAAGATATCCTGCATATCCGCTTTCATGAGTCGGACAACCCCTGGGCGCCCCACCCCATATTTGCTGTGGATGTGGTCATCACCGGAGGTGCCGGCCCGGGTTTTGTTAACCGCCTCGCTACACAAAATACCAGGGTGATTATTACCCCGGAAACCGACCCTGATCGGGCCGTGCGGCAGTGGCTGGCCGGCACCTTGCCCCAAATGGCACCGGCACATCATCACCATTCTTAAGGCATCATGTACTCAGGCACAGTTAAATTTTTTGATACGGAAAAAGGTTACGGCTTTATCAGTGATGAGGCTACCCCACAGGATTTCTTTGTGCATATATCCGGGCTGGCCGGGCAAGAAATTGCCAAAGGCGACAAGGTGGTTTTTGAACTGGCAGAAGGGCCGAAAGGGTTTTATGCCATAAAGGTGAAAAAGGTGTAACTATTATTATTAGTCTTCCGTTAATCATACAGGATTTCAGGCCATTGCTGTTTGGGGTTATATTTGAGTAATAGTCCGCTTAAATAAATTACCACCACAATAGTAAGATTTTAAGTTTTTTATGTTTTCATTGCAGTTTGATTTTCAAAACTGAAGTGGAAACCCACAAAAAATTACGCAATGAATAATAAGTTAGGTAGGCTTTTCTTTATCCAAATAGTTTTACTGGCTTTGGTGTTGCAGTCAGGATGTATTCCTGATTCTAAGGTGCAAAATGTGGTGATCACTGAGGATGTACTGTACATTAGTGGTGAGAAGGTGAGGTTGACAGGTAGGGTAATAGAGGCTACTGGCGCTGTGGATGATCATGGCTTTTATATTTCCACGGATGCTGATTTTACCTCACCTATAACTATATCGCTGGGGCCGAAAGCCAATGGTTTAGGCAGGTTTATTGGAGAGTACGATCAACTTGATATTAACACGGGATATTACTATAAGTCATTTGCCAATATAAAAGGTCAGGAAGTTACCGGTCAAATTAAGGAATTTGCCTCCTTGAAACCCTCCCTGGATATATTCTTTCCTCAGGAAGGCTTTGCCGGTACGGCCATAACAATAGTAGGCTCTAACTTTACCCTTGACACCAAAGTATTTGTGGGAGATACTGAGGTTATACTTGAATCATTGGAAAACGAATCTGTAATTACCGTAAGGGTGCCCCAAATTGTTAATTCAGCGGAGGAGCCTATTCGCGTACAAGTGCAAGACACTATCATGATCTTTCAAAGCCCGTTTGCTTATTATTTTGGTAAGTGGGAGAAGGAAGCCATCTTTTTTGATAACCGGCAGATTTATGAAAACATGTTTGCTTTTGACAATGGGCAACTTATTTTCGGTATGGGGAGTGATGGGCAAGGTAATTTCAATACGCAAATTTGGGGACTGGATTTGACTACGTACACCTGGTCCGACCTAAGCTTCCCGGGTAATTTGCCAATGTGGTCACCCTTTAGCTCTAATGGCTATTGGGGATCGGGGGTAGAGTCCAGGTCGTTTGGTGGCACCGTGCTATCTCCTTACTTCTGGCGCTATGCTGGTGGGGTATTTGAACAAAAGCCGTTTTTGAACTTCAGATTATACCAAAGTGTTGCGCTGCATTTAAATGGCGATTTGTATGTTTTTGGTGGCAAAAATGCCGATGAGACTGATAATTTTACCATACACCGTTATCAGGAATTTCTTAATGTTTGGGATATTGCCGGGGCTGCCCCGGTTGTGTTATCTAACGCATATCCCTATTTTGCCTATAATAATAAAGCTTACTTTTTGTTGCCGGAGGGTGATATATGGCAGTTCGACCCGGCCGAAGGATGGACTATAGTAGCTGCTTTCCCCGGAAACGTTGAAATGGGTGGCATAGCGGATGTTCTTAACGATAAAGTATATATAGGCTTGTTTGAGAACAGTAGCCTGGTTTGGGAATGGGATATTAACAACGATAACTGGGTGAAGAAAGCCATGTTTCCCGGTAGTATTCGGGATATAACGATTGCCCACTTTACCTATAATAACAAGATTTATGTTTTCCGGTCAAAGTTTTCTGGGGGACAATATGAAATCGACCCTCGCATGGAACTTTGGAGCCTGGACCCGCAAGCATTAAAATAATATGAAAAAAACTTTACTGACTTTACCTTTACTGTTGATAGTTATCCTCACTGCCAGGGCCCAGCAACGTATCGTGGTAGGAACACCAACGGCAGATTTTAATATACATAATGTTTATGGTAAGGTAGTAAGTAAAAAGGACCGGAGTACCTTGCCTGGGGTAAATGTGTTTATAAAAAGCTTAAACAAAGGCGTAAGCACAGATGAGGATGGTAATTTTATCATCAGGTTAAAAAAAGGTGATTATACCTTATCGGTTACGTTTATCGGCTATAAAGAAACCATAGTGCCCATCAGGGTGGTTGGCGATGGCCGTTTGCTGATAAAACTCGAGGAAGACCTGACCCAATTAGAGGAAGTGGTAGTTACCGGCCAGGAGCCCGATGCTAATGTACGCAGTACCGACATCGGCAGGGCTAGTCTTACAATCGAGTCTATAAAGGAATTGCCACCTTTTCTGGGCGAAGTAGATATTTTGAAAACGATTACACTATTGCCGGGGGTGGCAACGGTAGGTGAGGCCTCCTCCGGGTTTAATGTTAGGGGCGGGGGAGTTGACCAAAACCTTATCTTATTAGGAGGTGCCCCCTTATATAACCCCACGCACCTGTTTGGCTTGTACTCGGCCTTTAATTCTGAATTAGTAGATAATCTTAGTCTTTACAAAGGGGGAATTCCACCAAAATACGGAGGGCGTTCGGCCTCTATTCTCGATATTTCCTATAAAGACGGCAGCTTAACCAACTGGTCGGGACGGGTAACCGCAGGTACCGTATCTTCAAAGATATCGGCCGATGGCCCTATAATTAAAGATAAGCTATCATTATCTGTTGGGGGCAGGGTTTCGTATATTAATTACCTGTTAAACATGGTTAAGGACCCTTCGGTGGCTAATAGTGCCGCTTTTTTCTTTGATGGTAATGTCATAGCCACCTATAAGATAAATGATAATAACAAAATAAAGTATAGTTTCTACCAAAGTGGTGATGAATTCAGGTTGGCTTCTGATACGGCCTATGCCTGGCAAAACCAGGGGCATGTGTTGAGTTGGAAGCACTCCTTTAGTGATAACCTGACCATGGATTTAAGCCTGGTAAGAAGTAAGTACGATTTTGCTATCCTGAATAAATCGAAAATAAATAGCTTCTCGTTGCGCTCGGGTATCCTGGATGACGGTGCCAATCTTGATTTTGACTGGGAGATTAATGATAATAATGATTTGTCTTTTGGTATTCAGACTAAACTTCTACGGATAAACCCGGGCATACTTGAACCGGGTGATGCTAACTCTCCCGTAAACCCCAAAACCCTTGAGGCAGAAAAAGGTCATGAATCGGCTGTTTATTTACAGCATGAAATTGAGTTGGGTAAAAACCTGGCCGTATCCTATGGCTTGCGCTTTAATTTGTTCCGTTATTTGGGGCCCAAGACCGTCAGTGAATATGAGGAGTACCTGCCATTGAGTAATGAGACCAGAGTATCAGACACCTTCTACGGGAGCAACGAATTAGTAAAACAATTCAGCGGTTTTGAGCCGAGGGCCTCCCTGAGGTGGGCGTTTAATAGCTCAACTTCCTTTAAGCTGGGTTATAATCGCATGTATCAATACATTCAGGTTATCTCCAATACCACCACCATCGCGCCAACGGATATCTGGAAACTCAGCGACTCCTATCTTGATCCGCAAATTGTTGATCAATTTTCGGTGGGGATATTTAAGAACTTTTCCGACAACGGCTGGGAAACTTCTATTGAGGGATATTACAAGAATATTTATAATGTTATCGAGTACAAGGACGGTGCCCGGCTTCTTCTCAATGATAACCTCGAAACGGAACTCCTGTCGGGCCGTGGGCAGGCATATGGTGCCGAACTCTTTATCAAAAAGAAGTATGGCAGGCTTACCGGTTGGCTAAGCTATACGTATTCCCGAAGCTTGCGCTTAGTTGACGGGGCCTACCCCATAACAAGGGTCAATAATGGCGATTGGTACCCTGCCAATTATGACAAACCCCATATTGGCACTGTTGTTACCAATTATAAAATCAATCCTCTGGTGTCATTTTCGGCCATCTTTACCTACAGCACAGGAAGGCCGGTGACATACCCATCCGCCAAATTTAGTTACGAAGCTACCGATATAGCTTATTTCGACAACAGGAACCAGAACAGGGCTCCGGATTATCACCGCCTGGACCTGTCATTAACTTTTGCGTTCCCGGCTAAGAAGAAAATACTTCAGGGCGAATGGGTAGTAGCTGTTTATAATGTTTATGGTAGAAAAAATGCTTATTCTGTCTTTTTTGATGATGTACAGGGATTCCCACCACAGGCATTTCAATTGGCCGTACTGGGCGTACCTTTCCCATCGTTAAGCTATACTGTTAAATTTTGATCCTCCGATGAAATATCGCAACCGTATAATACCCATTCTTTTAGTTATCCTTGGTTCATGTATCGACCCGTTGGATGTGAACATTGACCGGGAAGTTAATGTATTGATTGTGGAAGGGGCAATTACAACCCAGCCCGGCCCGCATTTTGTTAAACTTACCCGTAGTGCAAAATACGGCAGTATTTTTGACGGCTATGTGAGGCCTATAGCGGGAGCCAATGTGGCTATCCGTGACTCGGAGGGCAAGGTAGTATTGTTGCGTGAAGTTGCCGACTCTCCCGGTGTATATGCCACTTCTGCTGACTTTAAGGCCGTTGTTGGCAAAAGCTATACACTTTTAATAAGTACGCTGCAGGGGCTTGAGTACACTTCCCTGCCCGAGAAGGTGATCCAGGCACCCCAATCTTTGGCATTAAGCGTTGAATACAAAAAAACGCAGGTGACTGAAAAAGAGTTTCGGTCTGGGTTGGATGTGCTTGCCACGTTTGACGATAACCCGGAAGCACAAAACTATTATATGTGGAAAAACAATGGCACCTACAAGATTAAAACGTACCCTGAAGATTATATTGGCAGGAATAGCGAAGGGGACCCGGTGCCTCAGCCAAAAGATTGTTGTGAGTTTTGTTGGCTGGAAGAGATTAATGGCGATCCCACAATCCGGTTGTTGTCAGATAATAATGTTAATGGCAACAGGGTAACTGATGTAGCCGCTTTTATTGAGGATGATGCAGTGCGCTTTTATGAGAAGTACCTGATACGTATTGAACAGCATACGCTTACCCGGGAGGCTTATCAGTTTTTTAACCTGTTGAAAGAGCAGTTAAGCATTAATGGTGATATTTTCGATCCGCCTCCGGCTACCCTGAGGGGTAATATGATAAACCTGACCAACCCTGATGAGAACGTTATTGGTTATTTTCGGGTATCGGATGTTGTTATAGATTCTTTGTATCTTACCAAAGAAATGATGGCTGAGCCAAGGCCGCTACGCAGAATAAATAATGATTGCCGGGTTTACAAAAATGCTACTACCATAAAGCCTTCTTACTGGTAACGTAATCCGGTGATTTTTGCCTTTTTCGGCTTAGCAAATTCTTTTTCTTATTTTTCTGTTAGTGTATCTATGATAAGACCACTAAAAATAACTTTGTTAGCCCGAAAAATTTTTGTGAATCTTTCGGGCTATGGCCTTTGGCAACCGGCATAACCCGCCCTTATGGCTCATTCATGACTCCCGGGTGATTGGTTGGCCTGGGAAAATCTTATGGCCCGGCTACCGGCAAAGCAGCAATAGCGAGATGCTGGGCC
>JALSJF010000210.1 GCA_026989505.1 Cyclobacteriaceae bacterium
ATACCGCCCCGGCCCGAAAAAGGTAACCGGGCCTACAAGCGCTACCTGAAACGTAACCTTAACTACCCCGAAACAGCCAAAGAGAACAATATTGCCGGGGAGGTAACCTTACGCTTAACCATTACTACCGATGGCCGTATCGGCAATATCGAAGTTGTGCAATCGTTGGGTTATGGCTGTGACCAGGAAGCCATACGGCTGGTACGCGAAGGGCCAAAATGGCTGCCCGCCATGGCCGGCAACCAGGCGGTAAATGCCACCGTAACCGTAACTGTGCCTTTTAAACTATAGTAGCAACCGTATCGGCTGTGGCGTTTTTTTGCTAATTTTGCCGTAAATAAACCTGCCCATGGCCAAACCCATAAAACTCGATAAAAAAGACAAACAAATCCTGCAAATCCTGCAGCAGAACGGGCGCATTACCAATGCCCAACTGGCTGTTGAAGTGGGGCTGTCGCCAGCGCCAACCCTGGAGCGGGTGAAGAAGCTGGAAACCCACGGCATCATTAAAAGCTACCATGCCCAACTCGACTGGGCCGCCATTGGCCTGGGGGTGGCTACCTTTGTACGGGTTACGCTGAAAACCCACACAAAAAAATCCATTACCAAATTTACCGCAGAGATCAGTACCATAGATGAAGTGGTAGAATGCCATCACACCACCGGTACGGCCGATTTTATCCTGAAGGTTGTGGCCAAAGATATCCCCGCCTACCAGGAGTTAATGCTGGAGCATATCACCGAAATCCTGGAAATTGATGAGGTTGAGTCGATGATAATTTTATCTACCCTGAAAGACACCAAAGCCGTACCCATACCCTGAGCCATGACTGCGACCAAAAAACCCATATTGCTGTTGAATGCCGGCCAGATTGAGCAGAAGTTGAAGCGCATGGCCTACGAGATACTGGAAGCTAATTTTGACATCAAAGAATTGATCTTTGTCGGTATCTGCCGTCAGGGTGAGCTCCTGGCCAAAAAACTGGCCGCCCATTTGCAGGATATTTCGGCCATCAACGTTACCATTACCCGCATCGACCTGGAGAAATCACACCCTTTCCGCCAGGCCCATGATGCCCTTGAAGGAGGCACTGAATTTGACAACAAGGTAATTATTATGGTGGATGATGTTCTGCACACCGGCAAAACCATAGCTTACAGCCTGAAGCCTTTCCTGAGCAAAAAAATCAGAAAAATTGAGGTGGCCGTACTGGTTGACCGTAGCCATACCGCCTTCCCCATCAAGGCAACCTATATCGGTTATGAGCTGTCCACTACCCTATCCGATAACATCCGCGTATGTTTGACCGGCAAAGAAAAAGGCGTTTACCTCAACTAGCTATGTCAGTACATAAATCCACTATCAAGCGGGTAACCACCCATGTCGTACAAGCCATGAAAGACCAGGGCGAAAAGATAGCCATGCTTACGGCCTACGATTATTCCATGGCCAAAATCTTAGATGCCGCGGGCATTGATATCCTGCTGGTAGGCGACTCGGCCTCGAACGTCATGGCGGGCCATGAAACAACCCTGCCCATCACCCTGGAGCAGATGATCTATCATGCCGCTTCGGTGGTGCGGGCCGCCAAACGATCGTTGGTGGTAGTGGACCTGCCTTTTGGCTCATACCAGGGAAATTCGCAGGAAGCCCTGAAATCGGCTATCCGCATAATGAAAGAATCTGGCGCCCATGCGGTGAAGTTAGAGGGCGGGGCGGAGATCATTGAATCCGTAGCCCGCATCCTCAGTGCCGGTATTCCGGTAATGGGCCACCTGGGGCTTACCCCACAATCGATTTATAAATTCGGCACCTATACCGTAAGGGCAAAGCAGGCGGCCGAGGCCAAAAAGCTGCTGGCTGATGCCGAACTCTTGGCCACTACCGGTTGTTTTTCGCTGGTACTGGAGAAAATCCCTGCCGGCCTGGCGGACAAAGTAGCACAAACAGTTACCATACCGGTAATTGGCATTGGGGCCGGGGCCGGGGTTGACGGCCAGGTACTGGTAATGCAAGACATGCTGGGGATAACCCAGGCGTTCAGCCCGCGGTTTTTGCGCAGGTATGCCAACCTGTATAACGAGATAAATACGGCCGTACAGAACTACATAGCCGATGTCAAGCGTGCAGATTTCCCTAACCGGGAGGAACAATATTAATCACGGCAGGTGTCAGGAAACCCCTGATCGCTGTCCGGGGAAATAAAACAATGCCAAATTTACCTGTAATTCAATACGTTATAGGCGCGTTTCGTCTTTATTTGTTATACTTGATAAATAAAGCGCGTTGAGTTAACCCTGTGGGCGGAAAATTCTTGTGAATTTTCCGGGTTAATTGTCGTGGCGCCCTGAGTTCACCAGCAAACCGGGGTGAAACCTGGCGGTTGCCAAAGACGTACGCTACCTGAACGGCAACATAAAATGAACAAATGAAAATCCTGATCCCTTTACCCTCTTATGGCTTTGACCCCACCGAAGCGGCTGTTCCGTGGAAACTGCTTACGGAACATGGCCTACAGGTAACCTTTGCCACGCCAAAGGGAACAAAAGCTGCCGCTGACAGGATCATGGTCACCGGTAAAGGGCTGAAAATTTTCAGCAACCTGTTAAAAGCAAGAAAAGATGCGCTGCAGGCCTACCGCGAAATGCAGGCAAGCCAGGCGTTTACCAACCCACAGGCCTATCCTGATGTAGTCCCGGATGATTATGCTGGCATTTATTTGCCCGGGGGGCATGATAAAGGTGTTAAAGAGTACCTGGAAGCGGAAACCTTACAAAATATTATCCCGCATTTTTTTATGCAAAACAAAAAAGTGGGCGCCATCTGTCACGGGGTAATTTTACTGGCCCGGAGCATTAACCCCATGACCCATAAGCCGGTTATCTACCCTTACAAGACTACCGCTTTGCTCAAATCACAAGAACTTTTGGCGTATAACCTCACCCGCTTGTGGTTGGATGACTATTACCTGACCTACCCCGGGCTTACCGTAGAAGACGAAGTAAAAGCGGCCCTGCAATCGGCTGCCCAGTTTGTTCCCGGGCCGCAGCCCATCTTCAGGGATACCCGGGATAACCTCAGGCATGGCTTCGCGGTCAGGGACCGGAATTATTTATCGGCCCGCTGGCCCGGGGATATTTATACCTTTACCCACAGGTTTCTTACGATGTTAAACGAATAGCCTTAACCCGGGGGCGTATGCATCGTTGCCCATCGTCTATATACCAGGCCACAGGCCCCGGCTGATTCCGGTAAAATGTTGAAATTTAGCCCGAAAAATTCATATGAATTTTTTGGGTTAATTTTGCCCTCATGAAGCACACGGCATTTTTTGAGGAAGCGCGGGCGGCCAGGAAATGGTTCCTGATGGACAAAAATTATATCCTCAAAGAAGCCCAACTGGTACTGCAGGATGAACTCACCGAGTGGCTGGTGGCCTATGCGCGGGCGTACTACCAACAACAGTACAACCCCCTGGGGCTGGTTGACAGTACCGTGGCGCGCATCCGCCAGGCTGAATTTTCTGCTTATCACGTATTGCAGCCGTTCTATGAAAAACTGGCCAGTGTCTATCGCTATAAACATGGGGAAGTACAACTGGAGTTTTTATTTGACGGGGCATCCCACTATGACAAATACAAGAACGACTGGGGTGAAACCTTTAAACAATGGGTGCATGAACTCTTTAACCGGTGGCTTGCCCTGAGGGCCATACTGGAAATTACAGTTTTTGGGTTACACAGTGATCACCAGTTGCAGCTTATTAACCAACGCCTGCAATATTATATCGAGCACCACTTTGGTGTGCGGCTTTATGTTTACAAGGGCATTACAGATACCCGTGCAGCTTAGCCGATTGTAAAGCCGGTAAAGCCAATCACCTTACCTTCCTCTACGTTGATGCCGGCTACCCGGCCGTGTGGCGGCCCGCCATCCTTAATCCACTGCAAAAGCCGGGCGAGGCTTTCTTCCCTGCCTTCTGCTTCAAGGTACACGCTGCCGTCCGCTTCGTTGCGCACAAAACCGGTCAAATTCAGGCTGCGCGCCTGCTGTTGGGTAGAGGCCCGGAAAAACACCCCCTGCACAAGGCCCCGGACGGTAATATTATAATGTTTATTCGCCATAAGGCACCCAAATATTTTTTACCTGCGTGGCATGGCGCAGGAAATCCTCGCTGTTGATATGCTTAGGATTAAACCAATTGCGGGCCCTGCCAAAGTTAACCCAGGTGCGTTTCATGTTTTCGGCTGCGGCCCGTTGCACCATAGCGCTGCCCTCTTTGGTGCCAAAATACCACATGCCATCCACATCATCATGGTTGGCCAGCACTTCTGCCAGGGCATCCTTGTCCCCGGTAATGATATTGATTACCCCTGCCGGCACATCCGAGGTTTCCAACACCTGGTATAAATCGGTAGCCGGCAGTGGGGCTGTTTCTGAAGGGACCGCCACCACCGTATTGCCCATGGCCACCGGAGGGATAACGGTAGCGATGAACCCTAAGAGCGGGGCCTCATCAGGACAGACAATGCCCATAACCCCGAGGGGTTCTTTCATGGCCAGGGTAACATTGCGGAAAGGCGTGGCATGCACATGGCTGTCGTACTTGTCGGCAAAGGCCGCATAGGTAAACAACTGTTCGATGGCCGCATTTACCTCGCGCATCGATTTGCGCGCTGATTGGTCCAGGGCGGCCGACAGGCGGCCGGCAAACTCCCTCGCCCGTGCCTCCAGGTTTTCGGCCAGGTAATAGAGTACCTGGGCCCGGTTGTGGGCCGTGGTGGCAGCCCATTTGGCCGCTGCGTGGGCCGCTTCCACGGCATTGCGGATATCTTTGCGGTTACCCTCGCCCACCTGACCGATAATGTTACCCTTTACATCGGTTATCTGGCGCGAGTAGCCGCCATCGGGCCTTTTTTGTTTGCCCCCGATATAAAATTTGGCTGTTTTGTCAATAGCCGGCAGGCCTTTATGGTGCCGGCCCGGCTTTATCGCTGCCCCTTTGGTTTTTGCGGCCGGCTTAAATTCATCTTCTACTTTTAATTTCACATATTCATACAAGCCTTCCATGCCGCCTTCGCGGCCAAAGCCCGATTCGCGATAACCACCAAAGCCGGAAGCTGCATCAAACATGTTGGTACAGTTAATCCATACGGTACCGGCCTTCACTTTGGGGGCAATATCAAGGGCCAGGTTAATGTTTTCGGTCCAGATACTGGCCGCCAGGCCGTAGCGCGTATTATTGGCCAGCTTCACCGCCTCGGCCGGGGTGCGAAAACTCATGGCCACCAACACAGGGCCAAAAATTTCTTCCTGGGCTATCACCGAGGCCGGGGCCACATTGGTAAACAGCGAGGGGGGGTAAAAGCAGCCTTCTTCGGGGCATTCCCACGAGGGTTGCCACAGTTCGGCCCCTTCCTCTACGCCTTTCTGCACCAGTTCCTCAATGGTTTTTAATTGCACCGGGGCCACAATGGCGCCTATATCGATCCCCTTATCCAAGGCGTTGCCGATGCGCAGCTTCTCCATCCGCCTACGGATTTTACGGTAAAGCTTTTCGGCTATACTCTCCTGTACCAGCAAGCGCGAGCCGGCACAGCACACCTGCCCCTGGTTAAACCAGATGGCATCCACTACCCCCTCCACCACACTGTCGAGGTCGGCATCTTCAAACACGATAAACGGTGATTTACCGCCCAGTTCGAGCGACAATTTCTTTTCGGTAGCGGCTGTGGCCCTGCGGATGATACGGCCCACTTCGGTGGAGCCGGTAAAGGCTATTTTGCCAATCTCCGAATGGTTGACTAGTTCGGCCCCGGTAGTGCCATCTCCGGTAATAATATTTACCACCCCTTCGGGCAAGCCCACCTGCGCACATATTTCGGCAAAAAGAAGGGCCGTAAGCGAAGTGAATTCGGCCGGTTTTAATACCACCGTATTGCCCATAGCGAGGGCCGGGGCAATTTTCCAGGCCAGCATCAGCATCGGGAAGTTCCAGGGGATAATTTGCCCGACCACGCCAATTTCTTTGTAGGCCGGCAGCTTCTCCTGCTGCAATTGCGCCCAGCCGGCATGGTGGTAAAAGTGGCGGGCCACCAGCGGGATATCAATATCCCGGGTTTCACGAATGGGTTTGCCGTTATCCAGCGATTCCAGCACGGCAAACAGGCGGGCATGTTTCTGCACCTGGCGGGCGATGGCATAGAGGTAGCGGGCGCGGCCGTGGCCGCCCAGGTTTACCCAGCCCCTGAGGGCCTTGCCGGCAGCTTTTACGGCCTCATCCACATCGGCCTTATTGGCCAGGGGCACGGAAGCCAGCTTTTTTTGCGTACAGGGGTTCAGGCTATCCATATACTTCTTTGACTTCGGCACTACCCATTTGCCGTTGATGTACTGCTTAAAATGGGGCTGATGCCCGGCCAGCCATTTTTCGGCCACCTCTTTTGATTCGGGTGCCGGGCCATAATCCATTGATTCAAATATTGATGCTACACTCATTGCCTGTATGATTAAGCTACCGGATGCCGGTAACTGGCAGAATACCTGCCGGTAATAAAATGTTCTAATTGTCGTTCTATATCGCCCAGCAAACCGCTGGCGCCAAACCTGAACAGGTGGTTGTTGAGCCACGCATCCCCCAGCTCTTCTTTCATTAAGATCAACCAGGTAAGGGCCTCTTTGGCCTTCCGGATGCCCCCGGCAGGCTTAAAGCCTACCCTAAAGCCGGTCTGCTCATAGTAATCGCGGATAGCCCGCACCATAACCAGGCTTACCGGCAGGGTGGCATTCACGTTTTCCTTGCCGGTACTGGTTTTGATAAAATCGGCCCCGGCCATCATGCACACATAGCTGGCTTTGGCCACATTGGTCAGGGTGGCCAGCTCCCCGGTAGCGAGAATAGTTTTCATATGGGCCTCACCACAGGCTTCGCGGAAGGCTTTCACCTCGTTGTAGAGGGCCCGCCAGTTGCCCGTAAGCACATGCGCCCGGCTGATAACAATATCAATCTCTTTGGCCCCGGCCGCTACCGAAGCTTTAATCTCTTTTATTTTCTGGCTCATGGTAATCTGCCCGGCCGGGAAACCGGTAGATACAGCCGCCACCGGAATACCCGTGCCGGCCAGGGCCTGTACCGCTGTTTTTATCAGGTTGTGGTAAACGCACACCGCCCCCACGGTTACAGGCTGACTGAGGCCCAGGGCGACCAGGATATCACTCCTTACCGGTTGCCGGGCCTTGGCACAAAGGCGGCTGACATTCCCGGGGGTGTCATCGCCTGCCAGGGTGGTTAAATCAATGCAGGTTAACGCCCGCAGTAACCAGGCTGCCTGCCATTCCTTTTTTACCGTACGCCTGGTACCCATGGTGGCCGCCCTGCGCTCAACGGCACTTTTATTGATTTTTATTTTGCTGATCAGGCCCATGTCCAACGCCACACCAGGGTTGCGCTGCAAATGACCGTTTCCGGAACTCTTCTTCATAATGCCAGCTTAACTCTATGCCGCTTATCCAAGCCGGACAATCGGGCATGTAAAATAACATAATTGCCATTAGATTTAAGGGAAAAACAGGTAATTTTTAATCCGGGTTAACTTCCTCAATGAACAATCCCGCACTCTTGGCAATATTTGCGCTTACCCACCGGCCGTTTTTTAGGCTTACGTTTATGACCGAAATAGGAGGGATCTGCATATTGTGGTTTTTTCATGTGGCGGGCCATGGCCTTGTATTTCTTAACATTGGCCTGCATCCTTTCTTCATATGCCACGATCAGGCGGTCATAGTAGCGGTTAACCGGGTGGTTTTTAAACCGTTTAATAGCCGCCTGGCGATCCTGGGTACTACTACTTTTACGGACAACAACCCGGGCATCCGCAACTGTACGGCTATCCTGGGCCAAAAGCAGGCCAGGCAACACTATCAGGAATATAAGGGTGGGATAAGTCCTCGCCATCATAGTTTCAATACTATGAACTTATAACTACGAACCGGCTAAAAAATTGCCCGGCAGTGTATTTTTAGCTCCGGGGCAGCACAGCCGCTACGGCAACAGGTGCTGCCTCAAGGCCAGACGAGTGGCCCCTGTTGTTGTTATCGGCTGCCCGCAAGGTAATGAGCAGGGCCAAAATCATTATCAGGATTAAGATAATAAATGTTGCCGGGGATTTAATAAGTGTTTTGACCAAGTCCTTCATCACATAACCAATTACGTAAACCAAAGGTAACGTGTTCACCAACCAGTATGGTGCAAAATGTGTTGAGATTATTACACCTGTAACTTATTTTCATAAACTAAACTTCTAAAGTTAACTTTTTGATTAATTAATTATCTTCAGCAGATTTAATTTTTATTAAATTGTATTTTATCAACTATTAATTGACCGATACGACATATTTATCCTTGTAACTTTTTTGCTGAAATTGCCGGCACTTTTTATTTCAGCAGGGCATCGTAAATAGCCTGGTGCATAGCCGGGCGCACGTTTAACTGGTAAAGTTTGCGGTTTAAACGTGTGGGGTACACCCGGTTCGACATAAAAACAAAAAGGATGCCGGTATCGGGATCGGCCCAGGCGAAGGTGCCCGTATAGCCTGAATGGCCAAAACTATGCCGGGAGGCATCAAAGGCCGTAGCGCCCTTTTCCTTATCTTCGAGCACCGGTTTGTCAAAACCCAGGCCGCGCCTGTTCCCCTCCTGGCAATAATGGCAGGCGGTAAAAATTTCCATGGTATTGGCCGAAATAAATTGCCTGCCCCCGTAGCGGCCGCGCCACAGGTACATTTGCATCAGCTTGGCCAGGTCGAGCGTAGTGCCGAACAAACCGGCATTAGCTGAAACGCCCCGCATCATGGCGGCCCCCTCGTCATGCACCACGCCCTGCAGAGGAACCTTGCGGAAGAAAGTGTCAACCTCGGTAGGTATCATGCGGTCTTTGGGGTAAAACCGCATGGGATTATAGGTGAGGGTGCTGGCCCCCAGCGGCTTGTAGATATGGGTCTTCAGGTATTGCTCGTAGTCCTGTCCGGTCAGTTTTTCAATGATTTCCGGATAGAGATAAAACGACAACCCCGAATAAACATAACCCGGCTTATCATTCAGGGGCGATTTTTTGATCATTTTATAAATCTTATCCCGGTAATCTTTGTGCAGGTAAAGGTTATCGGTGAGCTTAACCGGATAATCAGCCGTTGAGTCAGGCGCCAGGGTATGGCGTTTAAATTTACCGTTCTTTTTCAGGGTGGTAGTCCAGTAGGGTATCCACGACTTCAGGCCGGCATTATGGGATAGCACCCTGCGGTAGGGCAAGTCTTTTTTATTGCTTTTGGCAAAATAGGGCAGGTAAGTACCCATGGTGGCATCAAGGCTGAATTTATTTTGATCAAACAACTGCATCAAAGCCGGCAGGGCTCCGGTTATTTTGGTTACCGAGGCAAAGTCATAGAGCATGTCTTTACGTACCGGGACCAGGGAGTCGTAAGTTTGATAACCATAGGTTTTATGCATGACCACCCTACCGTTACGGGCCACCAGCACCTGGATGCCCGGGGCCACCCCGGAACCGATGGCCTGGGTAGCGATAGAGTCGATCTTGCCCAACAGGTAGGCTGAATCAAGCCCAGCCTCAGCCGGGCGGCCAAAGCTAAACCGCCAGCCCCCGGGGGTAAAAATGCCCGTGCCGCGGCTAAAACCGTAAAGGTTGTCCGGCAGGGTGCCGGTAAAAGAACGCCCGCCAAAAATCTTCTGGCTGATTAAATCGGTTTGTTGCCGATTGCGGAAGCGGCTGTAAATAACCGCCCCGTACCCGGCCAGGGCAGCCGTATCGATGGCCACCGAGTCCCCGTAAATTACCAGGATGCCGGCCCCTGCGGGCAACTCCTGTTTGCCGGCCACACTGCGGATGAGCAGTTCCTGCGGCCCCCGGTTCTCCGTATATCGGGCGCCAAAAGCGGCCAGCAGGGAGTCGTTGGCATAAACAATAGTTAACGAGTCGAGGTTTTGCAGGGGCAATAAATTGTGCCGGTTTTTCAGCAAGACAATGTTAGCGCCAGGCGCCAGAGTATCGGCCGCCACCGGCAACGAGCCGGAACGCGACATGGCGGGCAGAAAAGACAGCCCCAGGAAGGCCAACGTTAAGCTACGAATCATAGGCCTAATCTAATGCATTTTACCCTTTTGGCAAGCATTCTTTATACGAAGACGGGAAAAGGTTTCCTAAATCAATATTATTCTGTAAATTCGAAAAACCGACAACCCGACCCCGATATGAAGCCCCGAAATATCCTGCCCCTGTTTATCAGCTTATTGCTCATCGCCCGGCCGGCTTTGGCGCAGTTTAATTCCGTTAAATATGTGAGCTACGGGTATTTTACCGGCTTAAGCCTGGCCGATTCCCTGATGGTGCAGGATACGGTGGTGATTTCCATTGATCAAAAGAAGATTGAAATACTGGATGTTGACCCCGTAAACGCAGCCAGGGATGTCATGTTTTTTGAGAGCCGCACGATGTCGGCCCTGAAGTACCCGGCCACTGACGGGGCGTTTTATTATGTATGGAAGCTGGGTGACCGCAAGATGATCTTACGCCAGCGTGAAGGCATACGCTACCTTTCCCTTTACCAGACCGATGAATACGGCTTGCCGAAAGAATATATTACGTTTAAGATTAAAGAATGAGCACGATTGGGGTTCGGTTAGTCCCCTGTTTTATCCGCTGCGGCAAACAGCCGGTTTTGTTTTATATTATTTTGCTAACTTTAGCGGCTATTTGTTACGATAAAATAGCCAGACCATGTTAAAACGAACCTCATTCTTTCTCCTGCTACTGCTGCTTTATACCGGTTGTCAGCGGCAACAACAACCTGCAGCCATAGATTTAACCGAACTCACCATTGCCAACATCCACCGGGCCTTTACCGCGGGTGACTTTACCAGCGAGCAACTGGTAAAAGCCTATTTGGCGCGGGTTGAGCAACTGGATAAAAACATTAATGCCATTACGGCCATTAACCCCGAAGCACTGGCCATCGCCAGAAAGCTGGATGAAGAATTTGCCCAAACCGGCATCTTGCGGCCGCTGCACGGCATCCCGCTGGTGGTCAAAGACAATATCAACACCAAAGGCCTGCCCACCACGGCCGGAGCCCTGGCCCTGCAAGGTTTCATCCCCGATGAGGATGCGTTTATCATCAAAAAACTGGTGGCGGCCGGGGCCATTATTATAGCCAAAACCAATATGGCCGAGTGGGCCTTCAGCCCCATGCACACCGAGAGCTCTACCCATGGCACCACCCGCAACCCGTATAACCCGGAATATGTACCGGCCGGTTCCAGCGGGGGCACGGCTGCCGCCATAGCCGCCAACTTTGCCACCATTGGCCTCGGTACCGACACCGGCAATTCCATCCGTGGGCCGTCATCGCATTGTGCTTTGGTGGGGTTCCGCACTACCCTGGGGCTGGTAAGCCGCAGCGCCATTGTGCCACTTTTCCTGCGCAACGATGTGGTGGGCCCCATGTGCCGCACCGTAGAAGATGCCACCCGCGTGCTGGAGGTAATTGCCGGCTATGACCCCGAAGACCCGCTAACCGTTCACGCGGAGGGTAAAATTCCGGCCAACTACCGGCAGTTTTTGTCGGCAGACGGCCTGCAAGGGGCGCGTATAGGCGTACTCAGGGAACTGAGCAACCACAACCCCGACCCGCAAATAGCCACCCTCTTCAACCGGGCCATCGCTGATATTAACGCCCTGGGGGCAACTGTAATTGACCCGGTAGTGGTGCCGGGCTTTGCCGAACTACGGCAAAACCAGTGGTGTGCCGTGTTCCGGGAGGACCTAGAGGCCTACCTTGCTACCTATGTACACAGCGACACCATGCAAACGCTGGCAGACGTTATTGCCGCAGGCACCAAATCGGAGTTTGCCGCCAGGCGGCTGGAGCGCTTCAGCACGGCCAGCGGCCGCTATGAGCACCCCGAAATAGCCTGCCTTGATGCCTATACCGATGCCAGGCGGGTGGCCTACCGCCAGGCCATAGAAGCCGTGATGGATTCCTTGCAGCTTGACGCTATTATCTACCCATCGTGGAACAATAAGCCGGCCCATATCGACCGGTTTGAAGAAGAGTACAAAGGCGATAACAGTCAGGTGATTTCCCCGCATACCGGGCAACCGGCCTTTACCGTGCCTATGGGCTTTAGCTCCGGCAACCTGCCGGCCGGCCTGCAGTTTCTGGGCCGCATGTATGCCGAGCCTACCCTGATAAAACTGGTGTATGCCTACGAGCAGGGCACGAAACACCGGGCTCCAGCGGAAATAAACGAATGAAAGACTTCTGGAACAAGCGCTACCGCCAGCCCGGCCGGGCTGGCGGCAAAGCGCCAAATGATTTTTTCCCTGGCTTGTCCATTTCAAGTCGGCAAAATACGTTTTTTGCCGTTGCAACTAACCCGAAAAATTCACATGAATTTTTCGCCCGCAGGGCTGATG
>JALSJF010000211.1 GCA_026989505.1 Cyclobacteriaceae bacterium
GACCCACCTGTTTCAGTTGATACTGACCCAGGTATTTCAGTCGATACTGACCCACCCCTTACCGGAATCTGTAACCTATTTTCTTTGGGTAAAAAAACTCAAAGAACTATGGCTGGAAAAAGAAAAACAATGGAACAGATTCGCAACATTCTACGACAAAAAATCAATGGCACTTCTATTCGGGCGATAGTTCGCAATACGGGTGTGTCGCGTAACACGATCAAAGGATATATCCGGATGATTATATCAAGCGGATATAAGCTGCAAAATGCGCTTGAATTAGATGATGAAGCATTAATGGGGTTGATGTATGAGCCCTACAGGCCACCTACTGTAGAAGCCCGGCACACGCACTTACAAGAGAAACTTCCTTTATATGCCGAAGACCTCAAAAAGCCGCATGTTACCCGGCAATTGCTATGGGAGGAATACCGGCAGGAGTTTGCTGATGGATATGGCTATACCCGCTTTTGCCATCACCTCAATGAATATATTGGCAAGAAGGATGTAACGGCCATATTTTCTCACCGGCCCGGGGAAAAAATTATGGTGGATTTTGCAGGGGACAAGCTAAGTTATATCGACAAGGAAAGCGGAGAGGTTATTGATTGTGAAGTGCTTATAACGGCTCTTCCCTTCAGTAGTTATATTTATGCAGAAGCTCTTCCAAGTCAAAAGCAACAGGATTTTGTAAAAGGTCTCAGCAATGCTTTTTTGTATCTGGGCGGAGTACCGCAAAGTGTCTTATGTGATAATTTGAAGAGTGTAGTCAAAAAAGCCAACCGCTATGAACCAATTTTCACCGAGTTGATCGATCAGCTATCGGTGCATTATCAAACCACCTTCATGGCTGCACGGGTAAGAAAGCCTCGTGATAAAGCTACCGTGGAGATCAGCGTGAATGTAACCTACAAACGAATCTATGGCAAACTCAGAGATGCACGTTGTTATAACCTGAAAGAACTTAACACCTTGATAAGGATTGAATTGGAAGCATTAAACACACGCAATTTCAAGGGCAGGGATTATAGCAGAAAAGATGTCTTCGAGCGGTATGAACGAGCCTTGCTACAACCCCTTCCGGGCAGGGTTTTTGAAGTAAAGAAAACGGTGGTTGCTAAGGTGCAGAAAAACTATCACATCATATTGGGTGAAGATATGCATCAATACAGTGTTCCATGGCGCTACAGCGGAAAAAAAGTAAAAGCGGCTTACACTTCGGATACTGTGGAGATTTACCATGAGCACAAGCGTATTGCCTTACACCGGCGCAATTACCGCCGGCATGGCTACAGCACGCTCAAAGAGCATATGCCCGAAAACCACAAGGCCATCATGGAGCAAAAAGGCTGGGATGCAGGTTATTTTCTCCGGCAGGCATCAAAAACAGGACCCTCTACCCGCCAGGCGGTTGCACAAGTACTGGAATCGAAGTCTTTCCCTGAACAAACCTATAACGCCTGCCTGGGCATTTTACGCCTGGGAAACAAATACGGACAAGACCGCCTGGAAGCAGCCTGTAGTTTAGTGCTTCAGGGCCCCAGGGTTAACTTCGGTATTATCAACAATATCCTGAAAAACAATATGGATAAGCAGTTAAGAAATACTGCTGACCAGGAGTTTAAAACGCCAGCCAACAAAAATATACGAGGTTCACAAAATTATGTTTAACCAATTAATACAATAACTATTATGAATACACAAGCCACACTGGAACAACTCCAGCAACTCAAATTGCATGGCATGGCCCGTAGCTATGAGGCCGTGCTTTCGCTGCCAGTAAACAGCCAACCTGAAGCCCACCAGCTTCTTGCACAACTGGTACAACACGAAATCGAAAACAAACGCTTGAAGCGTACAGAATTGTATCTGAGGCTCAGTAAGCTACGCTATGCGGCCATGATGGAGGAAATAAAGTGCTCAAAAGAGCGCAACCTGACCCGCCAACAGCTAAGTCTTCTGGCCGATTGCTCATGGATAGATAAAGCTGAAAACATCCTGATTACCGGAGCCACCGGCTGTGGAAAGAGTTATCTGGCATGTGCCCTGGGTCACCAGGCCTGTCTGATGGGATATAAAACGCTGTATTTTAATATGAACCGCTTTATAGAAAAAGTGACATTGGCAAAATTGGACGGAACCTTTATCAAGATGCTCAATCAAATTGAGAGAACATACTTGCTGGTACTGGATGACTTTGGACTGCAACCGCTCAATGCCGATACGAGGCTTGCCCTGTTGCAAATACTGGAAGATCGATACAGACGAAAAAGCACCATCATCGTCTCTCAACTTCCAGTAGCAAAATGGCATGAATACCTGAATGATCCAACCCTGGCAGATGCCATTTTGGACAGACTAACCGCTCATGCAAACAGAATAGATTTAAAAGGAAAATCACTCCGGCACAATGATTAAATTTTTATCGGTAAATTAGCCGCCAGATCCGCCGGTAAGGGGTGGGTCAATTCATAGTGAAATAGGTGGGTCAGTATCAGTGAAATAATCATAAAAACGTAGAATATCCCAAAAAAGCAAAAAATGATAATATAGAAGGCAAGGCAATAATCGAATTGATTATTGATGCTGAAGGTTCAATACAAAAAGTAACTATCTTGAAAGGTTTTTACAACTGTTGTGGAGAAGAGTTTCAACAAGCCATTCTTCAATCACCTAAGTGGATTCCGGGTAAAAAGAATGGAAAAGAAGTTAGTTGTAGAATGATTCTACCAGTTAGTTTTAAACTAAAATAAAGCCCATAACACTGTATAACAAACCATAGTTTTTGCCGCAGATGCAACACAAAAACCACGATTGTTATACCAACCGTTAAACCACTTACAAAACATGAAAAATTTAAGAAAAGTTATGCTGGTAGCCAGTGTTTTTGCCCTGTTTGCTTTGTTTTTGTTAGCATGTGATGTTGAAAATCAACAGACTGCTATTCAGCCTGAAACAAGTGCTATCTTTCAAGGAGTAGAACTATACACTGACCTTGGTCAAAAGCACAATGATGAACTAAATTCGTGGTTCAACCTTAACAAAAATAACCTGCGTGGCAAAGATGTAGATTCAAGATTACGTCTAGTCGATACCTACTTTCTGGATAAATATTCAATCAACACTTCCGATATTAAGTACAGAATATTTAATGCAACAGGAATAAATCCCAACTCAAAACTGGCAGAGCAAGAAATAGATTTCGATCCATTTCTATATTTGGAAGCTAATAAATCAGAAATACAGCCAGAGACATATAAGTTTCTGACTGAATTCTTCACTAGAACCGGTGAACTTGATAATTTAGAAAATGAACTTGCCTACTTGGAGCAATTAGAGAACGATGTAATTTCTTCGACATCTATTAGTATTTATGACAAAAATGGCATCAGGAATCTTATCATTGTTTATAAGGCATCAGCGGAATATTGGTCAGCAAATCTTGATCAATGGTTGGCCGCTTATAAGGATTCTCCTAATGGTCGAATTACAGGAATTGCGGATGAAGATTATCAAAAAATTGTTTGGGCAGATGTGGTTGAGGGTATTGCAGGTGGATTATTAGCAGGCCCTCTGGGTGCATTGGTTGGCCTTACAGCAGGATCTATAACAATGGCTATAGGTGTTTATGAGTAGGCCTATTTGTATCACAAAATACATATTATTGGTTATGACAGCTAGTTATGAAAAAACATTTAGGGCTTCCTTTGATAGGGAGTCCTTTATAGCACGAGTTAGAAATCTCGTCACTAATAAAAATTTTAGTTGCTCAAAAGAAGACGATGTGATTGTTATTTTAACAAATCCAAATTTATTCTCATGGGGCGAAAAGATTAAAATACAATTTATTGAAAATAATATAGTTAGGGTAAAAAGCAAATGTGTTTTAAAAACACAAATTTTCGACTGGGGCAAGAACAGAAGAAATGTAAAAATGATTTGTGAATTAGCTTGAAAAGCCCATACCAATAGGTGAAATGAAGCGCCTGCTTGGTAGGAAGGCCAAATTAGTTTGATACTTCCAGGTCTTTCGAGAGAGAGTGGGCGCACTCATTTTATCAAAGCCGTTGTATTCTTTGTAATTGCAGGAAACTTGCAAAAGCTGCTGCCGGGTAGGACCCATATAGGTGAAATAAAAGTTCCCTTAACAGCTTAACCTGCCCCCGGATAGCCCCTAAAACTGTGGCGCTACCGGCTTGTTATCCAGGATTTTCTCTATTTTTTTCATTACCTCATCCGTAAGCAATTCAACGGCTGCCGGGGCTTGCATGTTTTCCTTGAGCTGCCCTAATTTGGAGGCGCCCAGGATCACGGTACTCACGTTATCGTTCTTCAGGCACCAGGCAATAGCCAGTTGCGGCATGCTAATACCCAAATCCCCGGCCAGTTCACCAAGTATTTCGGCTTTCCTGATATTGGCTTCGGTTAACACGGCCTCTTTTAACCATTCGTTCCTGGGGTTGGTAAGCCTTGTAGCCTGCCTGGCCCCTTTACTATATTTACCGGTAAGCACACCCGAAGCCAATGGCGACCAGATGGTGATGCCCAACCCCACGGTCTTATAGAGCTGACTATACTCCACCTCTACCTTATCACGGTGCAGCATATTGTATTGCGGCTGCTCAACAATTGGGCCGATCAGGTGGTGCTGGCGGGCCACCATATGGGCTTCCGTAATTTCCTGAGCGCTCCACTCGCTGGTGCCCCAGTACAATATTTTTCCCTGGGTAACCAGGTTGTGCAGGGTCCACACGGTTTCCTCTATAGGCGTTTCTTTGTCCGGGCGGTGGCAGAAATATAAATCAAGGTAATCTAACTGCAACCGCTGCAGGGCAGCCTCGCAGGCTTCAACCAGATGCTTTCGGTGCAGGCCTGTCTGGGTGGGGGCACCTTCGGGCACGTGGCCAAAATAGGCTTTGCTGGACACAATATAGGTGTCCCGGCCCCAGCCTTTTTTCTTCAATATTTTGCCCATGGCTTCTTCCGAGCGGCCGTAGGCATAGACTTCGGCATTATCAAAAAAGTTCACCCCATTGTCATAAGCGTAGGTCAGCAGTTTGTCAGCCACATTATCGCCTATTTGCGAGCCGAAGGTTAGCCATGAGCCAAATGACAAACGGCTTACCTTAAGCCCCGATTTACCTAAATTCTGATATTCCATCATTATTGATTATTAAAAGGGAAAGTTACGCAAGAAAATACTTTTTCCACCACCATTGAAAAACTAACAAGGCCCAGATATGGGCGTGCACATCACCCGGGTTACGGGAAAAAAGTTGCTTTTTTAACCTGGCCACGGCCGGTACGGAAAAAATGCCCTGCCCGTGGATGAATTCGTCTGCCAGCAGGTCGTTGGTTATTAACGGGCGCATTTCGGTACGAAACCACGTGAGCAACGGTACTTCAAAGCCTTTTTTGGGGCGGTTATAGATTTCTTTCGGTAGCCACGAGCGGAAAGCTTCCTGCACTACCCTTTTGCGTATTTTGCCGGTGATCTTCATCTCGTCCGGCAGGCCAAAGGCAAACTCCACCACCCTGTGGTCTAAGAAGGGTACCCGTATTTCCAGCCCGTGGGCCATCGACATTAAATCTACCTTAGTCAGCATATCGTTGGGCAACACCAGGCCCAGGTCGGCCAGCAGGTAAGAAGTTAAGCCCGGGTTGGCGCCAAGTTGTTGGGTATGGCCCTCTTTCAGGGCCGCCCAGGCAGATTCGGTTACCTTGTCGAAAGAGGGTGCCAGCAGCGTTTGGGCATGTTGGGCAGTGCCCAGGGCAGCCAGGGCCCAGTAGCGGTCGGCAGGGCCCATTCTGGCGGCCCCGGCAAAACGGTGCAGTTGGCGGAACTTATTGGTCAGGGCATTATGGCGCGATTTGGGCAGCAACTTCCATAATGGCCACAGGGTTTTGGCCACGGTAGCGGTAAGGCCCCCATGCTGCATTGTTAACAGGGCCGCGTGTTTGTTATAACCGGCAAACAGTTCATCGGCCCCATCGCCCGACAAGGCCACGGTAACATGCTTCCGGGTTTCCCGGCTGAGAATATACACCGCCAGGGCCGAGGAATCGGCAAAAGGTTCATCAAGATAATCCAGCATGGCGAATACATGCCGGTAGAGATCGTTATTGGTGAGCTTGAAAACTGTATGGTCGGTTTGCAGCAGTTCGGCTGCTTTGTGGGCATAGTTTGTCTCATCAAAAAAAGGTTCGTCCCTGAAGCCTACGGAAAACGTCTTCAGCCCCTCAACATGGCGGGCGGCAATGGCGGTAACCACTGTTGAATCCACACCACCGCTTAAAAAGGTGCCTAACGGCACATCGGCCACCAGCCGGTCAACCACCGATTCTTCCATCAGGTCACGGAAGCGGGCAGTTGCCTGGGTAAAAGAGCCGCTAAAAGGGCTTGTTTTGGTTGCTATTTGATAGTATTGATGTGTTTCTACCCGGCCGTTGGCCACGGTCAGGTAATGCCCCGGCAACAATTTTTTTATACCCTGCAACATTGACCGGGGCGCGGGCACGTAATTTAGCTGCAGGTAGGAATAAAGGGTAGTATAGTCGAGCGCTTTATCGATACCATAAGCGTAAACGGATTTCAGTTCCGAGGCGAAAATCAGCTTATCCTGATCAAGATAATAGTGCAAAGGTTTGATACCAAAGCGGTCGCGGGCAATGAACAGTTGCTTTTCTTCGCGGTCGTAAACGGCAAAGGCAAAAAACCCGTTTAGTTTCACTAAGCAATCCTGTCCTTCACGGATAAACAGTTGCAGGAGCACTTCGGTATCGGCAGCCGAGGTGAACCGGCAGCCGGCAGCTTCCAGTTCCTGACGCAGTTGCCGGAAGTTGTAAATCTCGCCATTATAAACGATAATATAACGCCCGGTAGCATCCTGCATCGGCTGGTTGGCTTGTTCCGAGGTATCAATAATTGATAACCTGCGATGCCCCAGGCCCACCGTTTGGTCATGAAAATGCCCCTGGTTATCCGGCCCGCGTGCGCTGATAGCAGCGGTAGCTTTGGCCAGGTTAATCATATTCACCGCGCCCACCAGGTTAAACGCATAAATACCGGTAATGCCGCACATAGGTTCAAAAGAACAAAATAGGCGGTAGATTTTCAGGTCACCGGGAATTTATATTCGCATGTATAAGGGTAGGCAAAGCTGATTTTTCCCGGGACCAGCCGCAGGCAACAGCCTTTTGGCTCATTAGCTATACAAATACGGCTCAAAAAGGCAGAATTTTGAACCAAATAGACTATATTTTTGAGCCAAATAGCATAATGTGCAAATAGTAGACTTACTTATAGTGTATATTAGGGAAAACCCAAGGTGTTCCTCAACGGAAATCCGGCAAGGGGTTGACGGGCAAAAAAGCCTGGCAACCGTGAAAAGGGCCCTGGCAAAATTAAATACAGGCCAGGTTGATCGTATCAACTGGGAAAGGGAGGGCTACGCGGTATCAATTATCCCCTTTCTATACCTTGTTTGAACCTATAGATAGTAAGGCATATTATGCGCGGGAGATTGATGAAAGGGATATTAATGAAACTTCAACTTCCCGCTGCTAACAGAAGTCTTGCCCAATGTCGGGTTGTTTTCGCCAGAAGAAATGGAGAAGTTACATTCTTTACAGGCTCAATACACCCGGAATATTGCCGGACTAAGCGAACTTGGGGATAAAAAGGAGTTAGAACGATTAGCTATGCTCTTGTTCTATGAACAAAACAACCTGACAAGCGTTAGGAAGATATTTATAGAACAATTTAAATTTGTGGTAAATACCTACTTTTAGCCATGCCAGGGAGGAGGATTTACAGGATGAAGAATAAAACCGGCAGGATGATGTGCCGGGTTTTTGGGCCAATATTCATTTTATGCTGGCCGCTACTCAGTAGGGCCCAGGTTAAGGGGGTGGTGTTAGACAGTGTTACCCGTCAGCCGGTAGCTTATGTGAACATCTGGGTTGAAGGGGAAAACAACGGGACCACATCGGATACCACTGGCAATTTTGCTTTGTCGGGAGTGGCGGACGAAGACCATATTGTATTCTCGGCTATTGGTTATGCCACCAGGCGTGTAGCTGCCACTGGGGGTTTCAGTCCGCTGTTGCTTAAGCCCCAGGCGCTGATATTATCAGAGGTGACCATCGCTGCGGCAGAAATTGAACAGCAGGTCGGGCGGTTCAGGAAAAGTAAGATCAACCATTATTTTGCTTGCGGTGGCCGCCCGTGGATTGTGGCAAGGTTTTTCCCATATAAGGATGCATATGCTGCTACACCCTATCTGAAAACCCTTTATGTCCTGACCAATTCCAAAATTGCAAAGGCCAGGTTTAATATCAGGTTATACACGGTGGCTGCCGATGGCCGCCCAGAAGGGTACTTGTATGGAAAAAATATCCTTGTTGATGCGCGTAAAGGAAAAAGAAAAATTGCAGTTGACCTGGATGCATTGGGTATAGTTATCCCTGAAAAAGGTTTTTTTGTAGCCGTTGAGTGGTTAATCATTGAGGGGAACAGGCACGAATTTGAATATTTCGATGTTACCAATGATAAAAAAGAGGGTGTGCGTTATGAGCCGGCAGTAGGTGCCGTGCCTGCCGAAACCAATGCCAACAGTTGGTTTTTGATAAAAGGCACCTGGCGCCAGTGGCCGCAGAACAACAGTGCCTATATCGCCAGGGCCTATAAAAACAAATACAGCCTGCTCGCCATTGAACTCACGCTGACCAATTAGGCATGGCTACCGGTCAAGCGGGTGCCAACGACTTCCACAGCACCTCGGCCGGATGGTAAGCGATGGTGTTGGTGCCGTCTTTGATCTGGTGCCGGCAACTGGTACCGGGGGCTACCACCAGCCCTGCTGCCGGTGTTTCCCGCACAGCCGGAAAGAGCACTAACTCACCAATTTGCATCGACAATGCATAATGCTCTTTTTCATAACCAAAAGAACCCGCCATGCCGCAGCAGCCCGAGGGTATCTGCTCAATGGCTGCCTCTGGTATTAGCTTCAGGGTGTTTTCCAGGGCTGCAACCTCCGACAGGGCCTTCTGATGGCAGTGCCCGTGGTATTTGATGGTTACGGGCAAAGGGCTAAACAATGTGGTGTCAATCCTGCCGGCTTTGCTTTCGCGGTCAATAAATTCTTCGAACAGCAGGGCGTTTTTGGCCAGTTGGCGGGCGGCAGCTTTATCTTCGGCCAGGTCAAGGTATTCATCCCGAAAGGAAAGAATGGCCGAAGGCTCAATGCCAATGAGCGGAGCGGCTGCAGCTACCTTATCTTTTAAGGCAGCAATATTCTGGTTGGCCAGCTCCCCGGCCTCGTTTAGCATGCCTTTGGAGATATAGGAGCGGCCACTCTCTGCGGTAGCCGGCAATTGTACATCGTACCCCAGGCGGGTAAGCGCCAACACCACGGCTTGTCCGGCTGCCAGGTCGTTATAATTGGTAAATTCATCGGCAAAGAGCCATACTTTTCTATCGGCCTGTGCTTGAGCAAGGCCAAAATGCCGGGGTTTGTTGGCGGCAAACCATTTTACAAAGGTTTGTTTGTTTAGTTTTGGCAACGACCGGGCCGGGGCAAAGCCAACCGCTTTTTTAAACAACCAGGCCAACGGGGTGAGGCGGATAAACGTGTTATACAGCCAGGGGGCCGGGGCCAACAGGGCATTGGTTTTGGCATAATGGCCGATTAATCTGCTGCGGAAAGGGACACCTTTTACCACCTGGTGTTGGTGCAGGAATTCGGTTTTAATTTTGGCAATATCCACATTCGAGGGGCACTCGGATTTACAACCTTTGCACGACAGGCAGAGGTCAAGCACCTCCTTTATTTGTTCACTCAGGAAGGGGTTGCCGTCATTTTCACGGCCGGCAATTTCGCGGAAGATATTGGCGCGGGCGCGGGTGGTTAGCTTTTCATCTTTGGTGGCCATGTACGAAGGGCACATTACCCCTCCGGCCTCGGCACTTTTGCGGCAGTCGGCCGAGCCGTTACACTGTTCGGCCGCCCGGACAATGCCCAGGGTAGCCGAAAAATCAAGCACGGTAGCGTATTCCGGGGTGAACTGCCCGGGGTCAAACCGCAGGTTGGTGTTCATGGAAGGGGTATCGACAATTTTACCCGGGTTGAAGATGTTTTTGGGGTCCCAGGTATTTTTGAGGTCCACCAGGTAGCCGTAAGCCTCTTCGCCAATCATAAACGGGATAAACTCGCCCCGCAGGCGGCCGTCACCGTGTTCGCCACTGAGGGAGCCGTTATATTTTTTCACCAGTTTGCTTACCTCTTCGGCAATGCTGCGGAAGGTGAGGTTGCCTTCTACTGTTTTCAGGTCTAAAATAGGCCGCAGATGTAACTCGCCCGAGCCGGCATGGGCATAGTGCACGGAACTGAGGCCGTATTTTTTCAGAAGTTCATTAAACTCGTTGATGTATTCGGGCAGGTCATCCATGGCTACTGCGGTGTCTTCTACCACCGGCACCGGCTTGGCATCGCCCGGCATGTTAGACAGCAGGCCGAGGCCGGCCTTGCGTAACTCCCAGACGAGTGTGGCTTGTTCGTTCCAGACCACAGGGTAGTGGTAACCCAGGCCGGCTTGCGTTAACTCGGCTATCAAGTGCCCGGCTTTTTCCCGGATAGGTTCATCGGCCGTGTCGCGTAACTCTATTACCAGGATGGCTTGTGGTTCCCCTTCAACAAAGAACATATAGGGGCTGTAAGTGAGGTTGTTGCGTGTTGACTCGAGGATGTAGTGGTCCATTAACTCTACAGCCGAGGGGCTGTATTTCAGGGCGATTTGTGCTGCCTTCAGCGAATCGTAAATACTATTGAAATGGGCGCAAATAAGCCCTTGCCGTGCTGGGGGCAGGGGTGAAACGGTTAGCTTTATTTCGGTGATCAGCGCCAGCGTGCCTTCGGAGCCGGCAATAAGTTTACAAAAGTTGAATGGTTGTTCATTATCCATGAACGGCTCCGCCTGCATCAGCATATCCAGGGCATAGCCGGTATTGCGTCTGGGAACATTGGCTTGCGGGTAATGCCGGGTGATGTTTTCCCTTACCTCAGGGTTGCCCAGGAGGCTGTTGATATGGTTGTACAGGCTGCCCTCCAACGATGGCTGCTGACATTTCCGGGCAAACTCATCATGCGATAGTGACCCGAACACAACCTCTGATCCATCACTAAGTACAGCTTTCACCTCCAGCAGGTGTTCGCGGGTGCTGCCATAAACCACCGAATTGGCCCCACAACTGTTGTTGCCTACCATGCCGCCAATCATGGCCCGGTTGGCGGTGGAGGTTTCCGGGGCGAAGAAAACGCCAAAGGGTTGCAGGTAGCGGTTAAGGTCGTCACGGATAACCCCAGGTTGTACCCTTACCCATTTTTCGGCATCGTTATATTCGAGGATTTTGTTGAAATACCTGGAAACATCCACCACAATACCTTTGCCCACCACCTGGCCGGCCAGCGAGGTGCCGGCCGTACGCGGTATCAGCGAGGTTTTATGCTCGTGGGCAAAGGCTACCAGCAGTTGGATGTCTTCGGTGGTTTTTGGGAAAACCACGGCCAGCGGCACCTGGCGGTAGGAAGAAGCATCGGTGGCATAAAGTAAACGCGAGGTTTCATCTGTCAGGATATCCCCGGCAAACCGGTTACTGATGCTTTTTAATTGTTCACGTTTCTTTTTTCGCTTGCCCATTGCTATACCAAAGTTAGTCTGCAGGACGTTTTATTACCACTATTGTTTTGTTTATTTTGCACTTGTGAAGATTATGGTTAACCGCAGCCCCTTAGTTTTTTATTTATTGTTGGCCTTGGTGCTCTTGCTGGGCGGTTGCGGTAACCGCATGTCGAAGCGCCAGAAGGTGGAAGTGGTTATCAAAACCGCCCGTTCCTTTACCGGTACACCGTATAAATGGGGTGGCACTACGCGTAAGGGTATGGATTGCTCCGGCCTGTTGCTCAATGCTTTTAAAGCTGTTGGCTATGACATTCCACGCACTTCGGCAGCGCAGAAGAAAGTGGGTAAGCGGGTGGGCAAAGATGAAATAAAGAAAGGCGACCTGGTATTTTTTGCCACTACCAAGAAGAAACGCAAAATAACCCATGTGGGGCTGGTGACCGAAGTACGTGGGGCGGAAGTGATTTTCATCCACGCCTCTACCAGCAAGGGGGTAACGGAGAGCAGCCTGGGAAACCCTTACTGGAAGAAAAGATTCCGTCAGGCGCGCAGAGTATTGTAGGGTTTTGTTTTGAGATGTTAGTTTCTTGTTTCTATATTTGCAGTCCTTTAATTATTGGGGGATTAGCCTGCCTGCCGGCAGGCGAGTGTGCTGGTAGTGCAGCTATAATGTAAATTGGTTTGTCATTGGACGGATGATAAAATACATGGGGGATTAGCTCAGTTGGCTAGAGCGCTACGCTGGCAGCGTAGAGGTCATCGGTTCGAATCCGATATTCTCCACCTTCGCCCTCCGAAGTTCGTTAG
>JALSJF010000212.1 GCA_026989505.1 Cyclobacteriaceae bacterium
CCGGAGGTAACCAGCCAGGCAATCAAGGCCTTACAGGCCATAGCCGATATTTACGGGCATACGTTCACCTTCACCGAAGGGCTGATTGGCGCGGCCGCCATTGAGGCTACGGGCAACCCATTCCCGCAGGCTACGGAGGAGTTGTGCAAGGCTGCCGATGCTATTTTATTTGGCGCCATCGGGGACCCCAGATATGATAACGACCCGGCAGCCAAAGTGCGGCCGGAACAAGGGCTGCTGAAAATGCGTCAGGAACTGGGCCTTTTCGGTAATATCAGGCCGGTAACCACCTACGAAAGCCTGGCCGGCATGTCGCCCCTGAAGAACGAGGTGATCAAAGGGGTTGACTTCGTGGTGTTCCGGGAGCTTACCGGGGGCATTTATTTTGGCGAGCCCCGCGGCCGCAGCGAAAACGGTGACAAAGCCTATGACACCTGTGTGTATGCCCGGTATGAGGTAGAACGGATTGCCCGGCTGGCTTTTGAGGCAGCCGGTAAACGTTCCGGCCGGCTTACCCTGGTAGATAAGGCTAATGTGCTGGCCACTTCGCGGTTATGGCGCGAAACAGTTACCGGCATGGCCGGGGATTACCCGCAGGTAACCCTGGATTTCATGTTTGTTGATAATGCCGCCATGAAAATCATTCAGAACCCGGCCGGGTTTGATGTGGTGGTAACCGAAAATATGTTTGGCGATATATTAACCGATGAAGCTTCGGTGATATCGGGGTCTCTCGGTCTGTTGCCCTCGGCATCGGTGGGCAACCACGTCAGCCTGTTTGAGCCTATTCATGGTTCCTATCCACAGGTGGCCGGCCAAAACAAAGCCAACCCCGTGGGGGCCATCCTCTCGGCTGCCATGTTGCTGGATTATGCTTTTAACATGACCAAAGAGGCAAAGGTTATTAAAGAGGCGGTAACCTCCGCCATTAACCAGGGCTATGTAACCGAAGACCTTAACCCCGCCAACCCTATCGGTACCAGCGAGGCAGGCGATAAAGTTGTGGACATCATAAAAACGGCAGCGTTGGTGTAGAAAATCAGGAATAAACAGGATAAATATTAATTACGGTGTATTACAATCAAGACAGCATTTTTTTTATTGATGGCAACTGGGCCAAAGCCAGCGAAACCAACATCGATGTGTTTAACCAAACCTTTCATTATGGTATTGGTGCCTTTGAGGGGATCAGGGCTTATCACACCGCTACCGGGATGAGCCTGTTTAAAGCCACCGAGCATTATAAGCGTTTGCTTAATTCGGTAAAGACCCTGCATTTAAAAATTGATTATACGGCTGCGGAGCTGGTTGAAATCACCCATCAGTTGTTAAAAAAGAACAACCTGCGCAATGCCTATGTGCGGCCCCTGGTATTTATGGGGCCCAATATGGAGCTGACCATCAAGGGCAAACCACGGCTGCTGATAGCCGCCTGGGAGTGGGGGGCGCTGCTGGGCAAAGGGCAGTTAAACCTGGCTATTTCTTCCTACCAGCGGCCCGACAGGAAATCACTGCCCAATACGGCCAAACTTACCGGCAATTATACCAATTCCATCCTGGCCTCGTATGAAGTGCGCAAGCGGGGTGCCGATGAGGCCCTGATGCTGGATGTGGACGGCAACATTGCCCAGGCCCCCGGGGCGAATTTTTTCCTGGAAAAAGACGGGGTGCTGTACACCCCCGAAGAAGGCCATATCCTGCCCGGGATCACCCGCAACACCATGTTTGCGTATGCCAAAGAACTGGGCTTCGAAATCAGGGAGCAGGCAATTCCGGTAACCATGCTCCATGATGCCGATTCGGCCTTTCTTACCGGCACGGCCACCGAGATAGTAGGGGTAAAATCCATTGAAGGGATAGTAATGAAAAAAGATTGGGCCGACAGCATGGGAGCGGTTTTGGCCGGGGTCTATCAGCACCGCATTAAAAGGGAAGAATCGCAAGGCCTGACGATTGTATAGAGGCAGAAACCTGCCTTACGGCAGACAGGACGAAAGACAGAAGGTAGAAGCCCGGCTGCAGGACAGCAGCAACCGGCAATCTATACCAGTTAATAATAAGTAAAACAATAAGTAAAGAATGCCAGAATTAAACAAATACAGCAAAACCGTAACCCAGGACCCTACCCAACCGGCTGCCCAGGCAATGCTGCACGCCATTGGTTTAAGCCGTGAAGACCTGAAAAAACCGCAAATTGGCATTGCCAGCACCGGCTTTGACGGTAACCCCTGCAATATGCACCTTAATGGCCTGGCGGCTGCCATTAAGCAAAATATCAATGAACATAACCTGGTGGGCCTGGTTTTTCATACCATAGGGGTCAGCGATGGCATTTCTATGGGCACCCCCGGCATGCGCTACTCCCTGCCTTCCCGCGACATTATTGCCGATTCAATTGAAACGGTAATGAATGCCCAAAGCTATGACGGGTTGGTAGCCGTAGTAGGCTGTGACAAAAATATGCCCGGGGCCATGATGGCCATCGGCCGCCTTAACCGTCCGGCCATTTTAGTTTATGGCGGCACCATTGCCCCTGGTCATTACAAAACAAAAAAACTGGATGTGGTCTCGGCCTTTGAGGTGCTGGGCGAAAAAATTGCCGGCAAAATATCGGAGGAAGATTTTCAGGGGGTGGTAGAAAACGCCTGCCCGGGGCCCGGTGCCTGCGGGGGCATGTACACCGCCAATACCATGGCCTCGGCCATCGAGGCGCTGGGCCTGAGCCTGCCGTACAATTCGTCTAACCCGGCCATCAGCAAAGCTAAACAACAAGAATTGCTGACCCTTGGCGAAGCGATGCACAACCTGCTGAGCAAGAATATTTTACCGCGGGATATCCTTACCAAAAAGGCTTTTGAAAATGCCATCACCCTGATTATCGTTTTAGGCGGCTCTACCAATGCCGTACTGCACCTGATCGCCATGGCCAAAGCCGTAGGGGTGGCGCTTACCCTGGCTGATTTTCAGCGTATCAGCAACAAAACCCCATTTCTGGCCGACCTGAAACCCAGCGGTAAGTTTGTCATGGAAGACCTGCACAAAATTGGCGGGGTGCCCGGGGTAATGAAGTTACTCCTGCGCCAGGGGTATTTGCATGGCGACTGCCTGACCGTAACCGGTAAAACCATTGCCGAAAACCTGGCCGCGGTACCGGACCTGGGCGATAACGAGGTGATCAGCGCCTGGGACCAACCGATAAAGCCTACCGGCCATTTGCAGATACTTTATGGCAACCTGGCCACCGAAGGGGCGGTAGCCAAAATAACCGGCAAGGAAGGGCTTACGTTTTCCGGCCCGGCCAAAGTGTTTGAAAGTGAGTACGCAGCCAACGATGGCATCAGTGCCGGCAAGGTGATGGCCGGAGATGTGGTGGTTATCCGCTATGAAGGCCCGAAAGGCGGCCCGGGCATGCCCGAAATGCTGAAACCTACGGCCGCCATTATGGGGGCCGGCCTGGGCAAGGAAGTAGCCCTGATTACCGATGGCCGCTTTTCGGGTGGCACCCACGGCTTTGTGGTGGGGCACATTACCCCCGAAGCCCAGGTGGGAGGCAATATTGCCCTGGTAAAAGATGGCGATATCATCAGCATTGATGCTGAAAAGAACACCCTTGAGGTTGAACTGAGCGCAGAAGAGCTGGCTGAGCGCAGAAAAAACTGGCAGGCCCCACCCTTAAAAAAGACCAGGGGCAGCCTCTATAAATATGCAAAATTAGTTGCCACGGCATCCGAGGGGTGCGTTACCGATGAATAACATGGAAAAAGAATCAACATTAACCACAATGCCCGCTATCAACGATGGCGCCCGTATTTCAGGCTCCGAGGCAGTAATTCGCGCACTCATTAACGAGGGAGTGGATACGGTCTTTGGTTACCCGGGAGGCGCCATTATGCCCATATACGATGAGGTGTTTAAGTTCGATGAGCAGATATCGCACGTGCTTACCCGCCACGAGCAGGGGGCCGTACATGCCGCCCAGGGCTACAGCCGCGCTTCGGGCAAGGTGGGGGTATGCTTTGCCACCTCCGGGCCGGGCGCTACCAACCTGGTTACCGGCATTGCCGATGCCCAGGTTGATTCTACCCCGCTGGTTTGCATTACCGGCCAGGTGCCTTCGGGCCTGTTGGGCAGCAGCGCCTTTCAGGAAATTGATATTATTGGCATCTCCATGCCCATTACCAAGTGGAACTTTCAGGTAACCCGGGCCGAAGAAATACCCGAAGCCATTGCCCGGGCCTTTTATGTGGCCCGCTCCGGGCGCCCCGGCCCGGTGCTGATAGACATCACCAAAGATGCCCAGTTTGGCCTGCTCGATTTCCATTATGCGCCCTGCCAGGGCATCCGCAGCTACAAACCGGTACCCGATTTAGATGAATTCAGGGTTGCCGAAGCGGCCAGCCTGATCAATGCCGCCCAACAACCCCTGATTTTGGCCGGTCACGGCATCTTGTTGTCGGGGGCCGAAAAAGAGTTGCTGGAGCTGGCCGAAAAAGCCGATATTCCGGTAGCCTGCACCTTGCTGGGGTTGTCGGTAATGCCCGATGACCACCCTAATTACGTAGGTATGCTGGGCATGCACGGCAATTATGCCCCCAATAAACTTACCAACGAGTGCGATGTGCTGATTGCCATCGGTATGCGCTTTGATGACCGCGTTACCGGGGACCTGAGCCAGTATGCCCGGCAGGCCAAGGTGATCCATATTGAAATAGACCCCTCGGAAATAGATAAAAATGTCAAGGCCGATATTCCGGTTTTGGGCGATGCCAGGGAAGTGTTGCAGGCCTTGAACGAAAAAATTAAACCAGCCGCCCACGCGGAGTGGCGGGCCCGCTTCCGGGAGTTGGAACAGGTAGAGTTTGATAAAATTATTTACCACGACACCACCCCCACCGAAGGCCAGATTAAAATGGGTGAGGTAATTAACCTGGTGTCGCAACAAACCAAAGGCGAGGCCGTAATTGTTTCGGACGTGGGCCAGCACCAGATGATGACGGCCCGCTATTATAAGTTCAACCGGCCCGATAGCCATATCACCTCCGGGGGGCTGGGTACGATGGGGTTTGCCCTGCCGGCCGCTTTTGGCGCCAAACTGGCCAGCCCCAACCGCCAGGTAGTAGCCGTAGTGGGCGATGGCGGGGTACAGATGACCATCCAGGAACTGGCCACCATGGTACAGTACCATGTGCCGGTAAAAATTATTGTGCTGAACAATAATTTTCTGGGTATGGTGCGCCAGTGGCAGCAGTTGTTCTTTGAAAAACGCTACGCCTCCACCGAAATGGTAAACCCCGCTTTTGCCGAAGTAGCCAAAGGGTTTGGGCTGGAATCGAAACGTATTGCCGAGCGGGCAGGTTTAGCCCGGGCCATTGCCGACATGCTGGCCTGGGAAGGGCCCTACCTGTTGGAAGTGGCCGTAGAGAAAGAAGAAAATATTTTCCCGATGATCCCCTCCGGGGCCGCAGTTACCGATATGCGGCTGGAATAACGTAGAAGCGCAAGAATATGAAAGAGAAAGAACAAGAAGAAGTATTTACCATTTCGGTACTAACGGAGAATAAAAGCGGCTTACTTAATGCCATTACCATCATTTTTACCCGCAGGAAGATGAATATTGAGGCATTGAATGTTTCGGAAACCGAAATTGAAGGGGTTAGCCGGTTCACCATCATTATTCAGTCAACCTTTAACCGGGCCGAGCAGGTGGTGAAGCAAATCAACAAGCTGGTGGAGGTGCTGGGCTCTTTCCTGTACCGGGAAGACGAGGTGTATTACCAGGAGATTGCCCTGTTTAAAATGGGCACGGCAGCGTTTTTAAACAATAATACCATTGAAAGGGTAGTGCGCAATAATGGCGCCCGCATCCTGGTAATCGAGCGTGACCATATTGTTATTGAAAAAACCGGCCACCGTGATGAGATACGTGCGCTGCGCAAAAAACTGGAGCCCTTCGGATTGCTGGAGTTTGTCCGCTCAGGCCGGGTGGCCATCTCTAAAGCAAGACGTAAAACACATGAGTTCCTGAAAGAACTGGAACAAGCAAATTATTTCACATCAGAAAACAATTATCAATAAAAAACAGAAAACATGGCAAAAATTAATTTTGGCGGAGTAGAAGAAAATGTAGTTACCCGGGAAGAGTTTCCCTTAACGAAAGCACAAGCGGTGCTCAAAGATGAGGTAGTGGCCATCATCGGCTATGGGGTACAGGGCCCGGGGCAATCGTTAAACCTGAAAGACAACGGCATAGCGGTAATCGTGGGCCAACGCCAGGGCTCTAAATCGTGGGACAAGGCCGTAGCCGATGGCTGGGTGCCCGGGGAAACCCTGTTTGAGATAGAAGAGGCCTGTGCCAAAGCCACCATCATACAGTACCTGCTTTCCGATGCCGGGCAAATAGCCCAGTGGCCTGTCATCAAAAAGCACCTTACCCCGGGTAAGGCACTGTATTTTTCACATGGTTTTGGCATTACCTATAACGACCAGACAGGCATAGTGCCCCCGGAAGGTGTAGATGTGATCCTGGTAGCCCCCAAAGGCTCCGGCACCTCGCTGCGCAGGTTGTTTGTAGCCGGCAAAGGGCTTAACTCCAGCTATGCCATCTATCAGGATGCTACCGGCAAAGCTTTCGAGCGGGTGATCGCCCTCGGTATCGCCATTGGCTCAGGCTATTTGTTTGAAACGGACTTCAGAAAAGAAGTGTTCTCCGACCTTACCGGGGAGCGGGGCATTCTTATGGGCGCCCTGGCCGGGGTTTTTGAAGCCCAGTACAATGTGCTGCGCAAAAACGGCCATTCCCCCTCCGAGGCCTTTAACGAAACCGTAGAAGAGCTTACCCAAAGCCTGATGCCGCTGGTAGCGGAGAACGGCATGGACTGGATGTATGCCAACACTTCGGTAACGGCCCAGCGTGGCGCCCTCGACTGGCGGCATAAGTTCAGGGAAGCTACCGCCCCGGTATTTGATGAACTTTATGAGCGCGTGTCTTCCGGCAAAGAAGCCGAAAGGGTAATTACAGTAAGTAGTAAACCCGATTACCGCGAAAAGCTGGAAGAAGAACTGCAGGAATTGCGCGAGTCGGAGATGTGGCAGACCGGGGCCCAGGTACGTAAGCTGCGGCCCGAAAACAACTAAGCGCCTTGACTACAGGACAACTCACGGCACCCACAGCAGCGGCCATCGAGGCCGCTGCCGGTTTATTAAACGGCCTGGTTGAGCCAACCCCTTTGGCACTCAACCGCAATTTAAGTGAACGCTATGGGGCGGAAATCATGCTTAAACGGGAAGACCTGCAGGTGGTCAGGTCGTACAAAATAAGGGGGGCATATAACCGGATGGCCGCCATAAGCCCGGCCGCCCGGGCCAACGGGGTGGTTTGCGCCAGTGCCGGCAACCATGGCCAGGGGGTGGCCTATGCCTGCCATAAACTGGGTATCCGCGGCACCGTATTTATGCCTACCCCCACACCCGGGCAAAAGATCAACCAACTGAAAGGCTTTGGCGGCAGCGAGGTAGATGTGGTGCTGGTAGGCGACACCTTTGATGATGCCTATGCCGAAGCGGTGAAGTTTTGCCAGCGCAGTGCCGCCACCTTTATCCACCCCTTCAACGACCCCCTGGTAATAGCCGGCCAGGGAACGGTGGCCAAAGAAATCCTGGCCGCCAGCACTAAGCCTGTTGATTATTTAATCCTGCCCATTGGTGGGGGCGGCCTGGCCTCGGGAGTGGCTACCTATTTTAAAGAACATTCACCGGCAACCAAAATAATTGGCGTGGAGCCGGAGGGCGCAGCCGCCATGCACGCTTCGCTGGCAGCCGGCAAGCCGGTTACCCTGGAGCACATTGACAAGTTTGTGGACGGGGCCGCGGTAAAAGCCCCGGGCGAGCTGACCTTCCGGGTATGCCGTGACCACCTCGACCGGGTGATGACCGTGCCGGAAGGATTGGTATGTACGGTGTTGCTCCGCATGTATAACGAGGAGGCCATTGTGGCCGAACCGGCCGGGGTGCTGAGCATTGCTGCCCTGGCCTTTTTGCAGGAAGAAATTAAGGGCAAAAATGTAGTGTGTGTGTTGAGTGGCGGCAACAACGATATCGTGCGCACCGAAGAAATCAAGGAGCGCTCGCTGTTGTATGAGGGGCTGAAACATTATTTTATCGTTAGTTTTCCGCAGCGGGCCGGGGCACTACGTGAATTCCTGGTTGATGTGTTGGGCCCAAATGATGATATCACCCATTTTCAGTATTCAAAGAAGAATAGCCGTGAGCGGGGCCCGGCCGTGATTGGCATTGAATTAAAATACAAAAAAGACTTTGCAGGGTTAGTCGGGCGGCTGAACAAGCTTAACTTCAAGTACGAATACCTGAATGAAAACCCCGAGTTGTTTCACCATTTGATTTGAGTGCTGGGCCTCCCGGATAAACCCGGCTATTCCAGCCGCAGCATAACCGGACGGTGGTCGCTGACAATGGTAGCGTAACCGTTGGCACACTTTTCTAACGACAGGGTTGCGGTTTCAAGGACATTGCCGAACAACTCATTGGTGATTAAAATATGGTCGATATGGCTGGGCCAGGAGGGGTACGACCAGCCAAGGTTTTCATCAAGGGCAATTTGCATATCAACAAATACGTAGTCGTTGCCGGCATCAATAAAGTTCTGAAAAGGTGTGCCCTCGCTACCTGGGGTGATCTCATCATTAAAGTCACCGAGTAAAATAACCGGCTCATCAGGCAGGTTGGTATCAATAAATTGCTTGAGCAACCGGCTGGCTTCCGTCCTGCGGCTAACGTTATCGGCACCACCACAGCATTTAAGGTGAATATTGATGAAGGTGGCCGTCAGGCCGGAAGTATGGGTAGCCACTGTTACCACGGGTGGCCGGGGGAAAGGGCTGCTCAGGCTATCGTATAGGGTGGTAAGCCCGGTAAGGGAAACTTCGGCTGTCTTATAAAGATAACCCAGGTTAATATTTCCTGAAATCGCAATTCTTCCCTCCCAGCCCGGCAGTTCGGCCAAAAGGTTTTCCATGGCATTGGCCGAGGAAACCTCCTGAAAAGCAATCAGGTCAATACCGGTAGTCGTGATGATTTTAGCTACCTCAGCCGTAGATTCCGCACGTTGCGGAAAATTCTCGATATTCCAGGTGAGAATATCAAAGGTTGTATTGGCCACCGTGGGGGCGCAGGCAGTATAATCACTCGCTACCGGTAGTGCTGGTGTAGGGGTGACCCCGCCATTGCAAGAGAAAATCAGCGCGGCCAGGGCAAAAGGCAAGGCACGAAACACCCCAAAACCGAAATATTTTTTATACTTTTCCATATACCAACAAAAATAGCTGATGCCGCGCTTACTTTACCTCTCTCTGGCTTTTGTTTTTACCATGGCCTGTTCTTCGGACCAGCAGCAAGATAAGCCGCAAACATCCGTAACAAGCCGGCATATCCCGCCTGTTGATCTGGATTTTGACGAAATACTTGCCCGCGGCTATATCAATGCAGCAGTAGATTACAGCTCTACTTCATATTTTATTTACAAGGGGCAGATAATGGGGTTTGAGTATGAGTTGCTAAAGCGGTTGGAAGATTACTTTAACCTGAAGGTTAATATCATTGTGGAACCCAGTATTGAGGCCACCATTAATATGCTTAACCGGGGCGAAATTGATATCATAGCCTACCCGCTTACCATCACCAAAACCCGCAAAAAAGTTATTGCCTTTACCCACCATTATATCACCCAAAGCCAGGTGTTGGTGCAACGTAAGCCGGAGAACTGGCGGCAGATGAAACTGCACGAGATAGAAAAGACATTAATCCGCAACCAGGTAGATCTTATTGATAAGGAAATCCATGTCCTTAATCATTCTTCGTATGTAGATGCCCTCGAGGCCCTTTCGGAACAAATTGGCGGAGACATAACGATTATTGAAGAAGACCCGGCAAAAGATACCGAACAACTGATTAAGGACGTGGCCGAGGGCCTGTTTGCCTTTACCGTTTCGGATGAAAACATTGCCAAAGTCAACCGGGCCTACTACCCTATTCTGGATGTAGAAACACCGGTAAGCTTTCCCCGCAGGATAGCCTGGGCGGTCCGGCAGAATGCCCCTGTTCTGCTGGATACCCTGAACTATGGCATTAAAAGCCTTAAAAAACAGGGGCTGATTAAAATCATCTACGACAAATATTTTAACAGCACCCGCAAGGCAAAAGAAATTGCCCGTAGTGACTATAGCTCGTTTAGCGGGCAAAAACTATCGCCTTATGATGATTTAATAAAGCAAAATGCCCGTAAGCTTAACTGGGACTGGCGCCTGTTGGCCGCTATGGTTTATCAGGAATCGCAGTTTGACCCGCAATCACAATCCTGGGCCGGGGCTGCCGGGTTGTTGCAAATGATGCCGGCCACCGCCCGTGCCCACGGGGTAACCAACAGGACCGACCCCGGGCAAAGCCTGCGAGGCGGCACCGATTACCTGCTTTGGCTGGAACGCCAATGGCAATCCAGGGTAACCAACCCCGGGGAACAATTAAAATTTATCCTGGCCTCTTATAATGTGGGCATTGGCCATGTTTATGATGCCTGCGCCCTAACGGAGAAGTTTGGTGGCGACCCCACCAAGTGGGACGAGGTAAAAGGTTACCTGCTCAGGTTATCAAACAAAAAATACTATTCCGACCCGGTAGTGAAACTTGGCTATGCCCGGGGCAGCGAACCGGTAAAATATGTAGATGAGATTTTAGTGCGCTATGAGCGCTACCGGCAGTTAATTCCGGAATAAATTATAGCTTTTGCCCGGAGCCCCCTTCCCCGGCAGGTTCGGCACCTACAACAGGGCTGTAATGGTTATTAACCGTTGCGGCCACCCACGCAGCGGCATCAGCATGCAGATAGAATAGTTTGGCTTCTACCCCCTGGCGGTTTTGCATGGCCGTTAACTGCAAGCATAGCTGCCGGAGCCGTGAATCGTGGGACGACAGAAAGGCTTCACAGGTGAGCCCCCTGGCTTTCATTACCGGAATAACCTCCTTCTCGAGGTACTCCAGGGCATGTAAAACCTGGCCCGAAAACTGCCGCAAATCGGCCAGAATGCCCCTAACCGGATATTGGCCGGCAAAATGGACGAGGTTTTCGATGTGCCGGTAAAAATCATCCCGGGCCTGTCCGCTGTTGTCTTGCGCCAGATAAGTTGAATAGACAATTTTGGTGGCCGGGTCATACACCGACCTGCACGCGGCATTGTCGGTTATACCTATCTTCCGGGTAATTTGCCCTTTCTTTTGTTCTGCCATTTTTGCCGTAAAGTAACTACAAGAATAGCCATTTTGCCATAAAATGCAATTTATTTCCTTATGAAGTGGCAGCACATCGCCTACTTAACTTGTTTGGCCAGCCACGTTTCAGCTTCCGGAAGGTCGGTAAAAATCCTGGCCTCAACCCGTAAACGGGTAAGGATATCCACCAGCTTGCGGCTTACATTGGCAATAATCAGGTCATCCGAAACCACAATGGCCTCATAGGCAAAGCCACTCTTCTTCAACGCAGGATAACCGGTGCTTTCCAGGTAATCAAAATATTTTACATAAGAGCCCCGTAACTTCCTGATATCAACTATCACCCCACGGATTTCATTATCTTTGGCAAATTCTATCGCATTGGCAAGGTGCTCCTGAAAAAGTATTTGATTAGCTTTGTTATTTACCAGGCCCGAATAAGTAGAATGCAAAATTTTACTTTCCGCATGATAAACCGAATAACACAACTTGTTGGCTGTTACAATAACCGGCATATTTATTGGGTTTCCTTCCGGAATAGCTTGTTGGCCATCTAAAATATTACAAATTTTGCGTTTTAACAATGCTGCTTAAGTTCTTTAAATATCAGGCTACCGGCAACGATTTTATCATGGTGGATAACCGCCAGGGTGTTTTTCCTGAAAATGACCCGGCCCTGATCAGCCGCCTGTGCCACCGGAAGTTTGGTATTGGCGCTGATGGCATAATCCTGCTAGAGGAGGCCAAAGAGGCCAACTTTACCATGGTTTACTATAACCCCGATGGCAGCCAAAGTTTCTGCGGCAACGGCTCGCGGGCGGCCGTACACTTTGCCCGTTCCCTGGGCATGCTGGGCGATAGCGGCAGTTTTGTGGCCATAGACGGTATCCATCAGGCTAAGATTTCGGGCGCTACCGTGCAGGTGAACATGGCCAACGTATCCCCGGGAAAAGAAATACTCAACGGGGTTTTTTATGCTACCGGCTCCCCGCATTATGTTACTTTTGTTGACCATGTTGATCGTGTGGATGTGGTGGCCGAGGGGCGCAGCCTGCGCCATCACCAGGCTTTTCAGCCGGACGGCAGCAACATCAATTTTGTGGA
>JALSJF010000213.1 GCA_026989505.1 Cyclobacteriaceae bacterium
GAACATAACAATCGGCACCGCACAAGTATCCCGGTAATTGGCCAGCAGGCTCAACACTTCCCGGGAAGCCGTTTGGGGGGCATAAACTACCACATCGGTTTCCGTGGCCCTGACAGTAGCAACATCCAACCCTTCACCGGCTACTACTACTTTAAAATCCGCTAAATCATTTATCAGCCCCTGCAACCCTCTGCGGGATACAATGTTTTCATCAAACAGGGCCACACGGTATGTTTTGGTTGCTTGCATGTACGGTTTTAGCTAACATGCCAGACTAATAGAAATATAAAGTTATATAAAATCTGTTCCCATAAAATTAGCCCGGATTATTCCTACCGCAGCAAAGCCGCAAACAAATAAGTGGGCTAAATATCTTTGCTGAAAAAACAAAGTTTCCGGGAGAGATATCATGAATAATGATGTAAATTAACCACCAAACGATTGTTTTTCCGATAATTACATCAGGCCTTTGGCCACCGGTTCAGCGGAGTTTAAGGACCTGATGAGAGCAAAATATTTTACCCTCAAATTTGGGGCGTGCTTAATCTTGGGTTCATGCTGTATTTTGTGCATAGCATGTTGTTTTACATTATTTTGCAATTCATCAGCCCTGTGGGCGGAAAACGCTTATGTTTTTTCCGAGTAAAAGGCCAACAGTAAAAAGGGAGGGTATATTGTGCTTTTGCCGTTTTTTTGCCCGGCCCCGGCCGTTACGAAAGAACTTTAATCAATTTGGCTACCTGCGCTGATTTGGCAAACCTGGTTTCGGCCACCCGCCTGGCATTTTGATGATACTGGCGCAACAAAGTTTCCTGTTCCACAAACGGCTGCAATTGCCGGACAAACTCTTGCGGGTGGTCGGGGTCATAATAAAAGCCACAGTGGTCTTGCTCCACAATGTCCTTCACCCACCCCCCGGTGTTGGTGATAATCAGCTTGCCTGCCGCCAGGGCATCGAAAAATTTATTCGGGCTATTGGTTTCAAGGATTGGCTTGCGGGCAAAAGAAACATAGGCGGCATCGGTAATATTCAACACCCGCCTGAGGTTATATTTACTTTGGAAAGGCAGGAAGCGCACGTTGGTAAGGCCAAAATGTTTTACCAGATATTTCAGCCGTTTCAACTGGCCCCCTTTGCCAATAATAAAAAATTGTACCGGCAAGCCGGTTTTTAATGATTCGTTGGCCGCTGCCAGCAAGTACTCCAGGTGGTTAGACAAGCCAATGGTACCAAAATAGCTCACCACAAATTTGCCTGCTACATTAAACAGGGTTTCCAGTTCCGGGGATTTATCTTCCGGCACAAAAAACTCGATGTCCGACATGTTGGGGATTACGGTAACAATTTTTCCCGGTTGTTCTTGTTCTATTTGTGCTTTAATCCCCGGAGAGAGGGCAACAATCTGGCTGGCGTGGCGGTACACTCTTTTTTCCAGGTACTTAAGATATTTTTTGAGGTATTTGTTTTTGATGACGCCCATTTGCACGGGGGCTTCCGGCCACAAGTCGCGCACCTCGAAAAAATAGGGGATGTTTTGCTCGCGCTTTATCCGCAAGGCTGACAAGCCGATAGTTAACGGGGTGGAGGTTGCGTAGCAAACATCTACATTTTTTATTTCCCGCGCCTTCTTACGGGCAAGGCGCATGAATTTAAAAAAAGCGTAGATCCGTGATAAAAACCCTTGTTCGTTCTCATAAAACACGGGCAGGTAATGCACGGTAATGCCATCAATCTTGGTGGTTAACGGGTAAGGTTTGTTATGGGCCGTTATTAACTCTACCACAATGCCATGTTCCACCAGCCCCTTGGCGAGGTAGTAGGAGCGGATGGCGCCCCCCTCTGCCGGGGTACGAAAATATTGATGGATGTAGAGGACTTTCATATTAATTTCTGTGTAACCAGTTTGCCAGCACTAAAATAGACCATAATTGCATACTGTAGTCCCTTTTGCCCTGTTGATGTAGCTTTAAAAACGCATAAACCCGGGTTTTGGGGATAAACTCATCCAGCGGGGAGTCGTGCAACAAAAATTCCCATAACCACCCGGTGTTTTTTTGCCGCAGCCATTTTGCCATCGGCAAACCAAAGCCCTGTTTCTGGCGTTGGGTATAGGGTGTGCCCCCATAAGCAGCCAGCAATTTTTTTAAGGGGGCTTTGCCGTGGCCGGCCATCCTGGCCGGCACCGGGATGGCTGCGGCAGCCGCTACCACATCATCATAGAGGTAGGGCACCCGCGCCTCCACGCTGTGCTGCATGGTAGCGTTATCGGTAATGGCCAGCACATCGGCTACCAGGTAGTTGCGGGTATCATGCACCAGGGCCCGGGCCATATTTTCGTCAGGGTATTTGGTGGGCGGCCAAAGAGGGGTTGCCGGTTGTTTGTTGGTTATGGCATACGTTTGCAGGAAACCGGCATAGGTGATTTGAGGGTCATTATTCAAGGCGGCCAAAAACTGTTGCTGGCGGGAAGATAGCAACAGCCGCAGCGGCAAACGGCCCAGCACCTGGCGGGCCCGTAAGCTGGCAGACCGGTGGTGCAGATAATAATAAAATGCCCGGTGCCGGTTATAGCCGCCAAAAAGCTCATCGGCCCCGGCCCCCGAAAGCAAGACGTTGCCTTGTTTACCGGCTTCGGCCGCTACCAGCCAGGTAGCAAAACCACCCATATCGCCAATGGGCTGATCGGTCTGCTGCAGGTATTCATGGAGGCGCCACAACACTTCTTCGGTGACGGCTATTGCCTGGTGGCTGGCCTCGAATTGCTTTGCCGCCCGTTGTGCCCAACCGGCATCCTCCCCGGTAGCCAGGGTATAGGTAGCCACCCCGCGCAGCCCCAACTCCTGCCGCAACATAGCCAACAACAGGGTAGAGTCAACGCCACCGCTGAGCAACAGGCCGGGGGCAGGGTCTGCCGCAAACTGCAGGGTTAACGATTCCAGCAGCACCTCTTTGATATCGGTGGCTTCCGGCTCCCGGACACGCATAACCCTATGGGTGGTTTGCAAGGTTTTGCTTATCCGGGTTATCCGGCCCGGTGGCTGGGCGGTAACCTGCCGGTAAAATGTTTGTTCCCCGGCCACATAGCGGTAGGCGAGGTAATCTGCCACGGCTGCCTTGTTCAGGTGCAGGCCGACCAGGCCGCTGGCGGCAATAGCCTTTATAGAAGAAGAGACCAGCAGCAATCCGTTTTGCCGCACCCAATACAACGGTTTTATTCCCTGACGGTCACGGGCAATGAGGATTGATTTTTCCTGTAAGTCAATAAAAACAAAGGCAAACATTCCTTTAAGGGCGCTTATCCCTTCCTCACCAAATTCCTGTAACCAGTAGAGTACCACCTCGGTATCGGAGCGGGTATGAAAACGATAGCCTTTCCCCAGCAAACGGTTGCGCAAATCCTGGTAGTTATATACCTCGCCATTATAGGCCAGCACATAATTGCCGCAGGCGGAAATCATCGGTTGGTTTGATTGTGCCTCCCGGTCAATAACCTGCAGGCGGTTAACGCCCACGGCCACCTGCCAGTTAGCAAGTTTCTTGGTAAGAACACCTGCTGCATCGGGCCCGCGGAACCGCGAAACCCTTTGCATGGCCGCCAATGGTTCCTGTAACGGCCGGGGGGTAGTGCTTAAAATAAGGTTAAGGCCACACATGGGAATTATCAGGCATGGTTTTTAGCAAAATAGCGGCACAAATGGCTCAGCTTGCACACTTCGCACTTTGGCTTGCGGGCCAGGCAAACATAGCGCCCGTGCAGGATAAGCCAGTGGTGGGCAGTGGCAATATCTTTTTTCTCCAGGTACTTTACCAGTTGGTCTTCTACCGCGCGCGGGGTTTTGGCGTTCTGGTTTACCAATCCCAGGCGTTTGGAAACCCGGAACACATGGGTATCTACGGCCATGGCCGGCTGGTTATAAATTACCGAAGCAATTACATTGGCCGTTTTACGCCCTACGCCCGGCAGCTTCTGCAACGCCTTAACATCGCCCGGCACCTGGCCGTTAAATTCTTCTGTCAGCACCCTGGCCATGCCTACGAGGTGCCGGGCTTTGTTGTTGGGGTAGGTTACCGACTTAATAAAGGGGTACACCTCCTCTGCTGTGGCTGCCGCCAAATGTTCCGGGGTAGGAAAATGCGCGAATAATGCCGGGGTAACCTTATTTATCCGCTCATCGGTACACTGGGCACTTAAAATTACGGCAATAAGTAACTGAAACGGATTGTTGTAGGCCAACTCCGTTTCGGCATCAGGGTTAATTTTCTTGAATAGTTCTACTACGGCCTGATAGCGTTCTTTTCTTGTCATCTGCCTTGGTTTTCGGGCAGCTTGCAAGATAGTTTATTTTAAACTTTTGAACGACTGTTTACGGAAGAAGAGGCATCTGTTTCGAGCAACTCATCCAGTAACGTTTTCGTGGCAATCAGACTTTTAAACTCTTCCTGCAGGGCACCGTTGCACAGCAGGGCTTGTTGTATTTCAATCGACTCCTCATGTGAGGTTTCGTCATAGATGTACCTGATTAGGTCATTTTGGGTAAAGGTTTTGATCATAGGCAATATTATGTTTTTTCATCTTTTTTCGCAGGTTAATCAGCGCATAACGCATTCTTCCCAACGCAGTGTTTATGCTTACCCCGGTGGCCTCGGCTATATCCTGAAAACTCATTTCCATATAGTGCCGCATCACCAGCACCTCGCGTTGTGCCTCCGGTAACTCTTGTATAAACGTACGAAGTTTGGCTTTAGTATCTTTTTGTGCCTGAATTGTTTCATAAGGGGCTTCCGAAAACTCCAGGGTATTAAAAACATTGGAGCCGTCTTCCATCACAATGGTAGGAAAACGCCTGGCCTTACGGAAATGGTCGATCGCCAGGTTGTGGGCTATGCGCATGATCCAGGGTTGAAATTTTCCCTCATCGTTATAGCGGCCCGATCTCAGGGTGTTAATGGCCTTGATAAACGTTTCCTGTACCAGGTCTTCGGCAAGGTACCGGTCTTTAACTATCAGATGAACGGAGGTGAATATCCTGGCTTTGTAGCGCTCAATCAAGACCTCTAAACTCTCTTCGTCTCCCTTTATGTACAGCTTCACCAACTGGCTGTCACTCAGTGCGTTGTTAATCATATATCGGTTACTTTGGTTAACGTAGAGGTTTATATCATAGGCAAATAATAAGGGGTCTTAGTGAATAATTTTTTGCTTGATGAAACCAAATGTAGGCAAAGAGAATCCTAAAATCAAAATTTTTTGCCATTATTTTCTCCCGCGGGTAAAATCGCGGGAAAGCCGCCTTTATAGGCCAAAACAAGTAAAAACGCCTGGTTTGGCGGTTTATTGTGTTGGGGTGGTAAAATATTTTGACGCCCGGCACTATGGCTTGCCACCCCCCCTGATTGGTTGTTTCCCTCCCCGGCCGTAACACATTCTCCGCTAAACCCCGGCAAGCTGTTTTCATATATTAACAAAAAACCTGTTTACCTTTTGAAAACGTTTTTATCCTGGCCGGTTTACCCTGCCGTAATGGTCATCGTGCTGTTCTTTAGCGCCTGCCGCCCACCCGCAGCAGAAGAGCCGGCCCCACCCTGTTATTGCAGATTATACATCAACAAAATATCCGAACTTTTTATGCTGGTCCGCGACCTTGCAGGCTGATAACCCTTGATACCCTGAACCTGATTTCTTGTGACAACCGGTGCCTGGGCCGTTCGACCAATTACCTCGGGCATAACCTGGTGCTGGCCTTTTACCGGTCGCGCGACCACTCTTACAAAGAGGAGATGCGCATTTTCGACCTGCTTTATGCATATATGCGGCCCGGTTCGCTCCTGGAGCCGGATATCAACAAACCGGGCGGGGTGGCACTGGAGCTTTGGGGCCTGGACACCACGTATTATCCTGCCCAAGTAAAGCGCCAGCCCAATAACAGCAAAATCCGCATTAAGAAACCGGTGTTCGACCGGCATCGCCCGTTTGATCGCGTAGTTAGTAGTATTACCCTTTACCTTGCTACTACCGACCCTGTTTACTTATGGGACCCGGCCGGTACGGACAGTGTAGCGGTAACTTTCCCTTTCCTGAAATTTGAAATGGGGAGTAGCCCGTTTTAGTTGCGTATTTTTCAGGTTGTTGTCTGTAGGGTTGTCTTTCAGGGGCAAAGCCCACCGCTCTCATAAAATCAACGGATAGTCCTGCCAAAGGGTGGCTAAATAGTTATCTTTGCCTGCCTATGACGGTTGCTACCGAAAAACCCCTGCCCTACAACATCGATACCCTCGACCCCCGGGAATACATCATCATTAAAGGGGCGCGGGTAAATAACCTCAAAAACCTCAGTGTGGCCATCCCCCGCCACAAGCTGGTGGTGCTTACCGGCCTGTCGGGGTCGGGTAAATCTTCGCTGGCTTTTGACACCCTCTTTGCCGAAGGGCAGCGCATGTACGTGGAAAGCCTTTCGGCCTATGCCCGGCAGTTTTTGGGGCGGATGGAAAAGCCTGAAGTGGACTACATCAAAGGAGTGGCCCCGGCCATCTCCATAGAGCAGCGGGTAAATACCCGTAACCCCCGTTCTACCGTGGGTACTTCTACTGAGATTTACGATTACCTGAAGTTGCTGTTTGCCCGTATCGGCACCACCTACTCGCCCGTTAGCGGCAAAAAGGTTAAACGCGATACGGTAAGCGATGTGGTTGATTTTGTGCTGGGTTTTGCTGACGGCACCAAATACATGGTTAGCTGCCCGCTGGTGCTGCCGCCCGGCCGTTCCCTGAAAAAAGAACTGGAAATCCTCCTAAGCAAAGGCTATACCCGCCTGCTGGTGGCAGGGGAAACCCGGCAAATTGAGGACGTCATGTCGCAGAAAATCGCTGTTGAAAACACCGACATCCTGATTGACCGCGCCCTGGTAGCCCGCGATGAAGACAGCCGGTTCCGTCTGGCCGACTCGGTTAAAACGGCTTTTTTTGAAGGTCATGGCGAATGCCGGCTTACCGTAGTGGATCACGAAGTGAGGGTCTTCTCCGACCGGTTTGAGCTTGACGGCATAACTTTTGCAGAGCCCTCGGTCAACCTTTTTAGCTTTAACAACCCCTACGGGGCCTGCCGCCACTGCGAGGGGTTCGGCAACGTGCTGGGTATTGACCCCGACCTGGTTATCCCCGACCCAACGCTGTCGGTGTATGAAGGCGCCATTGCCCCCTGGCGCAGCGAAACCATGAAAAAATGGCTGCGCCCCCTGGTTGAGGAAGTAGCCGCTGAGCTGGATTTCCCCATCCACCGGCCTTTTAAAGATTTAAGCGAGGCGGAAAAAGAGGTGTTGTGGAACGGCCACGGTAAGTTTAAGGGGCTGCACGCTTTCTTCCGTTTTCTGGAGTCGAAAACCCTTAAAATACAATACCGGGTGATGCTCTCGCGCTACCGGGGGCGCACGGTTTGCCCCGAATGCCGCGGCTCCCGCCTGCGTAAAGATGCGGCCTATGTAAAAATAAACGGTAAGTCGTTAATTGACCTGGTCCTGCTCCAGGTGGATGAGCTGGCCGGGTTCTTTCGCAACCTGAAGTTGGGTGACCACGCGTTAGCCATTGCCGGGCGTATTCTGGTAGAAATCACCAACCGCCTGCAATACCTTAATTATGTTGGCCTGGGGTACCTCACCCTCAACCGCATGACCGCCACCCTCTCGGGCGGGGAATTTCAGCGGATTAAACTGGCCACCTCGCTGGGCAGTGTGCTGGTAGGCGCCATGTATATCCTGGATGAGCCCAGCATCGGCCTGCACCCCAAAGACACCCACCGCCTTGTAGAGGTACTGAAAAAACTGCGCGACAAAGGCAATACGGTTATTGTGGTTGAACATGAAGAAGAAATCATCCGCAGTGCCGACCAGTTGATTGACATCGGCCCTGAGGCCGGGGCCCATGGCGGGGAATTGGTTTTTCAGGGCAGTTTTGCTGAAATTAACCGGGCGGATACCCACACCACCCGCTATCTGCGCGGGGTGGCCGAAATCGCTATTCCCGCCCAGCGCAGGAAGTGGAGCCGGTCGATAAAAATCATCGGGGCCAGTGAAAACAACCTTAAAGGCATTGATGTGGAATTTCCGCTGGGCACCTTAACCACCGTTACCGGGGTTAGCGGCTCGGGCAAATCAACCCTGGTTACCCATATCCTCTACCCGGCCCTGGGCAAAATCCTGGGCGCCACCACCTTGCCTACCGGTAAATTCGGGCGGCTGGAGGGTGATTATAAAGACATCTGCCAAATTGAGTTTGTTGACCAAAACCCCATCGGCAAATCATCCCGCTCTAACCCGGTTACCTACGTTAAGGCCTACGATGGCATCCGCAGCCTGTTTGCCGAGCAGCCCCTGGCCCGGCAACGGGGGTTTAAGCCGGCCCATTTTTCTTTTAACATCGAGGGCGGCCGTTGCGAAGTATGTGCCGGGGAGGGCACGGTAAAAATTGAAATGCAGTTTATGGCCGACATCCACCTGACCTGCGACAGTTGTAAAGGCCAGCGGTTTAAGCGTGAGGTGCTGGACATCACCTATAAAAAGCATACCATCAGCGAGGTGCTGGACCTGACCATTGAAGAGGCCCTGGACTTCTTTGCCGATAAGCCGGCCATTACTTTACGGCTGCAGCCTTTATCCCATGTTGGCCTCGGTTACATCAAACTCGGGCAGTCGTCCAGCTCGCTCAGCGGGGGCGAGGCCCAACGGGTAAAACTGGCCTCATATTTAGGTAAAGGAAAGGCGGGAATTCAAGGAATTTTGTTCATCTTTGATGAACCGACAACCGGGTTGCATTTTCATGATATTCAACGCCTTTTGGCTGCCATGAACGCCCTGGTTGAGCAAGGAAATACCGTGATTGTGATTGAACACAATATGGAAATCATTAAGTCTGCCGACTGGGTTATTGACCTGGGCCCCGAAGGCGGAGACAAGGGCGGTAACATCAACTTTGCCGGTACCCCCGAAGACCTCTGCAAGCAGCAAAACAACCACACGGCCTACTTTCTCAAACAAAAAATTTTATCGTGAAACCAAGTTTTATTTTTAACTAATAATCCCATGAGCCAATCCGTAATTGATCGTATCAAGCAAAGAACACCGGGTGAAACAGAATTTCATCAGGCTGTTGATGAAGTCTATCTGAATGTAAAAGAGGTACTCGACCGCAACCCGCAGTATGTTAAGCACAACATCTTCGACCGCATTGCCGAACCCGAGCGGGTAATTATGTTCCGCGTACCCTGGATGGACGATCAGGGCAATATAAATGTAAACCGCGGGTACCGGGTGCAGATGAACAGCGCCATCGGCCCCTATAAAGGCGGCCTGCGTTTTCACCCTTCGGTAAACCTCAGTATTCTTAAGTTCCTGGCTTTCGAGCAAATTTTTAAAAACGCCCTCACCGGCCTGCCGATGGGCGGGGGCAAGGGGGGCTCCGATTTTGACCCTAAAGGGAAGTCTGATGCCGAGGTAATGCGCTTTACGCAAAGTTTTATGCAGGAGTTGGCCAAGCATATCGGCCACCGTACCGATGTGCCGGCCGGGGATATTGGCGTTGGCGGCCGCGAGATTGGCTATTTGTTTGGCATGTATAAAAAGATTAAAAATGAATTTGTCGGGATACTCACCGGCAAAGGCCAGGGGTGGGGCGGCAGCCTGATCCGCCCCGAAGCCACCGGCTGGGGGCTGATTTATTTTGCTATGTATATGCTGGAAAAACAAAATGAAACCCTTGCCGGCAAACGGTGTATCGTCTCCGGCTCCGGTAATGTAGCGCAGTTTGCCATCGAAAAGATTATCCAGAATGACGGCATCGCGGTTACCGCCTCCGACTCCTCAGGCTTTATTTATGACCCGGACGGCATTACCCGGGAGAAACTGGAGTTTATCATGGACTTGAAAAATAACCGCAGGGGGCGCATCCACGAGTATGCCGAAAAATACAGCAACGCCACCTTTACCCCGGCCGACCGGGAGGCCGGCCACAACGCCCTGTGGGATATTGAAGCCGACCTGGCCCTGCCCTGTGCCACCCAGAATGAAATTAATGCTGCAGATGCCAAAAACCTGGTAAAAAACGGCATCAAACTGGTAGCCGAGGGGGCCAATATGCCTACTACCCCCGAAGCCATTGAGGTGCTGATGGAAAACGGGGTTAATTATGCCCCGGGCAAAGCCTCCAATGCCGGTGGCGTGGCTACCTCCGGGCTGGAAATGGTACAAAACTTTGGCGGGGTGTACTGGACAGCCGAGGAAGTGGACAAAAAGTTGCAGAACATCATGAAAGGTATTCATGATAACTGCCTGGCGACAGCCGAGAAGTACGGGAAAAAAGGCGATTATATGGCGGGCGCCAATATTGCCGGTTTTATTAAAGTAGCCGATGCCATGATTGCCGAGGGTATTTTATAGCGCTTAGTAGCTGGTTTAACCCGAAAAGTTCTTATGAATTTTTCGGGTTAAAAGCAATTTCATTGGCCGTTGTTGGCTTTGCTTACTAATCTAACAGTCCATCCAGCCAATGGATCGAGTTTAGCAGTAATTGATAATTATCCGGACTGCTTTCAGCGTTCATCCCTATTTTCATCCAACTTAATCCCCCTCCTAATTGCGCGGTAAACATCATAGCTTCGCCAAAAACAACAACCCTGCCTTTACCAAAGGCCTTATAAGCCCCTTGTGAATAGCCATTAATTGATGTGGGCTCTGTTCCTTCAAAGGCCCAGGCGGCATTAGGTTTAAAAGAAACCCAGGTTGAATCAAACTTCAATATTGAGGTAGCATCGGCCGGGATTTTAATAGCGCTTCCCGAGAAAGTTAAAATAGAGTCAACCTTTTCCCTGTTATCGCGTCCATTGGTAATGGCGTTGTTTGCCAGTGATTTTGCTTTCCTGTAGAAATAATCTGCATTTCCTACCGTGTCCCTGGCAAAGCCATCCTCATAGGCAAAGCCAAATTGCATGGCCAGATTATTGATAGCTCCCGGGAATGGCATATGGTCTGCTATTAGCAACAAAGCCCCTCCTTCTGCTACCCAATTTTTTATGGCATTTACTTCATCTCCGGAAAATGCGGGATGGATTGGCCTTACCCAATGCGCAACATTTTTCTGATTAAGCGCATTGACGATAATGAATATTTTGCATTTGGCTAATTTTTCTAAACTAACAATTTTATTAAAAGACTGAACCCTGTAGCCATCTTGCGCCAATAGCCTGCCCGTAGAAGCTAATCTGGCTTCTAAAGTATGAAAATTATTGTGCCCGCCATCAATATAGATTAATGGGCCTGTTCCCCTGGGATATGCCGGGTTTTCAATTGCCGGATTATAACTTTTATCTGCAAGCTGTAATTCAATTGGCGTACACAAAATGATCAGGATAATGAACATTAACCAATAATGTAAAAAAGAAAACCGCTGCCAGTTCAGCCAGCCTTGTCTGTAAGCGTTTATGCTATACCATAAAATATAGCCCCCCGTAACAGCCAATATAATGAGGCCTGCCTTAAAAGAGATTAGTACATCTTGCAAAACAAAAAATAATATTGGCACAAACAGAAAACTACATAAAGCCAAACCCCCATTGATTTTTTTGTTTGCCGGGTTTTGTCGGTTACTAAATACAAGAAATACAGGCACCACAACAAAGCCCATAATTAATATTCCGCCTATAATTAGTATAGCCTGATTGGGGAGTTTAAAAAATGACATTAACAAGGCAATTAGCAAAAGGCCATTCGCAAGAATTCCCCACAACTTAATTTTGTTTTCCATAATATTTTAGTAGTGTTTAAACGTTTTGGGTTCTGAATTTGTTTTATTGTGCGGAATACCCTAAGGTTAGTATAAATTTTCTGTTTGTTACCTATTTCGGAGTATGGGTGCCACCCAAAAATATCGGTTAAAAATAGTTAAAAAAATTAAGTCTCATTGTAAAAAGTTTTTCTCATGGACTCACCCCCTTAGGTCTATTCTGTGTGAAGAGTTAACCCGTCTGTCCAGTATTGCATCTGCGATTGTTCCTTCTCCGATAATATCATACCAGGCCGATACCGGGGTTTGTGAGGATATAAAGGTTGATTTTTGGTTGAACCGGCCCCGGATAATGCCATTAACGTTTCCCGGGCATGATTATCAAAAGCCTGCAAGCCAAAGTCATCCAGAATCAGGATATCTGTTTTACTTGGTTTTTTGAGTTCCTTATCGTAGGTCCCATCGAGTTTGGCCAGTTTAAGTTTGTTAAATAGGGTCTGCTGAAGAACAATAAAACCGGCTATTAATTTTCATAAGCGAGGGTTTTTGTTGAAATTTAGTAAACTAAAGTGCAAGGAAAAATGAACACCCCCTCAAAAAA
>JALSJF010000214.1 GCA_026989505.1 Cyclobacteriaceae bacterium
CGCATTTTACTCTACCGGGGCATGTCGCTGGTACAGGAGGGCAAGCCCTACGATGGCTGCGATGATTTTAAACGCGCCTACCGCATGGGCGAAACCAAAGCCCGCAATTATATGCGGAAATACTGCAATTAGCAGCGTAATTAACCATCATAGGGCAAAATACCAAAAGCTGGGCTTGAAAAAGCGAAAGCAATTATGAAACTTTATTTTGCGCAAAAACCAGAAAAACAGCCGCCATGGGAAATAAGAAATAAAAAATTTACACATCAGATGAGGTAAAAGATAAGCATTCAGGCAAAGTTGGTACCGATAAGCGGGATAAGTACGAATATGAACTCAGGCTTGATTTATTAGGGGAAATGATAAAACAAGCCCGAAAAGAGATAAATTTGACGCAATCTCAATCAGGAGAGTTGGTTGGCGTACAAAAAACCCAAATATCAAGGATGGAAAGAAATGCAAAAAACGTTACCATAGAGACAATCTTACATGTTTTTAGCGATAAAAGCTCAGGTATATTTTAATGTTGCGTTACTTGACGGAGAATTCAGGAATGCCTAACCTACACCGGCAAAGCAGCAGAAGTTAATAGGTGCCGGCCAGCGCCCGGGCTTCATCGCCAAGGTTAAGCGCCTCGATATAGCCCGGGTTGGAAACTGCGTTGTAAACCGGGTAAAACCCGGCATCATCCCACACACTACGGGCAATTTCAGCCTTAATATAGGCCATAATATGTTTTTTCGACTCCCGGAAATCTTCCTCCCTGAACGTTACGCCCTGCCGTTCCCCGAGGGCCCGTACCTGCGCCAGCAGCCGTTGGTCAACGTTGAATTGCGCAATATACTCTTCCAGGGTGTAATCCTCCAATTCCTGCCGGTGCTGCAGGTAGTATGTTAAGGTAAACTCCCGCAAGGTACGGGAAGTAATCAACGCATTGTAATAATCCGTGTTGAGGGTAGAATCGTAAGGCACAAACTTGTCCGGCATAATGCCGCCCCCACCATATACCACCCGCCCCTTAGGGGTAGTGTATTTGAGGGAATCATTAAAGTGAATGCTGTCCTGATAGTAGAACTCACCATGCTCATAGCGTTGCACCAGGTCGTGGGCATAGCTGGCATTTTCACCCTTCACATACGGCTTTTGAATACTCCTGCCCGAAGGCGTGTAATACCGGGCAATGGTCAGCCGCAACTCCGAGCCGTCTATCAGGCGGATAGGCATTTGCACCAGCCCTTTGCCGTAGGACCTGCGGCCAACAATCAGGGCCCGGTCGTTATCCTGCAAGGCCCCGGCCACAATCTCCGAGGCCGAAGCACTGTACTCGTCAATCAGCACAATTACCGGTTGTTCCTCAAATATCCCCTGCCGCTTAGCTTTTACTACACTGGTATATTTCGGGGTTTTACCCTTTTGCGAGACTATCACCCGGTCTCCGCCAATAAGTTCATCGGCAATGCGTTCGGCTGCCGCCATATAGCCACCGCCATTTCCCTGCAAGTCGAAAATAAGCCGCTCCATCCCCTGGCCAAGCAATTTCTCCAACGCTTCTTTAAATTCATCGTAGCTGTTGGCACCAAAACTCACCAGTTTAATATAGCCTGTTGCCGGGGCAGCCATGTAGGCCGCCACCACGGTCTTCTGTGGTATTTTACCCCGGGTAATGGTAATCTCCTGTGGCTCGCTGGCCCCATAATGAATTACCGTAATGGTTACCTTCGAGCCCTTTTCGCCCAGCAGCCGGTCGGTAACGCCTTTGTTGCCGATAGCAATACCGGCCACTACTTCATCGTTTACTTTGATAATCTTATCCCCGGCCCTGACCCCGGCCCGTTCCGAAGGCCCCCCGGCTATGGCTTTGACCACCACAATGGTATCGCGAATAATATCAAACTGTACGCCAATACCATCATACCCGCCTTTGAGATGCATATTGGAGCGTTCCAGTTCTTTGGCCGAAATGTAGGCCGTATGCGGATCAAGCTCCTGCAACATATTCCTTATGGCAATATCTACCAATGCATTCGTGTTTACCGAGTCAACATAATTTTCATCAATACTGCTCAGTACCTCCCGGAATTTAACCACCCCTTTGGAGGCGCCCCGAACAATGGGCCTGGAACCGGTGAAAGCCGTGCCAATGAAAATGCCCCCGGCCAGGGTCAGGGCCAGCAGCAGGGGCAAACGAATCTGTTTGGTAGAGTTGTTAATATCGGGCATAGGATGCAAAATAAAGGCCGTAAAGTAATAAATCCTTAAACGGCCGGGGGAATTATTTGTTGGCTTTGGACAAATATGCATACTATTGACCAAAAAGCCATTAATTTTGCACTTTGGTAAACTTGAATATGGGCAGGATTCTGGCAATTGACTATGGTACCAAGCGCACAGGTCTGGCGGTAACCGATCCGCTGAAGATAGTGGCTAACCCATTAACTACGGTACGCACCCATGAGCTTATGGCCTTTATTGAAAAATACCTGCACGAAGAAGAGGTGGAAGCCCTGGTGGTTGGCATGCCGCGGGATTTGTTTAATCAAGACAGCCATTCAACCCAGGCCGTAAAGCAATTTGTCAGCCGGTTAAAAAAAACGTTCCCTGCCTGCCCGGTACACGAACACGATGAACGGTTTACCTCAAAAATGGCCCTTGAGGCTATGATCAGCAGCGGCTCATCAAAAACCGACCGCAGAAAAAAAGAAAATATTGATAAACTCAGCGCCACCATTATCCTGCAATCGTTTATGGAGGCCCAATCTTATTTACCATGATCTACCCGATAGTTGTATATGGCGACCCGGTGCTGAAAAAGCGGGCCCGGGAAATTGAACAGGGGGAAATTGATGTAGTGCAACTTGCTGCCGACATGTACGAAACCATGGAGCAGGCCGATGGCATTGGCCTGGCCGCCCCGCAGATAGGCAAAAGCATCCGCATGTTTGTGATTGATGCCCATAAGTTAGAAGACCCGGAAGTAAATGAATTTAAACAAATTTTCATTAACCCCGAAATTATTGAGGAAAACGGGGACACATGGGCTTTTGAAGAAGGTTGCCTGAGCATCCCCGAGATACGGGAAGAAATCTACCGGCCCGAAAAGCTGCGAATAAAATATGTGGACGAAAACTGGCAACCCCACGAAGAAACCTATGACGGCCTGAAAGCCCGTATCATCCAGCATGAGTACGACCATATTGAAGGCATTTTGTTTACCGACCACCTGAGCCCGTTTAAAAAGCGGCTACTCAAGGGCAAACTGCAGAACATCAGCAAAGGCAAAGTAGCTATCCACTACCGCATAAAGGCCCCGCTGGCCCGCTAACATTATATTTGCCCGTTTTTACCGGCAACATAGGCAGATTGGTTACATTTGAGATGTTTAACCTGTAAAAACATGCACGCTAAATTACCCGATGTGGGCACCACCATTTTTGCGGTGATGTCAAAAATGGCAGCCGACCATAACGCCATAAACCTGTCGCAGGGCTTCCCCGACTTCCCCATCTCCGCGCAGCTTATCAGCCTGGTACAGGAAGGTATGCGCCAGGGTATGAACCAATACGCCCCCATGCCCGGCCTGCCCATGCTGCGTGAGGCCATTGCCCAAAAGCTGGCCGACACCTACGGGGTTACTTGTGACCCCGAAACCGAGATAACGGTTACGGCAGGAGGCACCCAGGCCCTGCATGCCACCTTTACCGCCCTGGTTAACCCCGGGGATGAGGTCATAATTTTTGACCCGGCCTACGATTCCTACGACCCTGTGGTGCGCATCAACCAGGGGCGGCCGGTACACCTGCAACTTAAACCACCCAACTTCTCTATCAACTGGGACGAAGTGGAGGCAACGGTTACTAAAAAAACCAAAGCCCTTGTTATCAACACCCCCCACAACCCTTCGGGGGCCGTACTCAGCCATGACGACATGCTGCGGCTAAGTAAGATTGTGACGGCCAATAACCTGTACCTGATCAGCGATGAGGTTTATGAACATATCATTTTTGATAACCTGAGCCATAATTCCGCCCTGAAATACCCTGACCTGCGGGCCCGCGCCATCGCCATTTATTCTTTTGGCAAAACCTTTCATGCCACGGGCTGGAAGACCGGCTACATGGTGGCCCCGCCCGAAATCACCACCGAACTCAGAAAAATGCACCAATTTACGGTATTTTGTGCCAATACACCCATTCAGTACGGTATCACCAAATACCTCGAAGACGGTGACCATTATTCTTATTTAAGCGGATTTTACCAGGCCAAGCGGGATGAATTTGCCACCATTATGGCCCAGACCAGGTTGACCCCGGTGCCCTGCCATGGTACTTATTTCCAACTTTACTCGTATGAGAATATCTCCGACATGCATGACGTGGAAATGGCCGAATGGCTCACCAAAGAACACAAGGTAGCCACCATTCCCGCCTCGGTATTTTATGCGCGGGGCGAAAACATAAAATACCTGCGCTTTTGCTTTGCCAAAGCAACTGAAACCATGGAAAAAGCTGCCGAACTGCTATGCAAGATTTAACCATTACCCTGGTGCAGCCACAGCCGGCATGGCATCAGATAGAAAAAAACTTAACCTACTTCTCCGGGCTGCTGGCCTCCCTCCACCAGCCTACCGATGTGGTAGTGCTGCCGGAGATGTTTACTACCGGTTTTACCATGGATTCGGCCCGGGTAGCCGAAAAAATGACCGGCCGCACCCATACCTGGATGCAGGCACAGGCCGCCAGGCTAAAGGCAGCCGTTTGCGGTAGTATTGTTATCAAAGAAAACGGACATTATTACAACCGCTTTTTATGGGTTACCGCCAATGGCGAGACCCGGCATTATGATAAGCGCCACCTGTTCCGCATGGCCGGGGAGCATGACCATTACCGTGCCGGCAGCAAGGTGATAACGCTGGCGTACAAAGGCTGGCGGCTTAGGCCCATGGTCTGCTATGACCTGCGCTTCCCTGTCTGGGCCAGGAACCAGACAGAAAGTGACCGGTTAGCGTATGATCTCTTGCTGTATGTGGCCAACTGGCCGGCTGCCCGGGTAAACGCCTGGGATGCCTTACTCAGGGCCAGGGCCATTGAAAACCTGGCGTACTGTGCAGGGGTAAACCGGGTGGGTGAAGACGAGAAGAGCATTGTTTACAATGGCCATTCTGCCCTCTACGGACCAAAAGGGGAAAAGCTTTGCTTTATGGAAGAAAATGACACCATTGCCACCATCACCCTCAGCAAAACTAACCTTGAGGCTTTCAGAAAACAATTTCCGGCCTACCTTGATGCCGATAATTTTAACCTGATAAACGAATAAATTTGCATTGTGGTGTTTTTTAATATAACGGAATCAACAATATTGCCGCACAGGTTACCAAAGCCGGGAGCTGGTGAAATTATTTAGTATTTTGCAAAATATTTTGTTCCTGCATGGATAAGTTCGTCATTGATATTGACCTTATTTTCAACTCTTTCTCCGGCCGTGGCCTCCTCTTGTTAAACGAAAAAGGGGTGATAATTAAGGCCAACAATGATGCAGCCGGCCTGACAGGTGAAAAAGAAGCGAAAAGCATCATTGGTGCCACCTGGGATGACAAATTTGGCAAATTAAGCCAAGAAGCATTCAGGTTTGTCAACCTGATCAACGCCACCACGAGTTTCCTTTATTTTGAGCTGGCCGCAAAGACCTCTGGCAGGCCAGAGCTGATAAAAGTTAAAATTGACCCTTTCGAATTCTCCGGGAACAAAAGCCAGGAGGGTATTTACTATTTTATCACCCTGATTAAACAGCAGGCAGGCGACTGGGAGGATATGCTTTACCAGGTGATGAAAGGCACCGAAAGGAGTTTTGGCAAAGACTACCTGCAATCGGTTACCAAAACCCTGGCCAAAACCCTGCAGGTAGATTTTGCTTTTATCGGCCAGTTGGCCGAAGGTAAAGACCAGGTAGAGGTTATTTCATTTTGGGAAAAAGACAAGTATAAAAAGCCTTACCGGTATGCTTTGGCCGGCTCTCCCTGCGAAGATGTGGTTGATAAAAAGAAAACACTGGTACCCCGGGATGTTGCCGGACAATACCCCGAAGACACATGCCTGGCGCAGATGGGGGTTGAAAGCTATTTTGGTGTGCCCATTTATTATAATGATGGCAGGCCCCTGGGCCTTCTGGTAGTCATGGATAGCAAACCGATGCTGGAGAACCCCGCCTTTGCTTACATATTGAACATTTTCGCCAATCGTGTGGGGGCCGAAATTGAGTGGATGGAAACCCAGAGGACGTTAAAAAAGAAAGACCGTAAACTACGGAGTGTTATCGACTCTATCCCTCACCCAATCTTTTATAAGGATAAACAAGGCCGCTATGAAGGGGTAAACAAAGCCTTCCTTGAAGCAACGCAACTGAAGGAAGAAAATATCATTGGCAAAAAGAGTATCCACCTGGATAACAAAGGGCTTGGGGCGCCCAATGACGAGATATTATTAAGCAAAAAAACACAAATCACTTACGAATCACCTTACAAGGGCAGCAAGGGTACAAACCAGCATTATTTGATGACGAAATCTACCATCACCGATGAGGAGGGGAATATTGAAGGTATTGCCGGGGCGGCCCTGAATATTACCAACCTGAAATATGCCGAAAATGAACTGAAAATCAACGAGGAAAAGTACCGCACCTTGTTCTCCACCGCCCACGATGCTATCCTGCTTATGAACCAGGGAGTCTTTATTGACTGCAATGAAAAAACCCTGGAAATGTTCGGTTGCTCGCGGGAAGATATTATTGGCCACTCCCCAGATGAATTTTCCCCTGAACACCAGCCCGATGGTAAGCGTTCAGAAGTAGCTGCCCTGACCAGGATAAAAGAAGCCTTAACAGGTCAATCACAAAACTTTTATTGGCTGCATAAAAAGAAATCCGGTGCAGAGTTTGATGCCGAAGTGAGCCTGAATGCTTTCAAAATTGGCGATGAAACTTACATCCAGGCTATAGTAAGGGATGTGACCGACAAATTGCAGTTGGCCAAAAATGTTGAAATCCAGAAGGAGAGGATGGAGAAAATGTACGAGTATATTTCAGCCTCCGACATCTCTTTTCAGGATCAGTTGGCCAACTTGCTGGAACTGGCCACCAACTCCCTCGGCATGGAAGTGGGCCTGCTCAGCAGAATAGAAGGCGATGACTACGTTATCATTGACTATTTTAGCAAGGGGGTGCAACCGGAGAAGAACAAGGTAAACAAACGCAGCAGCACCTACTGCGATATCGCCTTTAACGAAGACCGGTTAATCTCCATCACCGAGATGGGGCAGTCACCATACCAAAAACACCCCTGCTATAGCCTATACCACATGGAGTCTTACATTGGCGTGCCCTACTGGGTGCGTGGCCAGCGGTACGGTACCCTGGCCTTTATGAGCCCCAAACCGGTTAATAAATACCGCCCCATTGACCTTGATTTTGTGCAAATGCTGGCCCAGTGGATAGGTTCAGCCATGGAACGGGCCCAGTTTGAAGAGAACCTGTTGGAAAGGGATGCCTTGCTGGAAACTATGCTAAGGGAAATACCGATAGATTTTTCAGTCCGCGATGCCAACCTGAATATGGTAATCCAAAGTGACCTGAGCAAAGAATACTGGGGCAACAACGAGGGCAAACCAATAGATTACCGCGATGTAGATGAAAAAGCCGCCCGCAAATGGCGTAACATTTTTAGCCGGGTACTGCAGGGCGAAGTGGTTAAAGGGGAAGACCGCGTAGAAATTCATGGTAAGCCTTATACCTTTTGGAGCATCACTTCCCCGGTAAAAGTAAAAGGCAAGGTAACCGAAGTGATTATCATCAATATTGATATCAGTAAGCTAAAAGAAACTGAGCAAAAACTAAAAGAGCAGAATGAACAGCTTACCAAGTTAAACTCTGAGCTCGACCGGTTCGTCTATAGCGCCTCACACGACTTGCGGGCCCCGCTGGCTTCGTTGCTGGGCCTGATCGACCTTACCTCACGGGAAATGAACACCGATTCCACCAAACAATACCTTGAACTGATGTCGAAAAGCATCAACACGATGGACCGGTTCATTGCCGACATCACCGAATACTCCCGTAACTTACGGTTAGATACGGTGGCCAATAAAATTGATTTTGAGAAGCTGTTCAAAGAGGCTTTTGACCACATTCAGTACATGCTCCCCGGGCCGGCCACGTATAGCATTCATATCAAAGGAAAGGCCTCGTTTAATTCTGATTATGAGCGGCTGAAAATGGTAATCAATAATTTGGTTTCCAACAGCATCCGCTATAAAGCCTATGGCCGCGACCCCCATATAGAATTCAGGGTTGAGCTAGCCAAAAAAATGGCGAAAGTTGATGTTATTGACAATGGCATTGGTATCGATAAAGAACACCTCGATCATGTTTTTGAAATGTTTTACCGGGCCAACGATAAAAATGTAGGTTCCGGCCTGGGCTTATTTATTGTTAAAGAAACGGTAGAAAAACTAAACGGCACCATCAGTATTTCCTCAGAACTCAACGCAGGCACCAAAGTACACCTGGAACTACCCAACCTGAAAAAGAAAGCCGCCACTACCGGCTGACAACAAACTTTACCGCGCTTTTTTTACCCCTGCCATTGGTTGCATAAACCAGGTAAACCCCGGCCCGCAGGGCCTGCACATTAAGTTGCTGCCGGGTATTTTTTGCCAACGATATTTTAGTAGTCAGTGTCCGGCCAAAGCAATCAATTATTCCCGCCTCAACATCCTGGTTAGCCACCAGGTTAAGGAGCTTATCAGGCCCCACAGGATTGGGGAAGGCCGCAACCCTGATGGCCAGGTCAACCTCCTGCTGCTCATCGTTTACATTCTCTATGAGTTGCACCCCCCCCGACCACAAGCCCAACACTATGGCCGGCAGCCGGGCCCCGGTTAGGCGGGTAGTCGTCAGGCTTGCCCGCAGGCCAAAGGAAGAATTATAACCCGTCAGGGTTTGTCCATCCAGCAACAGGTTTTCGTTTATGCTGGCCTGGCCGGTAAAATCGGCATAAATGCGCAGTGTTCCCCCATCATCATAGCTTATCATATCCGGTTTTCCATCGTTGTCCATATCATCTACGGCTATCCGCAGGTTACGGGCCTGGTAATTATCGGCAATCCCCAAAAAGCTGTCATCAAGTAACTCCCACAACGGGTGGGTTACTGTTCCGCGGTTGATATAACGCTGCAGCCCCCCTTCCTCACGGCCAATAACCAGATAAAGTTTACCCCCGGCATGGTAAAAAACCGGTTGGTCAAAACTACCCAGGGCCGGCAGGTCAAGGGTTGAAAAATTACCCGTAACAAAAGGTTGCAGGGTATTATCGGTATGCCAGTAAACCACCACTTCCTGGGTACCCCCGCTAACCCTGCTGATCAGCAAATCGGGTAAACCATTTTGGTTAAGGTCAACAAATTGTGGCCGCAGGTACGTATAACCGGAGGCTTTTAATTGCAGGTAATCAGTGTCCTCTAATACAAGTTGCGGGGCCAGGGCATCGCCCCCGTTCCGCCAGAATACCAGCGCAGCGCCACTCCCCTGATTACCTGAGCCGATGAGCAGGTCTTCATCGCCATCGCCATCAATATCGGCCAGGGCAGGTGCAGCGGCATAGCCAAGGTCTATCATCCCCTCCTGTAAGAAAGACTTGCCCGCCAGGCGGTACCCCGCAGCCGTTTGTTCATAAAACCAATTGTTGGCCCGGTAATCTGTCAGGCCATCGGCAACAAACATATTGGAAGTGGCCAGCAAGTCCTCATCCCCGTCAAAATCCAGGTCGAGGTTAAACACGGCTGCATAATTCAGGGTAATCGGGTTGGCAGCCTCCGGAAAACTGAAGTCAACGGTCGTCATCAACGGGTTGTCGGCTGTACCGTTATTACGTAAAAAGCCATAAAAGGAGCAATTCTCCTGGCCGATGCCAATATCCTGACGATCAGGGGTAGTGTAGGGGTAGCTGACAATGGTTTTGCCCCCCGAATGTTGTAACCGCCCCCCGGCAACACAAACCTCATTGCCGAAAATGTACTCTTCGCAAGTGCACTCGGCAAAACCGCCATAGCGCTCGGTAATTTTTACCAGTTCCAGGCCACAACTGCCGCTGCGTTCTATACTCATATTTTTATGCAGGTTAATGCCACCCCCCAGGGCAAAATCAAAAACCATAATGTCCAGGTCGCCATCAGCATCATAATCAACAATGGCCGGCAGGTCAAGGCTGCTTACCTGCAGGTTGATCTGGCCGTTGGGGTCCTCGGTAAAAATAGTTTCCTGTACCAGCGACCACTGTAACGGGCCATCTGCTGTCGTAACATTCGCATACAACGACATCCCAAAAACAGACGAAGTGAATAAATCCTGCCGGCCATCACAATTATAATCGCGCAGCAGTACCCAGTTTTCCAGCCCGGCCGGGAACAAATGCTCATATTCCGGAGCGTAAACAAACTTGTTTTGTAGCTGCAGGAAAGTTAGCACCTTATTATTGTCCCGGTTAAACACCATCAGGTCAAGGGTACCGTTATTATCTAAGTCAATAACATTATACTGTCCGGTAGTTAACCCTCCGGCCCAGGGCTGTGGCAAAAGGCTGTTCCCCTGCACTACCGGCACCGACTGGTTAAAACGATATTGAAACTGGGCTAAGGTGCCGTACCCGGCCAGGGTGAATACGAGTAAAACCAATAATCTCTTGCTGCCCATAGGATCAAAAATAACCACGCGTTTTAAAAAGAATCATGATGAACGTCACCTGACTTTTTTATTATACGGAATACCGGCAGGTTTATTTACAAAATCGTTTATTTTCGTTTTATGATTAGCACCCAGCAACTCTATGCCCGGTTTCGCGATGCTGCCGGAGCCTGTACCGATACCCGGAAAATAACCCCGGAGGTTATCTTCTTTGCCCTTAAAGGGGAAAAGTTTGATGGCAACCAATATGCTGCCAAAGCGCTACAGGCCGGGGCAGGCTTTGCCGTGGTGGATGACCCTGCGGTGGTAAAAAACAACCGCTTTTTACTGGTTCCTGATGTGTTGCAGGCCCTGCAGAAGTTGGCAACACACCACCGGCAGACGTTGGGCATCCCGGTTGTCGGGCTCACCGGTTCCAACGGCAAAACCACGACCAAAGAACTGCTGCGGGAAGTGCTGGCCGTAAAATACCGGGTGGTGGCCACCGAGGGTAATTTCAACAACCATATTGGTGTGCCCCTCACCTTGTTACGCATGCAACAAGACACCCAAATTGCGGTGATAGAGATGGGCGCCAACCATGTGGGTGAAATTGCCGCCCTTTGCGAAATCGCCCAACCTACCCACGGCCTGATTACCAATATCGGCAAGGCCCACCTCGAAGGCTTTGGCGGCTATGAAGGCGTATTAAGGGCCAAAAGCGAGCTTTACCATTATTTGATCAAACACGAGGGGGTCATTTTCGTCAACTCAGAGGATAACGTGTTGATGAACATGGCCAAACGCATGAACAAACCGGTGTTATATAACGCCCCCGATGATTTTTATACGTGCAGGCTGTTGTCGGCCAACCCGTTTGTGCAGTATGCCGATGAGGACGGAACAACCGTGAAAACCCAATTACCTGGCACGTATAATTTTAAGAACATTGCTGCAGCCCTGTGTGTGGGGAAATATTTTGCCGTCAACCGTCAGGAGGCCAACCAGGCCATAGCCGGTTATGTGCCTCAAAACAACCGTTCGCAGATTATCAACACAAAATCCAACCGGCTTATCCTCGATGCCTATAATGCCAACCCTACCTCCATGCAGGCCGCACTGGAGACCCTGGAGGCCACGGAATACCCGCAAAAAGTGGTGATCCTGGGCGATATGTTTGAGCTGGGCGATGACAGTAATCCTGAGCATGAAAAAATCGTTGCCCTGGTGCAGCAGATGCAGCTCACTTCGGCCATCTTCTGCGGAGAAGCCAGTGCCAGGGCAGCAGCTAACTTAGATTGCGGGTTATCCTTTAAGACAAAAGATGAACTAACCAATTATTTAAAAGAAAAGCCCATTTCTAATGCCTTAATACTAATAAAAGCCTCACGAGGCATGGGGTTAGAGACGTTGGTGGAGTATCTGTAAGGAGTAGCCGGATTAGCTCAATTTATTGATTTCATTCCAGGGTAGAACCCTTGTATTAACCCGAAAAATTCACAAGAATTTTTCGCCCACAGGGCCGATGAACTGCAAAATACTGTAATACAATATGTTAAACACAAAATACAACATAAACCCAAATTTAAGCATAACCCAAATTTGGGGCT
>JALSJF010000215.1 GCA_026989505.1 Cyclobacteriaceae bacterium
CCCGGCCGGGTGGTTTTTGCCCTGCAATTTAAAGTCTGGCCGGCCACGCCCACCCTGGTTCATACGGATGGCATCTTTGGGCTTAAATAGATAAAAGTGACGGGTCGCAACCTCATCGTTGAGCTGGTGTAGCGGGGTCAGGTCGTCAAGGAGCCAGAAACCACGGCCGTGGGTGGCGGCAATCAGGTTATTGTCACGCACATGCAGGTCGCGGATGCTGACGATAGGCAAGTTGAGCTGAAAGGATTGCCAACTGGCGCCATCATCAAACGAAATATACATCCCCCACTCGGTACCGGCATAGAGCAACCCCGGCCGGGTTTTATCGGCCCGGATGGCCCGGGTGTAGGCGGTTTGGTCAATACCAGCCGTGATCAACTGCCAGGTTTTGCCGTAATCGGTTGTTTTATACAAGTACGGGGTGTAATCGCCAAACTTATAGGCAGTAGCCGCCACATAGGCCCCGCCTTTTACAAACGGGTTCACGTCTATGCAGTTCATCATATTCAGTTCGGGCGACATGGAGGCCGGAGGGGTAACATTCTCCCAGGTTTTGCCACCATTGCGGGTAACATGGATAAGGCCGTCATCACTGCCAACCCAGATCACCCCTTCCTCCTGTGCCGATTCGGCAATGGCAAAGATGTTGGCATAAAACTCTGCCCCGGTATTGTCCTGGGTGATGGGCCCACCGGATGACAGCATGGTTTCCGGCCTGCCCCGGGTTAAATCAGGGGAAATCACCTCCCAGCTTTGTCCCTCGTTATAGGTTACGTGCAGGTAGTTGGAGCCGGCATAAAGTTTAGTAGCGTCATGCGGGCTAAAATATACCGGGTAGTTCCAATTAAAGCGGTATTTCATGATTTCCACCCCTGAACCGGCCGGGTTATCGGGCCAGATATTGGTGGAGCGGACCTGCCCTGTGCGGTGGTCTCTACGCATCATATAGCCTTTGTAGGTGCCCCCATACACTATATCCGGATTATCAGGGTCGGGGGCCAGGTGGGCGCTTTCGCCCCCGGCCGTAGGTTCCCAGTCGCGTTCGGTGACGGCATTGCCGGCCGTGCGGTGGTAAATGCGGATGGCCGAATTATCCTGCTGGGCGCCATAGATACGGTAGGGGAAAATATTATCGGTAGTTACGCGGTAAAACTGCCCCGTAGGCTGGTTATGGTAAGTGGTCCAGTTTTCCCCGCCATCATTCGATACCTGGGCCCCGCCATCATCGGCAATAATCATCCGTTGGTTATCCAGCGGGTCAATCCACAGGTCATGGTGGTCGCCATGCGGGGCATTTTTCAACGCAAATGTTTTGCCGCCATCTTTGGAAACCCCATAACTCACATTCATTACATACACGATATCCTCATTTTGGGTATCGGCCGTTACCCGGCTATAATACCAGGCCCGTTGCCGCAGTGAGCGGTTTTTATTTACCAGTTTCCAGGTTTTACCGGCATCGTCTGTACGGAAGATGCCCCCGTCTTTAGCTTCTATGGCCGCCCAAATGCGGTTGGCGTTCACCGGGGACACCGCCAGCCCCACAATACCAATTACCCCTTCGGGCAGGCCGGGGTTGCGGGTGATCTCTGTCCAGGTATCCCCGCTGTCGGTACTTTTAAAAATTTTACTGTCGGGCCCGCCACTGTCCATGCGGTAACCATTGCGCTTCATCTGCCAGGTAGCAGCATACATTATGCGGGGGTTGTTGGGGTCGAGCACCAGGTCTCCGGCCCCGGCCTTATCGCTCACATACAGGATACGCTGCCAGTGCTTACCGCCATCAGTAGAACGGTACACCCCGCGCATTTCGTTGGGCTTCCACAGGTTGCCCAGGGCGGCCACATAAACGATATCCGGGTTTTGGGGATGGATGCGGATACGGGAAATATGCTCACTTTCCCGCAACCCCAGATATTCCCAGGTTTCCCCGGCATCGGTAGAGCGCCACACCCCTTTGCCCGAAGAAACATTGCCGCGCAGGGTTTGTTCCCCTTCACCCACATAAATCACATTGGGGTCTGACGGGGCTACGGCCACCGCCCCGATAGAGCCACCGAAATAACCATCGGAAATACACTCCCAGGTGTTACCGGCATCACGGGTACGCCACACGCCCCCGCCAGCCGTACCCATATAGTACAGGTTACGGTTGCCCACAACGCCCGTTACGGTGCCCGCCCGGCCACCACGGTAGGGGCCAATACTGCGCCACTGCATGCCGCTATACAGGGCCTGATCGTAGTTAACTTTGGTTACGGATGGCCCTTTCCTGCTTTTTTTTCGCTGGGCCTCAGCCTGAAAGCCAAGTAGCAATAACAGGAAAAGAGCAAAATAAATATTTCCGGTAGTTTTCATATTGGTAAGCGTAATAATCCAGCGATGAAAATACAAAACCGGGCCCAGATTACATGCTCCGCTTATGTAAGAATGGCAAAAAAAAGGCCAACCGTTGCGGGCTGGCCTTTTTTATCAGATAGAGAAATTCATTATTTATCAACAATATAGCCAAGCTCTCTTCTGCGGTCTTCCATTTTTTTAGCGTTTTCATAATCTTTCAGCTTATAATAGACCGCATGCAGGTTTTGCAGGGCCAGCTCGTCATTAGGGTCTGCTTCCAGCACCTTTTCCAACAGCGGGATGGCTTTTTTCCATTCTTCCCTGGCCTGGGCATCTACTTTTTCCCCTTCCTTTCTGAACGTAGCCATGTCCATATCCAGGGTCTTTTTGTGTAATTTATCGCCCTGGCTGATATAAAATACGGCCAGATTAATCAGCGAAAAGCGGTCGGAAGGGTTTAAAGCCAGTGCTTTTTTGTATTCTTCAACAGCTAGCTCATACTTTCCCTGGGAGTCGTATAGCAACCCCAGGTTACTATATAAAGCCGCATCTTCCGGCTCCATCTCAATGGCATGTTTAAGCTCGGCTATGGCTTCATCCATCTTATCCATCTTAATCAAAATATCTACTTCGGTTTTTTTGAAACCGGCATCATCGGGATACTTTTCTTCTGCCAGCTTCACGAACTCAAGGGCCTTTTCAGGGTTGTCCAGCATGTTCAACTCATAGTAGATGACGGTAGTAAGACCAGATGCAGGATATTCCCCAAGGTTAAAAAGCCCTTCATAGTAACGCACTACGTCTTCATATTTTTCAAGCTGCTGGGCCATCAGGGCAGCATAAATATAACCTGTAGTATCCTCCGGAAGCACCTTGGTATATTCATCAAAAGCCTGCAAAGCACCTTCATAATCATCGTTTTGATACGCCTCAACACCTTTATTCAGAACAGATCCGGTTAGTCGATCGAAGTTGAGCGTGGCCAGGCCGTAGTAGCTGCTGCTTTCTTTTTCTAATTCAAAAACCTTGTTATACGATTCCACGGCTTTATAAAGGGCATCCGGGTACTGGTTTTTCAGGGCCTCGTCATCCGAATTGGCAATAGCGCCATAAATTTCGCCCCTGACATACCAGGTGCGCCCCTTATTCTTGGTTTTTTCATCTTGGGTTGCCGGTTCAATCAGGGTAGCGGCTTCGGCAAGTTCACCTTTTGAGAAAGCCGTATTGGCTTTATTAACATTCTTGGGTTGAGCATAAGCAGCAAATGCAGTAACTACTGCCAGCATCAACAACATCACTCGTTTCATAATTATTCTGTTTTCTTTAGTAATCGATTAGTTATTTTCTTCTTCGGTGGCCTGATTATCTGTTTCCTGATTATCAACCACCATTTTTTTAATTTTTTCTACTGATGATATTTCATCACCTTCATTAATCCTGATTAATTTAACCCCTTGTGTTGCCCGGCCCATAACCCTGAGGCCGGCCACTTCCAGGCGTATGGTGATCCCGGATTTATTGATGATCATCAGGTCATCCGTATCCACAACACCTTTAATGGCCACAAGTTTACCGGTTTTTTCGGTAATATTCATAGCTTTTACCCCTTTGCCGCCCCGTTTGGTTATCCGGTACTCCGAAACCAGCGAGCGCTTGCCATAGCCCCGCTCCGAAACCACCAGCAAGGTAGCGTCTTCATGCGGCACACATACCATGCCAACTGCTTTATTATGCTCTTTATCCAGCCTTATGCCCCTTACCCCTGTGGCCGTACGCCCCATGGGCCGCACATCCGACTCATGAAAATGAATTGCCTGGCCTTCGCGCGAGGCAATGATAATATGGCTGTCACCATCGGTGAGTTTCACATCAATCAGGGTATCGCCTTCGGCAATATTGATGGCGTTAATACCATTCTGACGCGGCCGCGAATAGGCTTCCAGCGGGGTCTTTTTAATGGTACCGTTGGCCGTACACATAATAATGAAGTTATTATTGATATAGGTTTCATCATTAAGGTCTCTCACATTGATTACCGCCTTAACCTTGTCGCCCGGCTCAATATTAATCAGGTTTTGGATGGCCCGGCCTTTGGTAGCTTTGCCGCCTTCGGGGATCTGCCATACTTTTTTCCAGAAAACTTTACCGCTTTGGGTGAAAATAAGCAGGTAGTTGTGGTTGGTAGCGGCAAACAGGTGCTCCACAAAGTCATCGGTTTTACTGGTGGCCCCTTTAGAACCCACGCCACCCCGGCCCTGGGTGCGGTATTCATTCAGGGCGGTGCGTTTAATGTAGCCCTCATGCGAGATGGTAATAACCATTTCCTCATCGGGGATCATATCTTCTGCCGTAAGGTCATCGGCTGCGTGCTCAATATTGGTCCTGCGCTCATCGCCAAAACGTTCTTCCAGGGCCGTAAGCTCGTCCTTGATGATCTCCATACGGATAGACTCATTGGCCAGGATTTCCTTCAAGCGCTCAATCAGGTCCATTATCTCCTTGTACTCTTTCTGGATTTTCTCCCGCTCCATACCGGTGAGGCGTTGCAGGCGCATTTCCAGAATGGCCTTGGCCTGGATTTCCGAAAGTTTGAATTTCTTCATTAAGCCGGCTTTGGCAATTTCCGGGTCACGCGAGCTGCGGATCAGGGCAATTACTTCATCCAGGTTGTCCAGGGCAATCAGATAGCCCTCCAGGATATGGGCGCGTTTCTCCGCCTCCCGCTTTTCGTATTCTGTCCTGCGGATAACCACTTCGTGCCGGTGGTCAACATAATGCCTGATCAGGTCTTTGAGGTTAAGCGTTTGCGGCCGGCCGTGTACCAGGGCAATATTGTTTACCCCAAAAGACGACTGTAACTGGGTGTATTTATAAAGGTTGTTTAAAACTATATTGGGGATGGCATCCTTCTTCAGGTCATAGACAATGCGCATACCGTTACGGTCAGATTCATCCCTGATATCGGAAATACCTTCAATCTTCTTTTCATTAATCAGGGCAGCCGTTTTTTCTATCATCGAAGCCTTGTTGACCTGATAGGGGATTTCGGTAACGATAATCTGCTCCTTACCGGACTTGGTGGTGTCGAAATGGGCTTTGGCCCGCATTACCACCCGGCCGCGGCCGGTTTCATAGGCCGATTTTACCCCGGTATAACCGTAAATGGTAGCCCCGGTAGGAAAATCGGGGGCGGTAATGTAGGTCATCAACTCCTCGATGGTGATATCGTTATTGTCAATATAGGCCTTGATTCCGTTAACCACTTCGGTAAGGTTGTGGGGCGGCATATTGGTGGCCATCCCCACGGCAATACCGGAAGCCCCGTTGAGCAACAGGTTGGGTAGTTTTGCCGGCAGTACCGTAGGCTCTTTGAGCGAATCGTCAAAGTTAAGTTGGTAATCAACCGTGTCTTTATTGATATCGCCCAGCATTTCATCGGCAATACGCATCAAGCGGGCCTCGGTGTAGCGCATGGCAGCCGGGGAATCCCCGTCAATAGAGCCAAAGTTTCCCTGGCCATCCACCAGCGGGTAGCGCAACGACCACTCCTGGGCCATCCGCACCATGGTATCGTAAACCGATGAATCGCCATGCGGGTGGTACTTACCCAGCACTTCCCCGACAATCCTGGCTGACTTTTTATAGGCCTTGTTGTAGGTTACACCCAGCTCGAGCATACCAAAGAGCACCCTGCGGTGCACAGGCTTCAGGCCGTCACGTACATCAGGAAGGGCCCTTGAAACAATAACCGACATCGAATAATCGATGTAGGCCACCCGCATTTCATCCTCAATATTTATGGGAATTATGGTCTCTGAACTGGGGAGACTTTCTTTATTATCATCTGCCATAGGTTAGTGCGGTATATCTGCCAAAAAACACCACAAAAATAAGATAAAAAAGACGAAATGCCGTACGATTATGCGGGATTAAATCACCTATTTTATTCCTGCGGCAGAATAATTTGCCCGATTTTTAATAGGGGGCCAACTTTCGTTTATTTTTACCCTTATACCTGATCAGTTTTGGGTAATTTTCCCCGTAATCGGGGTTTTGCCATTTCCAGAAAGGGTGTACCCGGCTACGGTATTGTTTGCCGCTATGATGATGGTTGATTTGTGTCTGGCAACTCTTTACCGGGCATTTGTGCCGGTCGGGCAAACGCCAGGAAAGGCCGAAGCTGACATACAGGGCCGGCAACTTGTTAATGATGGCATTTGAGGATTCCGGAAAAGTAAGCGTATAGCTTTTGAATTCAAACGAAGGCCGGACAAATACGCGTACGTATTCCGAAAGTGATTGTTCAAAGCGTACGCCTACATTAAAAAAGAGGCTGCGTTTGATCAGGTCGGGGTTAAAGTGCTTTTTTGCCTGTTTATAAGAACCCACCCTGGCATCAGCCACCAGGGTGTAGCGCCTGGTGCGGAAAATTTCCCCGCCAAAGAGAAAATACCACCGGGTATAGGTGCTTAAGGCAAAAGCGGCCTTAAAAGGCTGTATCTGCCCCTGATAAACATCGGGCTTATACTTGCCCATAATATAAGGCTCAAAGCTAAAGCCGCCCCCGATACGGTAGCGGTCGAAGGTATAATGCACACTGATATCAATGGGGATACTGGTGCCTACCGACCGGAAAGTTACCGGCACCGAATCGGTACCTAAAAGAAAAGCGGCAGAATCAATCCCTACCCTGTTTACGGCCGTGGGGTAGTTCATCCAGTTGGCATAAGCCACGGTTATGGTATCATTATTGATCAACGAGGGGTCAAAGAGCAACGGGGCCTGGCCGGGGTTCTGGATCAGGCTGGTGCCGGCTACCTGATGCGTAGAGAAGGTTGCCCCATAGCCAACAGAGCCACTGACCGTGAAATGGCCCAAAAACCGCATAAACGGGCTAACCTGGCTATCAGGAACGCCCCGGCCCTGGCCATAACTAAGGCTTCCGGCTATTATTAACAGCGCTGCAACAAATATAGCTTTGGCCTTGTTCATGTAGTTTTTGCTTGCCGGCAAAGATGCAACAATTACCTTAACGAATTATTTGGGAATTAATTTGCTAACGAATTTTTTGACCAGGGGAATATCGGCTATGCCTATTTTTTCCATAATCTCTTTTATCCGCGCATATTCGTCTTTTGGCAGTTTGCGTTCTGCGGCAAAGTCTTCGTCCTCGGAGTTACTAAAGAAAGAAGAGACAAAGCGAATAAAGATAAAAGGCGCTTTCAGCACTTCCACCGCATATTCTTCGTCTGTGGCCCCCTCCAGGTCAATCTCGCTCTTCATCAACTGCGCTTTATCCACCGTAAGCGCAATCATGTGTTTGATATGGGCGTAAAAGGCATCCGACCAATCGTCATAATGCTTAATCAGGAAGCCCATGGCGGTAACTACCGGGTCCTGCTTCATAAAATAGCCCCCCTTGGAATATTTTCGGGCCTTCCGGTTTAGGGCTATTTCTTCCATCAGGCTCACACTGTTGTTGGCCAGGGCAATGCCCACACTTGGCGTAAGCAGGATAAGCGAGAGGAAATCATGCTCGGATATCTCCAGAAAAGGCGCCTCCTTTTCAATGAATTCTTCTTTTAACTTTTTCGTGGCCGCTTTTATTTCTGCATCAAGAATAAGCGCCCCAATCTCATTTTCGGTAAACATAGTTGTCTGGCAATTTTGCCGTTAAAGTTATAAAAAAGGCGCCAATCAAAGCCTGTTTTGTTGATAAAGAAAAAGGCTGCTTGAATAAGCAGCCTATAATTAATTGATACTCTGTTGCTTAATATGCTATTCTTTACCAGATACTTCTGATAGGATTGCTTCATAACGGGCTTTCAATTCCTCATCGGTTTTCAGGGCCGCCTTAATTTTCTTATACGTTTTCCCTTTATTGCCCACCATTTTTGTGGCCAGTTCGGAGTTCACCATTTTAATGCTCTCGGTCCTGTCGGCTTTCAGCTTATTGGTAAGGGCCAGAAACTGCTTTTCAAAATCCTTGGCGCCAATCTCAGCCAACTTGGCTTCATCGCCTTTGGTGGCGGCCAGTTCTTTATAGCGCTTGCCAGTCATTCCCTCCTGGGCTTTGATCATCTTGTTGATTTCGATGCTGATGTCTTTTTTCATGTAGGTAATGGCCTGGTTGAGAATGGCATACTTACGTAAGTCATTATCGGTGATTTCATCCTGGGCTTGCACCTGATTGGCAGCGAACAGGCCAAAAAATAGGATCACAAGCAAAACTTTAAATTCTTTCATTAGTTGATTAATTTTAGTTTAAATTTTATAACAACCCGCAAATAAGTAGTTTAGTCCGGCTAAAAGCAAGGTACTGGCAGAAAAAAATTACCTCTTGTATAATTTTTATACCCGGTATGGCTTTGATGAAGTGATTTTATACCCGTATATTGTACTTATGACGAAATGGTTAGTGTTGGTTTTAATGTTGGGCCTTGGCTGCCTGGCGCAGGCACAGGCACTGGTAAGGGGTATAGCCACCCAAAACAAGTTGAGCGTTGCTGCTGGCCTGAACTACGCCAGTGTAAGCAGTATCAATAGCAGTAACCCTGACGGCACGTTAGGCCTTAGTGCCGGCATAGCGTATAAGTACTACCTTAATGAGTTGGGCTGGTTTGTTAAACCCGGGTTGTTTTATTCACAGGAAGGCTGGGTGCGGCAGCGCCTGGACTACCTGAACCTGCCGGTGCTGGTAGGCTTTGACTTTACCGATGACTTTAATTTTAACATAGGCTTGCAATACGGCTTTTTAGTGGGTGGTTTAAATGACCCGGCCAATGTTATCGACAGAAATAATTTTGCCTTTTTGGTTGGCTTCGAGTTCTACCCTATCGAAGCCTTTGACGTAGGGCTGCGGTTTGCCAATGGGGTACACAATATTATTAAAGAGCCTGACCAACTGGTGGTAAAAGATGCCCGCACCTATTCCATTCAGTTTTATTTTGCCTTTAACATAGGCAACAAAAAATAACCCCGCCACCACCGATAATGCCGGGGCTTTTTTAGCTTTGCACGGCTGATTGTCCTTTATTGTATGGTTAAATCTACGAAACCGGTATTCATCTGGCTGCTTACGGGCGCTATTCTGGTAGCCGCCATGGTGGTTATTGGTGGTATTACCCGCCTGACCAATTCGGGGCTGTCGATGGTAGAATGGAAATTAATTATGGGAGCTGTCCCCCCCACAACCGAAGCAGAATGGCAGGCTACTTTTGAAAAGTACCAGCAATTCCCGGAGTACCAAAAGATTAACCGACACTATACCCTCAGTGACTTTAAAGCTATATTTTGGTGGGAGTATGCCCACCGGTTAATCGGCCGCATCATCGGTATTGTGTTTATTGTGCCCTTTGTTTATTTTCTGGCGAAGGGCTACTTCAACAAAACGTGGCGCTGGCGCCTGCTGCTGCTATTTGCTATGGGTGGGCTACAGGGCTTTCTGGGTTGGTTTATGGTGAAAAGCGGCCTGGTCAACAACCCCGATGTAAGCCATTACCGGCTGGCCATTCACCTGCTGGCCGCCTTCCTGCTCTTTGCTTATATTATCTGGTTGATGATGGATATCCGTGCCCCCGAGCGAAGCCTGATCCGGGTAAAAACCTATAACAAAGTATTGTGGGTCGTATTTTTTATCACCCTGCTACAGGTTATCTTCGGGGCCTTTGTGGCCGGCCTCAATGCGGGTTTGTTTTACCCTACTTTTCCTACCATGAATGGCGAGTTTATGCCGGCCGTAATACTTGACCGCTACCATGCACAAGGCTGGCTGGCCCTGACGCACGACATCACCTCCGTACAATTTATCCACCGCCTGCTGGGTATCCTGTTATTTCTGCTGATTGCCGCCATCTACAACAACTATGGGCCCTCTTTACTGAAAAAGAACAAAACCTATTTAGGCCTGCTGTTGCTTACCGTTACCCTGCAGGCCACCCTGGGGGTTTTGGCCTTATTGTTTGCCGTGCCCCTGGCCCTGGCCGTCATCCACCAGTTCACGGCTTTGGTATTTTTAGGAATACTGACGGTTAATCTGCATGCTTCCCGTGCCGGCTTTCCTGATACAGTTTAAAAAACTGGTAAATCCCTTCCAGGGTGAGGCTTCTGTCTATCACGTCAAATTCTTCCCGCAGTGGCGCAATCACCTCCGACAACCCCCCGGTTGCGATGGTCGTCAGCGATGCATATTTTTTAAGTTGTTTTATTTTCTGCACCATAAAGCTTACCTGGCCTACGAACCCCCAGAGAATACCTGAACTCATAGCCTCTACCGTGTTGGTACCCAACGGTTTATCCGGCAATTCAAGGGGTATTTCGGGCAACTGGGCCGCATTGCCGGCCAGGGCCTTCATGGCGGTTTTAATCCCGGGGGCAATGGCCACGCCTTCTATTTTGTTATTTTCGTTAATCAGGGTGTACGTTAAAGCGGTACCAAAATCCACAATCAGGCAGGGTGGTTTGTACTTGATAAACGCGGCCAATGAATTGGCCAGCAGATCGGTACCAATTTCTTCGGGATTGGCCGGTTGCACGGGCAGCAGATGGTAACACTTGCGCTGAAACAGTAACGGGGTTTTATGGAGTTCCACCCGGGTAGCATCTAAGATAATCTCTGTCAGGTGCGGCACCACACTGCTCACGGCAACCCCCTCCAGTTGCCCTTTATCAATAGTATTGGCAATTTGCGCCAACTGCTGGGCATAATAAACCAACGGCTGCACTTCCTCCGAACCAATACGGTACTCTTCCCAGGCCCCGTCTTTCTTTACCCCAACGGTAATGTTGGTGTTTCCTATATCTATGGCGATAAACATGGCGATAAAGCTATAAAACTATTTCATAACCTGATTCTAATAAATATTTTATTTTTGCCTCCATAATCTTCTTTTATGAAAGATGTACTCTCGAACGTGCGGCTTGATTTTTCGGAAGACAGTCTGCTTTTTTTAAACCTCTCCCTGGCTTTTATCATGTTTGGTGTTGCCCTGGGCATCGAAACCAAAAATTTTCGCGAACTGGTGCGTAATCCCAAATCTGTGGCCACCGGTGTCTTCAGCCAGTTTATTGTTTTGCCTGCCCTTACCTTTTTGCTGGTGTGGTTCCTGCGGCCGGTACAGGGCCTGGCCCTGGGCATGATCCTGGTAGCAGCCTGCCCGGGCGGTAATGTGTCTAATTTCTTTTCTGCCCTGAGCAAAGGTAATGTGGCCTTGTCTATTACCCTTACCGCCATTGCCACCGTTCTGGCTACGTTTATGACCCCCCTTAATTTTGAGCTGTGGAGCAATTTATACCTCGGGGACAAGCTCACCGTAGAGGTAAAGATGGAGGCCTTTAAAATGGTAAAAATGGTCTTCTTTTTATTGGTAGTGCCCCTGGTGGCCGGCATATTGTTTACCCGTAAATTTCCGGTGTTCAGCAAAAAAATCAGCCTGCCCCTACGTATCATATCGTTTATCATCCTCATTGGTTTTATTGTGGTGGCCTTCCTTAAAAACATGGAACTTTTCACCAAATACTACCATTATATTATCTGGCTGGTGCTATTGCACAACGCCCTGGCCCTGGCCAGCGGTTACGCTATCAGTAAATTATTTGGCAATGCCGAGCAAGACAACCGCACCATATCCATTGAAACGGGCATTCAAAACTCGGGGCTTGGGCTGGTGATTATTTTTACTTTGTTCCAGGGGAATGGCGGCATGGCCCTGATTACTGCCTGGTGGGGAATTTGGCATATTATTGCGGGTATTTTTATTTCACTGGTTTACTCAAAAGGCACAATTTTTCAAGTTCAGACACAATGATTCGAAACAAATTTGTTGATTACCTGCAGCGCTTGTGGTACGAAATCAACTGGTTGTATGTTTTAACAGGTTTCAGGTATTTTTTCAGGCGCTGG
>JALSJF010000216.1 GCA_026989505.1 Cyclobacteriaceae bacterium
GCCGTGGGTACGCGTAATCCGCTCAGCGCCTCTGATAGAAAGAAGCTGTATCTTTTCAGGTACGGCTTTTTTTGTATCGCTGTACCTGAAACATAGGAGCGGATGAGAACCGTCCGGTTCGAAATGCCCCCGGGGCATTCACAAGGGGCCGTTCGGCAGGGGGCCAGGGCTTGCATTGTGTAGCCACACCCCCACCGGATCAGCCGGGCTACCCCGGCTGGTTTCCCGGAAGTAGTACCCTCGATTTTGGGCGGGTAGCATGGCCCTTGCGGCTTAGCAATGGATAAGTTCCGGTATTGCATTTATTTCTTTTTATATTTGCAGTACTAAATGCCATGCAGAAAAGACTAATCCTCAACGCAGAGCTCCTTTCTATCACGGTTGACCGTCTTTGCCAGCAATTAATCGAGAACCATAGCAATTTTGCCAATGCCGTAATCCTGGGCTTACAGCCACGGGGCGTACATTTCTCTGACCTGCTGGTAGCCCACCTGCGCCAACTGATTAGTAAAGATATCCCCTATGGCTACCTCGATGCCACTTTTTACCGCGATGACTTTCGCAGGCGCGATAAGCTGGCTACGGCCAATGCCACCAAAATAGATTTTATCATTGAAGACAAGGAGGTAATCCTGGTGGACGATGTGCTGTTTACCGGCCGTACCGTACGGGCCGCTTTGGATGCCATGATGGCCTATGGCCGCCCCAGTAAGGTAGAACTGATGGTGTTGATTAACCGGAAATATACCCGCGATTTACCCATCTCACCCGACTACATCGGTAAAGATGTGAATACCATTGAAACCCAGAAGGTATTGGTGGACATTGGTGCAGGCAAGAAAAATAAAGTTTGGCTTATAAACGAAGAAGCATAATGCCTTTGAGTCAGCAGCATTTACTCGGCATAAAAAACATCACGGCAGAGGATATCCAGCTTATTTTTACCACAGCCGATAATTTTAAAGAAGTAATCAACCGCCCCATCAAAAAAGTGCCTTCGCTGCGCGATATTACCATTGCCAACGTATTTTTTGAGAATTCCACCCGTACCCGCTTGTCGTTTGAACTGGCCGAGAAAAGGTTGTCGGCCGATGTAATTAATTTTTCGGCCGCCTCCAGCTCGGTAAAGAAGGGCGAAACCCTGTTGGACACGGTTAATAATATCCTGGCCATGAAAGTGGATATGGTGGTGATGCGCCATGCCAGCCCCGGGGCACCACACTTTCTGGCCCGCCATATCAGGGCCAATATTGTTAATGCCGGTGACGGCACCCACGAGCACCCCACCCAGGCGCTGCTCGACACCTTTTCCATCAGGGAAAAACTGGGCGGGGTGGCCGGTAAAAAGGTGGCCATCATTGGCGATATCATGCACTCACGGGTGGCTATTTCCAATATTTTCGCCCTGCAGAAACTTGGGGCCGAAGTGATGGTATGCGGGCCCATTACCTTGCTGCCCAAATATATCGGGGCGCTGGGGGTAAAAGTAGAGCTTGACGTACAAAAAGCCCTGGCCTGGTGTGATGTGGCCAATGTGTTGCGCATTCAGTTGGAGCGGCAGCAAATTAAATACTTCCCTTCCTTACGGGAGTACGCCCTCTACTACGGCATCAACCGTGAGCGCCTTAACCGCCTCGATAAGGAGATTACCATCATGCACCCCGGGCCGATTAACCGGGGCGTAGAGCTCAACAGCGATGTGGCCGACTCTGAGCATGCCATCATTCTGGACCAGGTTGAGAATGGCGTGGCCATCCGCATGGCTATCCTCTATTTACTGGCCAATGCCGCTGCCTGAGGGCTTTTACCCGGAAAATTCATAAGAATTTTTCGCCCACAGGGCCGATGAACTGCAAAATGTTTTCGCCCCAAATTCGGGTCATGCTTAAATTTTGGTTTGTCTATAGCCCTGTGATAACATACTTGCTATTGTGTACCTTTGTTCTTCGGTTATATGGCTCATATTACAACTTTTTGGACGGAGGGTAATATAGCAATATATCCATTCGGAAAGAAGGAGGGGTTTTTCCTCTCTTTCTTCTGAAAAAAACGATTAACTTTTATCCTCCGAAAAGTTGCCTTTACTAGTCGAATTTAGGCGTCATTATTCACGAAAATCGTGAATAAACCGGGTTTCAGATCTACTACAAAGAACATGTTCAAATTACCTTTGCTGTTGCTCTGTCTGTGGTCAGGGCTTACCATGCCCTTGTCGCCTCCTTTTTTCCCTTTCCCGGTCAGGAAATAACCGCAGGCTACCATCAAGGCGATGGATAGCAGAAAGGCTTCGAAAAACAATTGCCGGGCGTAGGCCACATGCAGGTATATCACCCAACTAATGGCCCAGGCCAGTTTGGCATAATTGCTTACTTCCACGGGCAGGTGATAACTTCTTTTTAATCGTTTCATCTCCATAGTAGTTATTGATTTCACATTTTTGTTTATAGCAAATTTCTTCTCAATAACGGTGGTATCTATCCGTAAAAAACCTAATTCGGGGAATAGGTAAATTGCCTACCGGTTTAGGTGAAATTGTTAGTTAGCGCTTGATTTACCGTAGCTATGTTGTAATTTTATTGTTTAGAAAAACCAGGTTATGTTATGAGAACTTTAGTGATTTCTGTTGTGGGGGTAATCTTTATTACCAGCCAGGCCATGGCGCAGTTTGGCGATTTACTGAAGGAAAAAGGAATGAAATTCCTGAAAGAAGAAGGCGTCAACCTGTTGTCGAAAGAGTTGCATAAAACCAAGGCCAAGTTCGATTCAACCAGTTTCAGCTATGCTATTTCGTTGAGTGATAAGGCAGCCCAGTTTGAGAGCAAAGATAAGCTGGCCGATGTGGTTACCCTGGGCGCTATGTTTGTTGACAAGGATAAGGATAAAACCCCCTTGGAAGAGGCCCGCGAATACATGGATGTAGGCGAAATGGCCTATGCCGCCAATGGTTTTAAAATGGCGGAAACCTATTTTATTGCCGCCAACCTTATTTTGGTGGGCGGGGGCTATGAAGAACACCCGCTGTATGGCCGGGGCCTGGCCAACCTCGGCTTATTGTACAACAGCATGGGCAGGTATGCTGCGGCTGAAGAGCTCACTACCTGGGCCCTGAATATCCGCGAAAAATACCGGGGCCGAAACAGTAAAGATTATGCTGCCTCACTGAATAACCTGGCGGTACTGGACAAAGACCTCGGCAACTACAACAAGGCCGAAAAAGAAATAACCGAGGCCATTGCCATTAACAAAGCCGTGCTCGGCAATGAAAGTATTGCCTATGCCATTGGTTTGAATAACCGCGGGGTGCTTTACCAAACCCTGGGCCGGTATGCCGAAGCCGAGAAAGATATGCAGCAGGCTTTGGCGGTGGCAGCCAAAACACTCAAGCGGAGTACCCTGCAATATACCCGGTTACAGTCTAACCTGGCTATTTTATACCAACAGCAGGGAAAGTATGCGCAGGCTGAGGAAATCTACCGGCAAGCCATTACGGCCATTGCCAAAAACCCAACCAAAAACAAAAAAAGTAACCCCGATTATGCCCACATGATAGAAAACCTGGCTTCACTCTATACGGCCATGGGCCGCTATGATGAAGCCGAGGAGCTCTACCTTGAGGCCCTGGCCGTTTACAACCGTAAGTTTGATGACCGCTATTCGGGCTATGGTTTAACAGCCGCCCGTTTAGGGGCTTTGTACCTTTTACAGGATGACTATACCCAGGCCGGGAACTACCTTACCCGGGCCGAAAACGTGCTCACCAACACCTACGGGCCGCAGCATCCTTACACCGTAGATTTACAGGTGCAACTGGCGGTACTTAACTGGCGCCAGGGCAAAGCTGCAGCAGCCGACCGGTATTTTGCCCGGGCCCTCGACAAATCCCTGGAATTTGTAGGGAAATATTTTGCCCCGATGAGCGAAACCGAAAAAGCCATGTTCTGGAAAACCCTGCAACCCAGGTTTGAGCGCTACTATGCTTTCGCAGCCAGCCAGGACAGCCCGGAAATCCTGCAAAAGGCCATGCAATACCGTCTGGCTACCAAGGCTATGTTGCTGTCGGGCTCAACAAAGGTCAGGTCCCAGATCCTGGCCAGTGGAGATAGCGCCCTGATCAAAGATTACCAAACCTGGTTAGACCAAAAGGGTATGCTGGCCCACTATTATTCCATGAGCCAGGAAGACCTGCGCGAGCAAAAAATCAATCTCGACTCGCTTGACCGGGCAGCCAACGCCATGGAGAAATCGCTTTCAGAGCGTTCAGGGTTGTTTAATGAAGCTTACCGGTCATCGGTACCTACGGTAGCCGAGATACAGGGCAGGTTACAGGCAAATGAAAAAGCCGTGGAAATAGTACGCATTGCCGGTGACAAAGACCATAAAACGGCCTACCTCGCAATTATCCTATCGCCTGCCGGTATAGATAAAGTGGTGCTGGCCCATGGCGATGAACTGGAAGGCAAGTACTATAAACGCTACCGCAACCTGATTAAATATAAGAAGGAAGACACCTATTCCTATGCCCAGTACTGGCAGCCTATTGAGGCCAGGCTCGGCCAGGCGACCAAAGTATATATTTCCCTTGACGGGGTATATAACCAGGTTAGCCTTAATTCCCTGATGGTGTCGCCCGGCAATTTTGTGGTGGACCTACGCAGCCATAGTATTGTTTCAAGCTTGCGCGACCTCAAACGGCCCGGTTCTTCCGGGCCGGCCGGTAGCAAATCGGCTACCCTGGTGGGCAACCCCGACTACGCTTCACCTACGGTAGATCCCTTACCGGGTACCGGACGGGAAGTGGCCACCGTCAAAGAAATCCTGGATAAATCAGGTTACCAAAGCCGCTTGTTAACCGGCACCACCGCCAGTGAGGGTAACCTTAAGCAGGTAAGGCAACAAAAAATTGTGCATGTGGCCACCCACGGTTTCTTTATTGCCGACCCGAAGGGCAATGCCACCTCGGTTTTCAGCATCCCCTTGTACAATGTAAACGAAAATGTGCTCTTACGTTCCGGCTTGCTGTTTGCCGGCATTGGCCGGGCTGCCACCCGCACAAACGATTTGTCACAGACCGATAATGGTATCCTTACCGGGTATGAGGTGATGAACCTTGCGCTGGAAAATACTGACCTGGTGGTGCTGAGCGCCTGTGAAACCGGCCTTGGCGATGTGATGTCGGGCGAAGGCGTATATGGCTTGCAAAGGGCTTTTATGGTAGCCGGGGCCTCTTATGTGATTATGAGCTTGTGGAAAGTGGACGATGATGCCACCCAGCAGTTAATGGTGCATTTCTACAATAACTGGCTGCAGGGGGGAGATATCGAAACGGCCTTCAGTAAAGCACAAAAGCAAGTAAGAAACCAATACAACCACCCCTATTATTGGGGGGCTTTTGTACTTCTTAAACGATAAAATTTGTGATTATAAATATTAATGCTATATTAGGACATACTTTTTTAACCTAACCTCTTTGCTTGCTAAAGGCCAACTTACCCGTTGGCCTTTATTTTTGCCCGTTTGGCTAGCCGTAAGCTACCGTTTGCCCCATTATTTAAGCCACGTAAACTAACCGTTGATGATAGTTTTTTTGTAATTTTGATCACATTCTCACGTATGCTTATCTGGATTTCTATCATAGCACTCATAATCATCGGCCTGGTACTCCTTGTCATCGAATTGATCTTCATTCCGGGAACAACCGTAGTCGGCATCATCGGCCTGTTGTGTATTATTGCCGGCCTGGTGCTGACCTTCAATCATTTTGGTAATACCATCGGCTGGGCGGCTACCGGGGGCACGGCACTTTTTTCGGGTGCAGTGCTGATCTATTCGTTTAAAGCCGGGGTATGGAGCCGTTTTGCGTTGAAAAACAGCATCGATAGTAAAGTGAACCAGGACAAGCCGATAAATGTGCAGGTGGGGGATGAAGGTATCGCCTTGTCGGCCTTGCGCCCCATGGGTAAGGGTGAATTTGGCAATGAGCTCTTTGAAGTGAGGTCGTTGGGTGAGTTGGTGGAAGCCAACACTAAGATCAAAATAGTAAAAATTGAAAAAAGAAAAATATTTGTTGAACCGATAAACTAAAATTCTGTGGATATGTCATCTGGAATACCATTACTCGTGCTCATTTTTGGTGGGCTTATATTACTTATTATCTTCCTGTATTTTGTGCCCATAAGCCTGTGGATAACCGCTATCTTCTCCGGGGTGAAGGTGGGGCTCTTTGAGCTGATGTTCATGCGCATCCGTAAGGTGCCCCCCGGCATGATTGTGCGGGAACTCATTACCGCCATAAAAGCGGGGCTGGATGTGACCGCTACCGACCTGGAAACCCACTACCTGGCCGGGGGTAGTGTGCCGGATGTAATAAAAGCCCTCGTTTCGGCCGATAAGGCTAATATAGAACTTAACTTTAAGCAGGCGGCCGCTATTGACCTGGCCGGCCGCGATGTGTTTGAGGCTGTACAGTTTTCCGTAAACCCCAAGGTAATTACCACCCCTAAGGTGGCAGCCGTAGCGGCTGACGGTATCCAGTTAATGGCCATAGCCAGGGTTACCGTAAGGGCCAATATCACCCAACTGGTGGGCGGTGCCGGGGAAGACACCATTATTGCCCGTGTAGGCGAAGGTATAGTTACCTCCATTGGTTCGGCCGCTTCGCACAAGGAGGTGCTGGAAAATCCGGATAAGATATCCAAGCTGGTGCTGGCCCGTGGCCTCGATGCCGGCACGGCCTTTACCATTCTTTCCATAGATATTGCCGATGTTGACGTGGGGATAAATATTGGAGCCCAACTGCAAACCGACCAGGCCCAGGCCGACCTGAAAGTAGCCGAAGCCAAAGCCGAAGAAAGACGCGCCATGGCCGTGGCCCACGAACAGGAGATGAAAGCCAAAGCCCAGCAGGCCCGGGCCGAGGTTATCCTGGCCGAAGCCGAGATTCCCAAGGCTATTTCCGAGGCCTTCCGTTCCGGCAACCTGGGTATTATGGATTATTATAAGATGCGCAATATCGAAGCCGACACCTCTATGCGTGGCTCCATTGCCGAGTCTGCCAGCAAGCCTAAAAAAGGCGGTAGTAAAAGCAAGGAGTAAACGCCATACTAGTTGCTGACAGGATGGGTTTTCGTTAAGAAAACCCATTCGTTTTTGGCCGGGCGTTTGGTTACCAGGGTTTTACTGTGCTCATCGTAAGCAATGTAATCGTACAGCATCGGGATTTTATTCACCCCATGTAAATCCAGCGTGCCGTACCTGCCATTTCTGGCGATAATATAAAAACCCTGGCTTACCGGGGTCAGCAGGTCATATTTCGGATGGATAATCACTTCCCCATTGTTATTCAGCACCCCCCATTTACCCTGCTGGTTTACCTTGAAGTTGCCGTTGTTCAGGCGTATAATATGCTGGTACCGGGCAGGGATTACCGTTTCCCCTTGCAGGTTGACTACGCCTGAAAGGCCTTGTTTCCTGACAATACAGGTGCCATTTTTATAGAAGCCCACCGAATCGTACAAAGGCTGGAGGATAATCTGTTCATCCAGGTTAATGAACCCCCAGTGGTTGTTGATTTTTACGGCCGCCCTATTTTGATTAAAAGATTTCACCTCTTCGTAGCGGTTGGCAATAATAATCCGCCCTTGCTGGTCTTTAAACCCGTAGCGGCCATTGGCCTTAAAAATTAACAGGCCGGCACCCCCGGCCCGGGCACCCCCGCCCGTGGGATAATCGTAAATGAAGGTTCCGGCCGGGGATATTTTTCTGATGATAACATCGGTGGAATCCCGTTCGTAGAAACCGTTGGCAAATTTTTCCAGCCGGTTGCCGGTAAAATAAATTAGCTCCCCGGCAAAGCTTTTAAGCTGGTATTGCTTGTTGGCTTTGCCCAGGATTACCTTGTTGCCAACCGCTATAATTTTAATTGGGGCGGGCAGGGAAAGCCATTTTCCCTGCCGGTTGATAAGGCCATCTTCGCCATGCAGGGTTACCACCGCCCGGCCATGCTTAAACTGGCTGGCCCAGTCATAAACCGGGGGGATTACCTCTATACCGTAGCGGTCAAGGTAGCCCCAGCGGCCATTACGGCTGACGGCAATCCTGCCTTCGGCAACCGGGCGGATAGAATCATAGCGGAGCTTGGTTTTTTGGAAACCGTAGAAATCAAATAACAGCCATTGCGGACGCCTGCCGCTAACCCTGGCGTGAATGTTTTCCCCGTCATAGCGTATTTGCGTATAGATAAGCGGCATGATTTCTTCACCCGTATGCTTGATAACGCCCCACTTTCCCCCTTTTTTCGCTAACGCAATATTTTTGCTGGTGCCGATGAGGGTATCATATTGAACGGATAGTTCTTCCCCCTGCTGGCTGAGCAGCCAACTTTGGCGACCGATGGTAACGATGTAGTTTTGGCCCCAGCTTTGGATGTGGTCGTAAGCCAGGTTAAGCGTATCATAACCGGTGATAATCTGCCAGGAAGGAAAACCCTTGACAAAAATCCGGTCGTTTTCAACTTTAACCTCACGGTAGCTGGCCGGTATAATTATCCCCCGGTTAAAGCTACTGATGCCGGTTTTGCCATAACGGCTAAAGGCCAACAGATTGCCCGATAGCAGCGAAACATCCTCAGCGGCAATGGTCAGCACTTTTATCCCCTGCCGGTTAACAATAAGGGTAGAATTGTTGCGGGTGGCCGATAAATACTGCTGACTGAGCACGGCTACCGCATTATATTGGGGAGGGATTATTTCATGGCCTGACAGCGAATATACACCGTACCTGATTAAGTTGTGTTCCTGCCGGCCGGCAATTACATAGTTTTGCTCAACCTGTAAAACCGTAAAAGAGAAAGGCAGCACCCGGGCGCCATTGGCATTGATTATGCCCCAAAGTGACTGCTGGCGGGTAGCGCTAAACCGTTTGCCGGCAAACAGGTCATCGTTAATTTTATACAGGGTATCATATATTGCCGGGGTGAGCGGCTTGTGGCGGTTTTTCCGCAGGCCTACCCGGCCATTTTCGCGATAGAGGGCCGGGCCCTTGCCATCAGCGGTAAAATCTGCCTCATCGCCACTGGGCTGGGCAAGGGTAGGCAGGCCGCCAATAAGGCATACTATGAGCAAAAATCCTCTCATGTGGGGCAAAGGTAGTACGTCTGGCCGCTAAAACGGTTGTTTTTTATTCAGGATATAATGAATAATTCGGCTTAATGTGTATGTTTATGCTTAATTACAGCTATTGGTGAACGGGTTCCTCAAGTCATTTTTCGGTGCTTCCGGCAAAGAAATAACCGGATTGTCGTTGCTGGCGGCCTTGCTGCTGCTTGCCTTGCTGCTGACCAGAGCCGTTGATTTTTTTAGCGGGGAAGAAACCGCTTACCGGGCCGCAGACCAGCGGCTCCTCGATAGTTTGTTGGTTTTACTGGCAGACGATACCGTAAGTTTACAGATGGCCGGGCAAGGCCGCGATACTGTTTTTATGTTTGATCCCAATATAGTTTCGGTTGAAGAATTGGTGCTCCTGGGGTTTACCGGCAATATGGCCCAGCGGATAATTAACTACCGGGGCAAAGGGGGGGTGTTCCGGAGTAAAAATGACCTGTACAAAATTTATGCTATTGATACTCAGCTGGTAAGCCGGCTACTACCCTATATTGATTTGCCCGGGGAGGCGCCAAAACCAGTGGCCGGAGAGGAAACCGGACGGAAAGATACCGGTAACATCTCCCGCCCCACGGCCATAGCCGTGCAGGCGTTACCCCGTTTTGATATTAACCGGGCCGATACGGCTATGTTGCAGACAATCAAAGGCATTGGCAGCGTTTTATCAAAACGGATTATTGAATTCCGGGATAAACTTGGTGGGTTTGTTGATGAGGCCCAACTTTACGAGGTATATAACCTCGATTCACTGGTGGCCATGCGGTTGTTGAACCAGGCGTATATCGATGAGGGTTTCATACCCCGGCCCCTGGCGATTAACCGGGCTGGCCAGGAGGAACTGGCCGCCCACCCCTATATTTCCTGGCAGCAGGCCAGGCTGATTGTAGCTTACCGCAACCAGCACGGTGACTTCACTTCCGCAGCCGATCTGCGCCAGGTGTATGGGCTGCAGGAGCAGCATATACAAAGGTTGGCCCCTTATCTTGATTGGTCGCTAACAAATTGATTCTTTTGTCTTACATTTATTGTAATGGAGCAGATCCTTAAATCTTACCAAAAAAGGCTGATCAATATTTCGGCATCCAATAAGTCGTTACTGCTGCGTAAACTCATTAAAGAGCAGTTTATTGACCTCCATGATTTTGACTTTGCCCATAACAAGCCGTCATTTTCCATTATCAAAGATTTAATTGCCGGCAAAAGCCGGGTAAGCCTGTGTAAAATCACCGATAGCCGGGATGAGTCGGTAAATATTTTAAGCAGGCGCCTGAAGAAACTCAGCCGCTATGAAAAATTTCTTTTCGAGGAGCACGGCTCCAGAGACCTCTATGTTGGCTGGCCTTTTTTGCGCGGCAAGTTTTCCGATGGCACCCCTGTGCGTTGTCCGCTGATGTTTTTTCCCGTAGAAGTGTTGCAAGATGAAAGCGACTGGCTGCTGCAACAACGCGAAGGGGTAAACATTACCCTTAACAAGGCTTTTTTGCTGGCGTATGGCCACTATAATGGGGTGAAAATTACCGAGAACCTGCTGGAAAGGGTTTTTGAAGATTTTGATACCGACAGTATGGTCTTCCGTACCGGCTTGTACCAGTTGTTTAAAGAAAGTCCTGTGGAGATCAATTTTAATCAGGATAATTTTATTGACAAACTGGCGCCTTTTAAAGAATACACCCGGCCGGAATTTGACCAGGAGCAAAAAACCGGCACCATAAAACTATTCCCCGAAGCCGTGTTGGGTATTTTTCCGCAAAGTGGCTCTTATCTGGTGCCGGATTATGACTATATCATGGAAAGCCGCTCGTTTACCGACCTGGAGGATTTTTTTGCCCAAAAGGTGCAGGACGACCTTCCCGCAGACCGGTATGGTTTTTTACAACGGGTGAAGGAGGAGGAAACCTATACCCCGTTTAAGATGGACGCTTATCAGGAAAATGCCATCAAAGCGGTAAAAAAAGGCAATTCTCTGGTCATTCAGGGGCCTCCGGGCACAGGCAAGTCGCAGGTGATCTGCAACCTCATTGCCGATTACATTGCCCGGGGCAAGAAAGTGCTGCTGGTATGCCAGAAAAAAGCGGCCTTAGATGTGGTTTACGAGCGTTTTGAAGAACTTGAAATGAGTGATTTCATCGGCCTTATCCATGATTTTAAGAACGACCGCAAGGACTTGTACCATAAAATTGATAAGCAGATCAGAAGTATTGATTTATATAAAATCAATATCAACAGTTTAGATGCCCTGCAACTGGAGCGGAGGTTTTTACAACATTCGCGCAGGATTGACCAGATAACCGAAGAACTGGAAGAGTTTAAAACGGCTTTGTTTGATGAAGGGGAATGTGGAATTTCAGTAAAAGAACTATACCTGACTTCCGATTTGCAAGGGCAGGCCGTTAACGTTAAGCAGGAATATAAAAACTTTAATTTCCGGGAGATAAACGAACCTTATAGCCGCATAAAGCAGTACTGCGCCTATGCCCGTAAGTTCAGGAGCAATGATTACCCTTTGCTGGAACGCAGGTCTTTTGCCGGCAACACCATCACTGCCTTGCGCAGGATGCAGGAACACCTGGATGAGATACAAGCCATGCATGCCGAAGTGGCTGCTTCTTCCCGGGAAATCATGGGGCATGAGGTTGGGCTGGAAGATTGCCTGAAGATCCTTGATAAAGTAGAGAACATCAAGCAGTTTCTCAGCATTGTTCAGGCCGGGGATGTTTACGGTATGTTTGTGCACCTGATGAAGCAAAAAACCACCGAAGCGGATTTACTGTGGCTGGCGGACCATGAGCGGGTAATGGTGGATGCCCTGAACAATGAGGGCATCGAAAACACCTTGAAACTGGAGGAACTTGGTGAATTTCAGAAATCATTGCAATCGGCCATAGTGGCACGCAGGAACTTCTTAAAGTATATCTCCTGGCGGCTGTTTTCCAAAGACCGCCAATGGGTGACGGAAATCCTTAAACGGCATAAACTTTCTACCGGT
>JALSJF010000217.1 GCA_026989505.1 Cyclobacteriaceae bacterium
ATATCCGGGCTGGCCGGGCAAGAAATTGCCAAAGGCGACAAGGTGGTTTTTGAACTGGCAGAAGGGCCGAAAGGGTTTTATGCCATAAAGGTGAAAAAGGTGTAACTATACCTGAACAATTACTGCTGTACCTCAACCCTTTAGTCAGCAGGATCGTCTGTATATTTATGCAAAAGCTGATAATAACAGCTCTCCTTGCTATACTGCTTATGAGCGCCATATTCCTTGTTTTTTGCGTTAGCCCGAAAAATTCACAAAAATCTTTCGGGCTATGGCCTTTGGCAACCGGCATAACCCGCCCTTATGGCCCGTTCATGGCTCCCGGGTGATTGGTTGGCCTGGGAAAATCTTATGGCCCGGCTACCGGCAAAGCAGCAATAGCGAGATGCTGGGCCTGGCGGCCGGATTGCAGGCCCGGGAAGAGAAGTTGCCGGTCGTAACTACCCCAATATTCTATTTACAGCGTAAGCAAGCTGTGCTGCTTCCGGCCGTATCGGTAGATTACTTTCGCCAACATAAACTACATGGAGTAAAATATAGTATTATTGCAGCCAGGAACCATTTTATCCCTGGTCAGGTCCGTACCTGGTTAACGATGCGGTTTTGGGCAAGGTAAAAGACAACGAAACTTTTATAGTATGGCGGAGTTTGATGAAAAAGCAGCTACCTGGGATGATGACCCGGTACGGGTACAGCGGGCCGCAGAGATTGCCGGTTTTTTGGCTAACAGAATCGACTTAACGAAAATCACCTCAGCTCTGGAATATGGTAGCGGTACCGGTTTGCTGAGTTTTGCCCTTAAGGATAAGTTGAAAAATGTGGTGCTGATGGATGAATCGGCCGAAATGACCAAAGTAGCCCGGAACAAATGCAAAACGTTGCAAGTAGCCCATTTTAAGCCTGTACAATATGACCTGAACAAGCAACCGCTACCGGCTGACCGGTATGGCCTGATTTATAGCCTGCTCACCCTGCACCATATAGCCGACACCGGGGCTATTCTGGCCAAATTTTATCAATTGCTTAATCCGGGGGGCTATCTGGCGATTATTGATTTAGACCAAGAGGATGGCAGCTTTCATGAGGGTGCCTTTCATGGTCATCATGGCTTCGACCGGCAAGAGCTGGAAAACAAAATTATAGCAGCCGGGTTGCAACCGGTCAGTTATGCTATCTGCTATGAACTTACCAGGGAAACCGATAGCGGATTGAAAAAATTTCCCCTCTTTTTGCAAATTGCGCAACGCCCGGCTTAGCCATAGTTGAACGAAATACAGAATATTCCATATTTTAGGGTATGCGTTTGCTGCTGCTTTTGCTGTTAATAGCCCCTGTGGGGGTATGTGCCCAATACTCCCTGAGTGGCAAGGTGGTGGAAGCCCGCACGGGAGAACCCCTGTCGTATGCCACTATCGTTATCAAAACACGTAAAACAGGCACTACTACTAATGTTGACGGCTTTTTTACCCTCTTTGGCATCCCAACGGATACTTCGATAATTCAGTTTAGCTATATGGGCTATGCCTTAAAGGAATTTGCCTACAAGGATATTGCCGGTAGTAACCCGGTAATTCGTCTTAAGCCGCTTTCCATCTCGTTATCCGAAGTGGTTGTCCAGGCCAATACCAATAATTATATCAATGTGCAGGAGGGGGTGAGCCGGGTACGCTTATCTACCCGGCAGATTGCAGCTTTGCCCAATGTGGGCGAAGTGGATATTTTCCGCTCGCTGCAACTGTTGCCTGGCGTTAGTGGCACCAACGAAAGTTCGGCCGGGCTTTTTGTGCGGGGCGGCACCCCCGACCAGAACCTGGTACTGTTAGACGGGATGACTGTGTATAAAGTTGATCATTTTTTTGGTTTTTTCAGTGCTTTTAATGCCAATGCCATCAAAGATGTACAATTGTATAAAGGGGGCTTTCCGGCAAAATATGGCGGGCGTACTTCCAGTGTGGTTGACCTGACGGGAAAAACGGGTAGCTTCGAAAAATTTGGCGGTAATGTGGGTATTAACCTGTTGAGTGCCAATGCTATGCTGGAACTTCCCCTGGGGAGAAAGGTTTCAGTGCTGGTGGCCGGCCGCAGGTCCTACACCGATGTAATCCAAAGCGACCTCTATAAAAACCTGACCGGCAACCTCCTGGATAAGGACCAGCAGTTTCGTAACCTTAACTTTAATGAGATTGAGCCGGCCTTCTATTTTTATGACTGGAATGCCAAACTATCCTTCCGGCCTTCTGACAAAGATATGCTCTCGGCAAGTGTGTATAATGGCCGTGATTTTCTTGACCAATCGCGGAACTTGTTGCGGATAGTTAACTTCGGCTCCGGTATCCCTGTCAGGCACCTGACCATTGATGTGGCTGAAAAAACCGACTGGGGCAACCTGGGCGCTTCGTTAAAATGGTCGCGGCAATGGAACAGCAAATGGTACACTAACTTGCTGGTTGCGGGCTCAGAATACTTTAGTAATTATGATATCCGGGGCGTTTTCCGGCAAACAATCCCTGCCCTCGATTCGCTGGAAAATGAAATAAAAGCCGGAGGCATTGAAGAAAACAAGGTTACGGATTATACCGTAACCTTCGATAATGAAATTCTTCTTTCCGCTAAGCATAAGCTTTCGGTGGGGGCTGCCTATACGCAAACAGCTATTGATTACCAGGCTGTCCGGGATGATAGCATCACTATCCTGCAAACCGATCAGGAAGCCTACTATACTTCGGTTTACCTGGCCGACTCCTGGACCCCAACTACCAAATTTACCGTGGATGCCGGCCTCAGGGCCACCTACTATGAAATGACGGATAATTTTTTCTTTGCCCCGCGCTTGAATATGACCTATCAGCTACAGGATAAAATAAAGCTAAAGGCCGCTTATGGTTTGCATTACCAGTTTGTCAACCGGGTAATCAATGAAAACCTTACCGAAGGCTCCCGTGATTTCTGGTTGCTGGCCGATGGCGGGCAGGTAGAAGTAAGCAGCGCCAGCCATTATGTACTGGGTATTGCCTACGAAACCCACGGCTGGCTTTTTGATGTGGAAGGATACTGGAAGGAAATGCAGGGGCTGTCGGAGTTCTCTCTGCGCTTCCGGACCAACGAGGAATTTAATCCTGACGAACTGTTTTTTACCGGGGATGGTTCTGCCCAGGGGATTGAGTTTCTAATCCAAAAAAAAGCGGGCCAGTATTCGGGCTGGTTCTCTTATACCCTGGGGCAGGTGGTGCATACCTTTGCCGGTTTAAATGAGGGGCAGCCCTTTTATGCCCTGCATGACCAGCGGCATGAGATAAAACTGGTAAATAGTTATGATATTGGCGCCTGGTCAGTGGCAGCCAACTTTGTTTTTGGCTCAGGTAAACCTTTTTCTGAGCCGGAAGGTTTCTACACCATTGCACAACTTAACGGAGACCCGCTGCAGTTTGTCAGTGTCGGCAGCAAAAACGCTTCCCGTTTGCCGGCCTACCACCGGTTAGACGTCTCGGCCCACCACCGGCTGGCCCTGGGCAAAACAGCAGAGCTTGATATTGGCCTATCCATATTCAACCTTTACGGACGGAGGAATACCTGGTATTATAAATATGATTTTCAACAAACCCCTTATGTGAAAACCGAAGTTAATTACCTCGGAATTACCCCCAATATTTCACTAAATCTTAGTTTTTGATGAGAAAACTTCTTTTTTTTCTGTCTCCCGCCATCCTCCTTGCCTGCGATAAGGTACCGGAGCCTGTTTTTGATAATTTTGTGGTTGAAGCCTACCTGTTTACCGGGGAGCCGGTGCGGGAGGTAACCATTAAAACCCTGGTGCCGCTGAGCGACCCGGAAGGGGAGTCGGCAATTATTGATTATGCCACAGTTACCATTCGCCAGGAGGGGGTTGATTTTCCCCTAAGTTTTAATGCGGCCACCCGTAAATATGGGTACTCCGGCAGCGATCTGGAAATAAGGCCCATGGACGAACTGCACCTCAGGGTAGTGGTGCATGGGCGTATAGCCACCGCCACTACCAGGGTACCCACGCAGCCGGTTAATGTGCAGCAATCGAAAACCCAAATGGTAATCCCGGAAATAAAGAGCGGTGCCGATTTTATCACCGGTGACCCCCTGGCCGATGCCGAACTTACCGTACATTGGTCGAATCCCGATAATGAATTACACTATACTGTCATCGAATTCAGGAGTAACGTCCTCGACCCCATTTTACCCCCCGATGTACAGGAAGTGGTGGACAATATCCTGGAAGATTTTGCCATCGTTACCATGCCCAGCCGTGATACAGTGCTCACGGTTAACGGGGGCCTGTTGCCATCGTATGGCCCCTATGTGGTGAAGATTTATAAGGTAAACCAGGAATATGCCGATTTATATGAAAGCCTGGACCAGGATTCGCGCGATTTGAATGAGCCGCCCAGTAATATTGTCAATGCCCGGGGAATATTTTCGGCTTTTGCTGCCGATAGTGTTACCTTTTCGGTGGTGTACCCGTAGTGGCTACCGGCAACTTTCCTGATATTCAATCTGCCGTACATTGCCGGCTGTTTTGGCTTTGGCCAACATCTCCAGGGCCAGTTCCTGGTCCTGGAGCTTCTGTAGTGTTAGTTCGCCATTATAATCAGGGGCAATGTTGGCGGTTATCCAGCGGGCAGCCTTTGCGGCAAACCTGCGGTACTTGGCCGACTTCACACAACAAGTGATGACCATTGGCTCGGCAGAAACCAGGCGTACCTCTTCACCGTTAATGGGCAGGGTTATATCTATCCAAACATACCAGGTATCCGGGTTGTCGGTGGTTGACTGCCCCCTGGCCGGTAAAACTCCGGTAAGCAACCATAGGCCCAAAAGCAAAAGAAGTAGTTGTTTCATAACAGGAATTAAATGCTAAAGATAAACAATTATCCGGAAAGCGGACAGGGGCTGCCTACCCATACTGCCGGTACCGGTTAAGTGTGTTTTTTGGGTAGTTAGTGATGGTTTTCCGGAGCCCTGCCATGGGTACAAAGCGCCCGGGGCAATTACCCCCATCGGGCTGTCAGCAAAAGCTTACTGCGGCATTCGAAAATGAAGTGCATAAGTAAACCCTTGCGGGCAAAGCTACTTCAACCCAGGCAGCTAAATTTGTTTTGCTGACCCTAAACCAGCCCTGCCATATAGTTGCCGGTAAATAATTTACCACAACCCTGTTTTAAATTAGCCCGGGATGTTGCATTTTTAACTATCCGCAACTAAACCCGAAACGATGGCAAAGGAAATTTACTATGGCGATTACCTGCAGTTAGACAAAATTTTAACCGCCCAACAGCCCGAAAGTGCCTTGCATGGGGAGGAAGCCCATGATGAGATGTTGTTTATCATTGTGCACCAGGCCTATGAGTTGTGGTTCAAGCAAATGGCCCATGAAATGCAGTCGGTTATCAATATCCTCAACCAGCCGCGGGTTGATGATAACTCGCCCGATATTTTCACTGTGGTCCACCGCCTTAAGCGCATTGCGGCTATCTGGGAGTTAGCTATCCATCAGGTTGATGTGATTGAAACCATGACCCCGCTTGATTTTCTCGATTTTCGTGACCAGTTGCGGCCGGCCTCGGGGTTTCAAAGTTTTCAGTTTAAATCGCTGGAAGCCATGATGGGGCTTAAGTTCAGCGACCGCCATGGTAAGGATTTTTACCAACAACACCTGCGGCCTGAACATATTGCCCTGATTGCCAAAATTGAGGCTCAGCCCTCGTTGATGGAATTATTAAACAAATGGCTGGAGCGGATGCCGTTTTTTAATGAAGAGTACTGGCCACAAACCCATGAACGCCATTGGCAACAAATTACCGGTCACCCATTCTGGCAAGAGTATATTAAGGCCTACCGGGCCACCCTCAATGACCAGGATGATGCCGGGCTGAAAAGTTTTACGGCCTCCCTGCTTGCCGACCAGGCTGCGGGCCGGCTCACCACGCGGGCCAACCGGGCAGCCCTGTTTATCATGCTCTACCGTGATTTCCCCCTGCTGCAAATACCCTATCAGCTTCTCGATACGCTGATAGAAATTGACGACCTGATGGCCACCTGGCGTACCCGGCATATTTCTATGGTACGCAGGATGATAGGCGCCCGTTCCGGCACCGGGGGCAGTGCCGGGGCTGAGTATTTACGTCAGTCAAGGGATAAACATTTGATTTTTAGTGAACTGGCCACCCTGACGTCTTTCCTGATCCAACGGCACAAAGTACCGGTATTGCCCGACCGTTTACAACAAAAACTGGGGTTTAATGCCTGAATTTTCTTAGCTTAGTCTCCTGATGCTGTTAAAGCCGGAATTCTCAAAGGGATTTCGTCATACGGGCATAAACCAGGAAAATGAAACGTTTTTTAATTCTGTTGTTCTTAGCGGTAGCTTTTCTTACCTTGAAGTTATACTACAAGGCTGGTCAGTTTAAAAGCATCGTGAACCATTTTGCCGGTGAGGTAACCCGGGTTTATACTACTATGCCGGGGCCGGAAGATATGCAGGTGGATTTTGCCACCGGTAATTTATTTATTGCGGCCACCGACCGCAGGAAGCTGCTTTCCGGGGTGCAAGGCCACGAAGATGGTATTTATCTGCTCAATTTAACTACCGGAGGGGACCCCCAGCGGTTGGCCCACAACTATCCGGACGCTTTTCATCCGCATGGGCTTTCACTTTTGCGCGAGGATAGCCTGCTCTATGTGTTTGTCGTCAACCATAACGACAGAGGTGATTTTGTGGAGGTCTTCCGCTTTACCGGCACCGCCCTGGAACACCGGCAGTCCTATTCAGCAGCCGCCATGTGCTGCCCAAACGATGTGCTGGCGGTAGCGGTGGATAAATTTTACGTTACCAATGACCACGGGGCAAAAAAAGGCGTGCTGCGCTTCATCGAAGACTATCTCAGGCTACCCCGTGCCAGCTTGTTGTATTATGATGGCGGGCAATTTGTTAAGGCGGGCGGGCCCTACTATTATGCCAACGGGGTTAATAAGTCGCCCGATGGCGGGCATTTATACCTTACTACAACCACCGGGGCTTCTATCCTGGTGTATGGCATAGCGGCAGATGGCTCTTTGCATAACGGGTATGAACAGGACCTGGGCACCGGGGTGGACAACATTGATGTGGATGCGGAAGGCAACCTGTGGATTGCCGCCCATCCCCGGTTGCTTGACTTCTTAAACCATGCCCGGGACTCTACCCGCTATTCCCCTTCACAGGTGTTGAAGCTTACCCCGCGGCCGGGCCACGATTTTGCTGTTGAAGAAATATACCTGAATGACGGTAGTGAAGTGTCCGGCTCCAGTGTGGCGGTACATTATCATAACCAACTGTTTGTGGGCGTAGTTTTTGACCATAAACTACTGCGGGCAACGTTAAAATAAACGGAATATTGAAAATTTAATAAGTAATAAAATGCGCAAGTTATTTTTTACCCTGATGATGAGTGCCGGGTTTTTCCTGGCTGGTGCCCAACATGTAAAAGCCCTGGTAGGGGGCACCTTAATTGATGGTTTTGGCGGTATGCCAATCCGTAATAGTGTAATAATTATTGAAGGGGAGAAGATCGTAGCAGTTGGCCGCCAGGGGTCGCTGGATATCCCCGCCAATGCCGAAATTATTTCTACCGAGGGCATGAGTGTGCTGCCCGGCTTGTGGGACATGCACGTGCACCTGATGATCAACGGCCATAGCGATTATACCTATTGGGATAAAACCTACCCGCCCTTATTTGAAAAGGTTATTATGCCGGCTTCGGCCCATCAGTTGCTGATGGCCGGTGTCACCAGCGCCCGTGACCTGGGCGGGCCGCTCAAAGAGAGCCTGGCGGTACGCGATGCCATTAACCGTGGAGAGATCCCCGGGCCTACCATGTATATGTCGGGGCCGTTTATTCAGCATAAACCTTACCCCGGTACCGAGGCCTTTCGTTGGGGGGTAAATGGCGAAAAAGATGCCCGTGCCAAGGTGAAAAAGCTGGCCGATGCCGGGGTTGACTGTATTAAACTCATCGACCAGGACCAGATGACCATGGCCGAGGTGTATGCCGTAGTGGACGAAGCCCATAAACATAATTTAACGGTGGTGGCCCATAGCCATCGTCCCGAAGAAATCAGGCGCGGGTTAATGGCCGGTGTTGACTGCTTTGAGCATACGGGTTTATCTTCTGCACCCGAATACCCGGAGGATGTGATGGCCATGATCAAAGAGCGTACCGCCCAGATGAACCTTGGCCCCCTTTACTGGACCCCCACCGTGGAGGGGCTGTACAATTATGAATACCTGCGCGATAACCCCGAAGAACTGGATAACGATTCCTGGTACCTTGATTTACCCGATTCGATTATCAACGATATCAAGGCTTCCATCGCTTATCCCGGGCGCTTGCCTTACTTTCAGATCACCCCCACCCGCAGGCCAACCCTGGAGCGTAAAATCAACCAGATAAAAGAGGCCGGAGCGGTGTTGCTTATTGGTACCGACAGCGGTATTCCCATGAAGTTTCACAGCCAGTCAACCTGGCACGAACTGGATGTGTGGGTAAATGATTTTGGCTTTGACCCCATGTATGCTATCAAGGCCGCTACCTACTGGCCATCGGTAGTCATGGGCGTTGATAAAGAAGTGGGCACGGTGAGTGAAGGTAAATATGCCGATATTATTGCCGTTAAAGGCGATGTCTTACGGCATATCGCTTTATTGCAGGATGTGGATATTATCATTAAACACGGCAAACGGTACAAGTAACCTTGCCTGGCCGCCCCGGGGCGTGGGATAGCCGGCCTTGCTATGGGCATGATTTAGCCGTAAGTTTGCCGCTATCACCTGACCAGCAAATGGGCATAGATTATATAAAAATCAATAGGCAATCCTGGAATCAAAGGGTTCCGGTACACCTCCAATCAGGCTTCTATGATGTGGCGGGGTTCTTGCAGGGAAAATCTTCCTTGAATGAAATAGAATTGGCCTTACTCGGGGAGGTAAAAGATAAATCCATCTTACATCTGCAATGCCATTTTGGGCAGGACACCATTTCGTTGGCCAGGTTGGGGGCCAGGGTAACAGGCATCGATTTTTCTGACAAGGCCATTGACAGTGCCAGGATACTGGCGGCAAAGGCTGGTGTTGCGGCAAATTTTATCTGTTGTGCTATTTATGACTTGCCTGATTATCTGCCGGGTGAATTTGATAGGGTGTTTACCAGTTACGGTACCATTGGCTGGTTGCCCGGGATTGACCAATGGGCAAAAATTGTTGCCCGGTATTTAAAACCGCAAGGTAAGTTGGTTTTTGTAGAATTTCACCCCGTGGTATGGATGTTTGACGATGGCTTCAGGAAGGTTAACTACCGGTATTTTAACTCGGGGCCAATTATTGCAACGGGTAGCGGCACCTATGCGGATAAAGAAGCTGATATTAACCCTGAAAGTATTACGTGGAATCACGGGATAGGGGAAGTTGTCAACAGTCTTGTGCAGAATGGCCTTGAAATACAATCGTTGCATGAATATGACTACTCACCCTACGATTGCTTTGCGGAAACGGTTGAAGTTGCCCCGGGGAAATACAGGATAAAGCATCTTGCCGATAAAATACCCATGGTTTATTCAGTGGTTGCGGCAAAGAAGGGAAAGGGGTGAGGCACCTGCTATGATCTAATTGTTGGTGGTGAGACAAATAAGGATGCTGCCGGGTACCACCCGCTGGCCAAAGGCATAACCCGGATTATTCACGAAAATCGTTAATAATGAGGTAAATTAACCGCCAAAAAGTTGTTTGTCAGTTAATTACATCAGATCCTTAGACTCCGGTTCAGCGGTGGTTAACCCCGATACGCCAAGGGCTATATAGCCTTATGGCAAGGAGTGGAGATAGAACTCTAACGCCTGCCTTTCCTATAAAAAACATTGAGTTGTTGGTAGATTTTGGCTAAATTCAGGCCAAAACCTGACCTCACCATGAACTCACGCAGAAAATTCCTCAAAAGCACGGTCGCCTTCTCGGGGTTGGCGGTTTGGCCGGCCTATGCCAGCAATAACTCCCGGGCCACCCCATCATTGGAAGAACTCCGGGCTTTGCCCGAAAAAACCAACGGGAAAGCCTACTGGCAGGCCATTCGTTTACTATTCCCTTTAAAGGAAGGACAAACCTACTTCAATAATGGTACCCTGGGGCCGATGCCTGCTTATACACTGAACAAAGTAATTGATAACCTGCGCTATAATGCTATCCACGGGGCCGAAACCGACTACAAAGGGGAGGGGCCGCAGTTGCTTACCGGTTATTTTAAATATGCGGATACCCGCCAGAAGATTGCGGCCATAATCAATGCAGCTTCTTTTGATGAAATTGCCCTTACCCAGAACGCTACCGTTGGCATGAACTATGTAGCCAACGGCTTGGAGCTGAAGAGGGGCGATGAAATCATCAATACCAACCAGGAGCACGGGGGTGGCTATGCCGCCTGGCAACTGCTGGCCAAACGCAGGGGCTGCGGCTACAAGCAGGCCAAAATGCCGGTGCCGGCCAACAGCCCCCGGGAAATTGTTGAGGCTATTTTTGCTGAAGTGACTAAAAAGACCAAAGTTATTGCCATCCCGCACATCGTTTCGGTTTACGGGGTGGTAATGCCGGTCAGGGAAATCTGTCAGCGGGCACGGGAGGAAGGTATTTTTACCATCATCGATGGCGCCCAGGCCGTGGGCCAGGTAAAGGTAGATGTGCAGGATATTGGTTGCGATGCCTATTATTCCAGCCTGCATAAATGGCTGTTGGCCCCGGCTGGCAGCGGCATCCTGTATGTGCGCAAAGACCGGATGCCGGCAATCTGGTCAACCATTGCCAGCTATAACTGGGACAACCCGGAAGACCACGGCTTCCGGCTGATGCAGAACGGCACCGGCAATACAGCTATTCTGGCCGGCCTCAATGCCGCTATCGACTTCTATAATGCCATTGGCGAAGACCGGTGGCTGGCCCGCATTAAGTACCTGGGTGATTACCTGCGTGCCGGCTTGCAGCAACTGCGCCAGGTAACCATTGTTTCATCTACCCACCCCGAAATGAGTGCCGGGCTTACCACTTATTTTGTCGAGGGCCTTAGCGGGCCGGAACTACAAAAAAAGCTTTGGCAGGAAGAACGCCTGCAACCCCGCTCAGTGGGCCAGAAGTTGCTGCGTCACTCGGTACATATTTATAATAATGAAGATGAAATAGACCGTACCTTCAACGTGATTAAGGCTGGCTGAACCCGGTATTGGTGGCCGTTGCAGCCGTTCAAACAAAATAGCTTTTGACATCAGGCGATTAATACGTAATTTAACATCTGGAAAGTAAAACAACAATTATGGCACAATTTTCTATAACTGTGAATGGTGAGCAACACCAGGTAGAGGTAGCCCCCGACACCCCCCTGTTATGGGTCCTACGCGACCACCTTAATCTGCCGGGTACTAAATACGGGTGTGGTATTGGCCAATGCGGTGCCTGTACGGTACATGTTGACGGCCTGGCTACCCGCTCCTGTATGCTGCCGGTAGTTTCGGTGGGTAATAGCAAGATTACCACTATTGAGGGGCTTTCGGCCAACGGTGACCACCCGGTACAGGAAGCCTGGCTTGAACACGATGTGGCCCAATGCGGTTATTGCCAGACGGGGCAGATTATGACGGCCGCCTCGCTGCTGGCCAAAAACCCCAACCCCTCCGATACGGATATCGAAGTCGGTATGAACGGCAATATCTGCCGGTGTGGTACGTATAAACGTATTAAAGCCGCCATTAAAACTGCCGCCAACGGCTAACTCCCCAAACAACCCTAAACCCGTACCATCATGACGCTGATCAAAACTAATTATAACCGCAGGTCTTTTCTGAAAGTTTCAACGGCTGCCGGAGGTGGCCTGATCCTGGGCTTTAACTGGCTGGCGGCCTGCACCCCCAAAGTGGGCGAAACGGTAAGGCAGGCCCCGGAGGAATGGTTTAATATAAATGCTTTCCTGAAAATAGGTAATAATGGCGTGGTGACCATCATGTCGCCCAATCCCGAAGTGGGCCAGAATGTAAAAACCACCATGCCGATGATTGTGGCCGAAGAGTTAGATGTGGACTGGCACGATGTAATTGTGGAACAGGCTGGCCTTGATACCGATAAATATACCCGCCAGGTAGCCGGTGGCAGCCAGTCTATCCGCCAGGGGTGGCAAAGTTTGCGCCTGGCCGGGGCTACCGCCCGCAGGATGCTGATGGAGGCGGCCGCCCAACAATGGCAGGTGCCGGTAAGTGAACTGACCACCGGCAACGGCCTGATCAAACACGGGGCCGGGAAGTCACTGGGGTATGGCGAGGTTGCCTCCGCTGCTGCTGCCTTACCGGTGCCGGCAGATGTGGAACTGAAAGACCACGGGGATTTTAAACTTATTGGTAAGCCTACCAAAAATGTTGACGGTCCGCAGATTGTGACGGGACGGCAGGTATATGGGCTCGATTTCAGCCGTCCGGGTATGCTGGTTGCTATGATTGAACACCCCCCGGCTTTTGGCATGCAACTGAAATCGGTAGAGGATACCCAGGCCCGGGCCATGCCGGGCATCAAAGAGGTGTTTACCATAAAAGACAGCACCGAAGAAACTACCCCGGAGATGGTGGTGGTTGTGGGGAATAGTACCTGGGAGGTAATGAAGGCAAAAAAAGCCCTGCATATCGAATGGGAGCAGGTTACCCCGGCCGAAAGTACGAAAGACCATGTGCAAAAGTTAACCGGGCTTATGGAGGTTAAACCAGAGAAAGCGGCCCGGCAGGATGGTGACCCGGAACGGGCGTTTGCCGGGGCAGCTAACGTAATCGAACGAGAATATACCGCCCCGTTTTTACCCCATAACCCGCTGGAGCCGATGAATTTCTTTGCCGAGGTTACGGCTGATAAGGCTGAACTGATTGGCCCCATTCAGACCCCAGAATCGTTGCGCAAAATGGCTGCCCGTGCCCTCGGTATGGACCCGGGCAAGGTATCCGTAATGATGACCGGTATCGGGGGTGGCTTCGGCCGCAGGCTTTATGGCCACTTTGGTGTTGAGGCAGCCCTGATTTCGCAAAAAATAAAAGCCCCGGTGAAAGTGGTTTATACCCGTGAAGATGACATGACCAGGGGCATTTACCGGCCGGCCTATAAGGTGAGGTACCGGGCGGCCCTCGATGCCGCTAATAACCTTATTGGCTTTCATGTGCGGGGGGCTGGGTACGACCGCGGCCCGGTATTTGCTAACCGCTACCCGGCCGGGGCAGTGGCTAACTATCTGGCAGAAAACCACAATGTTAAAACAAATATTACGACCGGTGCCTGGCGGGCTCCGCGCTCCAACTTTATTGCCGGGGCGGAAAACTCCTTTCTTGACGAAATAGCGGAGGTGGCCGGCAAAGACCCGGTAGCCTTCAGGCTGGAGTTATTCGACCGGGCCATTGATAACCCTGTGGGCGAAGATAATGATTATGATGCCAAACGCTATGCCGGGGTTATCCGGCTGGTAAAAGAAAAAGCCAACTGGGGCAAGGAGGAACCCGGGGTTTACCGGGGCTTCTCGGCTTACTATTGCCATAACTCGTATGTGGCACAAGTACTTGATCTGGTTATGAAAGACGGTGTGCCACGGGTGAAAAAAGTGTGGAGTGCTGTGGATTGCGGCATTGTGGTGAACCCGGAAGGCGCCCGCAATCAGATAGAAGGAGGGATTGTGGATGGCTTGGGCAATGCTTTCTTTGGTGGCTTAACCTTTACAGCCGGTAAGCCCGATAAAAATAATTTCGATAACTATCAGATGATCCGCCAGCGGGAAGCCCCTCTGGCCATGGAAACCTTTTTTGTGGAGAACGGTATTGACCCTACCGGCCTCGGGGAACCCGGCTTGCCACCCATATTTGGTGCCCTGGCCAACGCTTTGTACAAAGCCACCGGTCAACGCTATTACCACCAGCCGTTTATGTTGGCTAACAGTGAGTTAGGCCTTCGGCAGATGGAAAGTTGACGGCCCGCAGGGTGCTTCTCAGGGATGAAATACCGCTTAGGAGGACATAGCCCTGTACCCGGTATCTTCTTATTATAGGACGTTGAGCAAATCAGGCTATCTGCTTATACTTGTACAATGATCATTTGTCGGCTATACCGGTTTCGTCTGCAACAATTCTTCTGTGGTTTGGGCTTGCTCACTATAGCCCTGGGCTGTCGGCCGGATTTACCCCCCGTACAACGGCCGTTATCCGCTAACTGGCAATTCAAAGCCCTTGATTCAACGGCCTGGCTGCCGGCTACGGTACCCGGGGTTGTACATACGGATCTGCTGGCCCTCGGCAAAATCCCCGATCCGTTTACCGGCCGGCACGAAGCAGCCGTACAAGGGTTAGCGGATAACCAGTGGGAATACAGGCTGACGTTCAACCTTACAGAGGAAGAACTGCGCTATCCGCAAATAGACCTGGTGTTTACCGGCCTCGATACCTATGCCGAAGTATGGTTGAATGGTCAACATATCCTTTCGGCCAACAATATGTTTCGTAAATGGCGCCTCAAGGTAAAAGAAACGTTGGTAGCAGGTGAAAACTCCTTGCGGATTGTTTTTACCCCGCCTGTCATAGCCAATAAGCAAAAGCTGGCAGCCTTACCTTATACCTTGCCGGCCGGGGCCGAAACCGGTAAGTGGCCGGTAAGCCCCTTTACCCGCAAAGCGCCTTACCAGTTTGGCTGGGACTTCGCCCCCCGGCTGGTGACCATGGGTATATGGCAGCCTGTTTACCTCGATTTTTGGCCTACCGCCCGTATAGAAGATGTCACCTTTACCTTAAATTATCTGACCGATGAAGAAGCTGGCTATACCGTACACCTGGCCGTTTATGCCGCTCAGGACAATAGTAAATGCACCCTGAAAGTACACAATGCAACACAGGAAATCACCCTCAGGGAAGGCTATAATAACACGGCTATTGATATTGCCATTCCCAACCCCCAATTGTGGTGGCCCAATGGCTGGGGTGAGGCTAACCTCTACGCTATTCCGGTAAGCCTCAGGCAAGATGGGGGGGTAATCGATAGCCTTACTAAGCGCCTCGGTGTACGTACCGTAGAATTGATACAGGATTTCGATTCCGTAGGCAGGTCGTTTTACGTCAAGGTTAACAATAAGCCGGTGTTTATCAAAGGGGCTAACTGGACTCCCCTGAGCAGTTTTCCCTCTGCTGTGCCCGACTCCGTGTATTTCAACCGCCTGGAGGCCGTACAGGCGGCAAACATGAACATGCTGCGGGTATGGGGCGGGGGTATCTATGAGCGCGATTTGTTTTATGACCTCTGCGATGCCAAAGGTATCCTGGTGTGGCAGGATTTTATGTTTGCCAATAGTATGTATCCCGGAGATGAAGCGTTTTATGCCAATGTGCGGGAGGAGGTAAAGCAGCAGGTAAAACGTCTGCAAACACATCCGTCACTGGCGTTTTGGAACGGTAATAACGAGATAGAAGTAGCCTGGAAAAACTGGGGCTGGCAACAACAATATGGCTATACAGCCGGGGATTCAGCCAAAATATGGCAGGATTACCAGTATTTATTCCGCCAACTTATACCCGAAATCATTGCTTTGTTTGATCCCGGACGCGCTTATACACCTACTTCACCGTTAAGCAATTGGGGCCGGCCGGAGAATTTCGGCTCAGGCAGCATGCATTATTGGGGCGTATGGCATGGGCCGGATGATTTCCCTGATTTTCGCACGAATGTGGGCCGTTTTATGGCCGAATATGGTTTTCAGGCCTATCCGGATACGGCTACCGTAGCCTTTTATACCGGTACCCTGCCCGATATCTTCGCCAGCCCGGCCCTGGCCCATCAAAAAAGTTATGTTGGCAATAACCTGCTGGTTGCCCAGGCAACAAAGTATTTTGGCCAGCCCGCAGGGGCCGAAGATTTTATTGCCAAAAGCCAGCAAACCCAGGCACTGGCCCTGAAAATGGCCATCGAGGCCCACCGGCTGGCCAAACCCTTTTGTGGCGGCACCCTCTTCTGGCAGCTTAACGACTGCTGGCCGGGACCGTCCTGGGCGGTAATCGACTATTTCGGCCGTCCGAAACTGGCCTGGGAAGTGGTTAAAGACAGGTATCAACCGGTGATCCTGGTGGTTTCGGCAGACCGGAAGGCTTTCAGCATAGAAGTTGTAAACGACTTACCGGATGAGGTAAACGGTCGCCTGCAATTAGCCTTGTGGGATACTGCCGGTACCCGGCATTGGGTCACAGGCAAAGACATTAGCCTGGGGGCTGACCGGGTAAAGAATATTTACCGCTCGCATGTGAATAAACTCCTCGATGGTAGGCCGGCAGCACAGGTTTATCTCAAGGCTACCCTGTTTATTGATGGGCAGCCGGCCGATGTTGAGACGTTTTATTTTGTGCCGCCAAAAGAATTTCGGGGGCGCTATGATATGACCGGTCATTAGTCGCTTATATTACCCCGGCTTCCCGATTTCGTTGGCCCAGGCGCTGATCCCCCCGGTAAGGTTATACAGGTTGGTGAAATTATACACATTCTGCAAGTGCAGGATGGCCTCGGTACTGCGGATGCCCACCTTGCAATAAAGCACCACCTGTTTATCCCGGCTAATCTGGTCAATCTGATTGACAATGTCTTCCAGGGGGATTAAATCACCGCCAATATTGGCAATATGGTGCTCAAAGGCTGTTCTAACATCAATCAATTGAATATCCTGCCCGGTTTTCAGCAAGGTATTTAACTCCTGAACGGAGATTTCCTTCACTTCAAAAGGTGATAGACTTTTATTCATGCCGCAAAATTCTTCATAGTCAATCAGTTCTTTTATTTCATGCCCGGGGGAAGCTTTGGGATATTTTACCGTCCTGGTTTCCATCGACAGGGTATCAATAATTAATAAACGGCCGCTTAGCACCGTACCGGTACCGGTGATAACCTTGATAACCTCGCTGGCCTGCATACTGCCTACGATACCGGCCAGCACCCCCAATACCCCGCCCTCGGCACAGTTGGGCACCATTTCCGGAGGCGGTGGTGTTGGGTACAGGTCACGGTAATTCGGGCCCCGGTTGCCATTTTTACCGGTATAATTGAATACAGCCACCTGCCCCTCATAGCGGTAAATCGAGGCGTAAACGTTGGGTATTCCCAGCAGTACACAGGCATCGTTTACCAGATAGCGGGTAGGGAAATTGTCCGTACCATCGGCAACCACATCATAACCTTTGAGTATTTCCAGGGCATTGGCCGAAGTCAGCTTTTCCTGGTAAAGGTTAAACTGTATATGCGGGTTCAGTGCGGTAAGCCGTTCAACAGCCGCTTTTATTTTGGGCTGGCCCAGGCTTTCCTGGCCGTAGAGCACCTGGCGTTGCAGGTTACTCAGTTCCACTTCATCAAAATCTATGATACCAAGGGTGCCTACCCCGGCTGCCGTAAGGTAGAGCAGGAGGGGGGCTCCGAGGCCACCGGCCCCTACCACCAGTACTTTGGCTTTTTTAAGCTTTAGTTGTCCGGGTTCGCCAAATTCGGGTAAGATCAGGTGGCGGCTGTAACGGATTAACTCTTCTTTGGTAAAACTATTGTTCATACGTACTTGCTGCTGGCCGGGAATTCAGGTGAGCCATTGCCTGTTGCAGGCCATTATGGCCCGGTAGGTTTCATGCATAGGCAAACCTACTACATTCGTATAAGAACCCTCAATTTTACGGATGCCAATCTGGCCAATCCACTCCTGGATACCGTAGCTGCCGGCCTTGTCAAAAGGCTTGTAGTGGTCAACATAATAGGTTATCTCGGCATCGCTTAAACCGGCAAAATAAACCTTGGTGGTAACGCTGAACTGGTGTAAATTACTCCGGTAACCCAGGCACACGCTGGTTGTTACCTCGTGCATGGTGCCTGCCAGTTCCTGCAGCATGGCTACGGCATGCTGGCGGTTGTGCGGCTTGCCCATGATTTCAGGGCCCTGATAAACCAGGGTATCGGCCGTAATTACCAGGGTATCGGCCAGCCATTTTTGGCAGGCAGTCAGCTTCTTTTTGGCCAGATGGGCGACTACGGCTACCGGGGCCAGTTCCTGAGGGTACGTTTCTTCTACATCTACGGCCATAACTTCAAAATCAAAGCCGGCCTCATGCAGCAATGCCTGCCTGCGTGGCGAGGCAGAAGCCAGGATAAAAGGGGCTACACTTGTCATCGCAATGGCTATGGTTTGTACAACCGCTGCCGCCAGGCCGAATGGTTGTTGCTGCCGGCACCGGTTGGGGTGGCCGGATGCTCGGGTTGGCCCTGGTTAAACCCGATGGCCGCCATCAGGCCGGCTATTTCCGCCTCCTCCCCGGTTACTGTTTCAATGGCCTCGGGGCGGTAATATTTTTCAACAAACTTGGTATCAAAACTGCCATCGATAAAAGCCTCATGGCCAAACACAAAATGGCAAAAAGGCAAAGTTGTTTTGATGCCGGTGATCTCATATTCTTCTAGGGCCCGCAGCATGCGTGCCCGGGCTTCTTCGCGGGTATGGCCATGCACGGTAAGCTTGGCAATCATCGGGTCATAGTAAATGGGCACTTCCATGCCCTGCTCAAAGCCGTCATCTACCCTTACCCCGGGCCCCTGAGGGCGCACATAAGTGCTCAGGGTACCTACATCGGGCATAAAGTTATTGGCCGGGTCTTCGGCATATACTCGTACCTCAAACGCATGGCCATGGATCTGTATATCTTCCTGTTTGAGGGACAAAGGGTTGCCCTCGGCAATCAGGATCTGTTCGCGTACCAGGTCAACCCCGGTAATAAATTCGGTTACCGGATGCTCCACCTGCAGGCGGGTGTTCATCTCCAGAAAGTAAAACTCACCCTGGTCGTAAATAAACTCTACCGTACCGGCACTGCTGTAATTACAGGCTTTGGCCACATTTACGGCTGCCTCGCCCAGCGCTTGCCGTTGTTCGGGCGAGATAACCATGGATGGCGCCTCTTCAACCACTTTTTGGTGCCTGCGCTGGATAGAGCACTCGCGCTCATTCAGGTGGATGATATTACCGTGCAAATCACCCAATACCTGCACTTCAATATGTTTGTTTGATTCAATAAACTTTTCAATAAAGATGGAGCCATCGCCAAAAGCCGAGGTAGCCTCACTCACGGCCCTTTTCATTTCTTCTTCTAAGTCTTCGGGTTTGTGTACTACCCGCATACCCTTACCACCGCCCCCGGCACTGGCTTTAATCAGTACCGGATAGCCGATGTCGGCTGCTATGCTCTTGGCCTCTGCAATGTCGTCCAGGGCGTGGTCAGTGCCGGGCACCATCGGAATTTTATAGGTGCTTACCGCTTTTTTAGCGGCCAGTTTATCGCCCATTACCTCAATAGCCTCAGGGGAAGGGCCGATAAAAATGATATCATTTTCGGTTACTTTCCGTGCAAAGTGGGCATTTTCAGAAAGAAACCCATAGCCCGGGTGGATAGCATCTACGTGCAATGACCTGCATACTTCAATGATCTTATCTTCCAGCAAATATGACTCGGAAGAAGGTGGCGGGCCCAGGCAAACCGCCTCATCGGCATACCGTACGTGCAGGGCATGGCGGTCGGCTTCGCTGAATACGGCCACAGTGGCAATACCCATTTCTTTGGCGGTACGCAAGATGCGCAGGGCGATTTCGCCACGGTTGGCGACCAGTATCTTGTTTATTTTCGGCATTTTTAACTTGCTTGTTTGGCACAACAAGTATAGTGCTTAGACTGCGAACAGCCATGCTTTTTGCCTGAATTAACTCCCAGGCGCTGCCGGTTGGCCCTTTTTTTTTAATTCTGCCCTGTTTTTGAGATGCGCTAAGAACTCTATAACTTTGCAGCACATTTTTGCTACTAGCCAACGCATATTATAATAAAATTACTGTGGATATATTCAAGAAACTCTTATTAGACAGGGGGCCGCTTGGCCGCCACCAGAACATTGAGGAAGGGTACTTTATGTTCCCTAAACTGGAGGGGGAAATTGCCCCGCGGATGAAATTCAGGGGCAAAGAGGTGCTTACCTGGAGTTTAAACAATTACCTTGGCCTGGCCAACCACCCTGAGGTGCGGGAAGCCGATGCCCAGGCGGCCAAAGACTGGGGCCTGGGTTATCCTATGGGCGCCCGCATGATGTCGGGCAACACCGATTACCATGAGCAGTTGGAGCGTGAACTGGCCGATTTTGTGCAAAAAGAAACGGCTATGCTGCTCAACTACGGCTATCAGGGCATTTGTTCGATTATTGATGCTATTGTTGACCGTAAAGATGTGATTGTTTATGATGCCGAATCGCATGCCAGCATTGTTGATGGTGTACGCCTGCACATGGGTAAACGCTTTGTTTTTCCGCATAACAACATGGAAAATCTGGAAAAACAGCTTGACCGGGCCACCCGCATAACCAACGAAACCGGGGGCGGTATCCTGGTGATTACCGAAGGTGTGTTTGGCATGTCGGGCAATATGGGGCTCTTAAAAGAAATTGTGGCGCTCCGTTCTGAGTACGATTTTCGCCTGCTGGTAGATGATGCCCATGGTTTTGGCACCATGGGGCCTACCGGGGCCGGAGTCGGGGAAGCGCAGGGGGTACAGGCGGATATTGACCTGTATTTTTCAACCTTTGCCAAGTCGATGGCCAGTATCGGGGCTTTTGTGGCCGGGGATAAGGAAATAATTGACTACCTGAAATATAATACCCGGTCGCAGATATTTGCCAAATCGGTGCCTATGCCCCTGGTGATCGGGGCGTTGAAAAGGTTGGAACTGCTGCGCACCAAACCGGAACTAAGGGATGACCTGTGGAAGGTGGTAAATGCGCTGCAGGAGGGTTTCCGGGCCAATAATTTTAATATTGGCACTACCAATACCCCGGTAACCCCGGTACTGCTCAACGGCACGGTGGGGGAAGCGGCCAACCTGGCCATGGACCTGCGCGAAAACTATGGTATCTTCTGCTCGGTAGTGATTTACCCGGTGGTACCCAAAGGCACCATTATCTTACGTATTATACCTACTGCGGTACACACCTTAGACGATGTGGAACAGACAATCACCGCGTTTAACGCCATCAAGAAGAAACTGGATGATGGTTATTATAAGGAGCAGCATTTGGTAGAATTTTCAGAATAAATGTAGAAAAATCAGCTCAAAGTGTTGTTTTATCAACATTTTAACTATATTGCTACCTGAATTTAATATTTAATTTAATTTTAATCAATAACCTTTAAACTGAAAGTAAAATGGGAAGATTTAACGAAGTACAAGATTTAGTGAACTCTTTAGAAGCTGATTTCGAGAAATTCTACGAAAAAGGCAATAATGCTGCCGGAACCCGTGTTCGTAAAGGCATGCAAGCATTGAAAAACCTTGCTCAGGAAATTCGTGTAGAAGTACAGAATAAAAAGAACAACGGATAATAATCATTGTTTACTTTCTAAAGAGGAGGAGGTCACTGATCTGCTCCTTTTTTTTGGCCTTTTCCCTCCCTGTAAACCAGAAGCAGCTCAGGTTACAATAAATTAGCCTGAATTTTTTCCGCCAGCGATTGGCTGGCCTTTACCAAAGGCAACCGAACGTTGGGCCGGCATAATGCCATGGCAGCCAGCAATTGTTTAATGCCCACCGGGTTGCCCTCTGAGTACATCAACTCGTTAATCGCTATTGTCCGGGCGGCTATTCCGGCTGCTTGCCGGTAGTTGCCCTTACTGCACAACGTTAGTATATCTTTATACACTCCGGGATAGGCATTGCCTAACACCGAGATCAATCCGGTGGCGCCCACGCTGCAAAGGGGTACGGTAAGCATATCATCCCCGGAAATCAGCAAAAAACTGTCCTCGCTGCCTGCCCTGATGGCCAGGGCTTGTTCCACGTTGCCGGAAGCCTCTTTAATGCCGATAATATTTTCATGCCCGGCCAGGGTGAGGGTAGTGCCGGCTGTCATGTTGGAACCGGTACGTGAAGGTACGTTGTACAACAGGATGGGTAAGGGCGAATTATCGGCCAGTTGTTGGTAGTGGGCAATGATGCCGTCCTGCGGTGGTTTTACGTAAGCCGGGCTGGCCGAGAGTACAGCCGCATAGCCAGTGCAGTCGATGGCGTTCAGTGTTTTGACCAACTCAGGGGTATTGTTGCCACTGTGGCCAAATAGTAAGGGTAGCCTGCCCTTATTATGATCTTTGACAAAGGTCAGTACAGCCTGTTTTTCAGCCGCAGAAAGTGCTGCAGCCTCTCCGGTAGAGCCTAAAACAACCAGATAGTCAACCGCCTTGCTGGCATATAAGTGGTCTAAGACCTTGGCCAGGGCAGGAAAATCGATTTCCAGGTTATCATCAAAAGGGGTTACCAGGGCAACCCCCAAACCGTGCAGGGATTCCATTATGCGATAATTTTCAGGTATTGGTAAATAGTGTCAACCCAGTCTTGCTGCTGGTTGCCCGGCTCCAACAGTAACTCAAATGAGGGTTCGCTGTTTTCTTTATACCGGCCTACCCGGCATTTGGCCCGCGAGTTGGCCAGGATGCTTTTAATCAGGTCGTTGGGCTGTTCATCAAGACAAATGAGGAAATCATATTCTGCGGCAATAAAATCAAGCACCTGCTTACCGTTAAAACTTCCCCAAAACCCTACGTTACTTTTTGAAAAGGTATCATAGGGTAGGTGTTTGATGGTGTTGTTGCGTTCGTAAGCCAGGGTTTTCACCGATTTGCCGTCCATTTTCAACAAAGCCATCAGTTTGTCGGCCGCCTCAATTTTACTTTGCTCGTCATTGCAGAATACTACCCCAAACTTATTGGCTGTTTTATAGGGTACGCTTTGGCGCAAGCTTTTGTTGAGCTTCTGGGCTTTTTTGATCTTATGCTGTAACCAGGGTTTAAAAATCATTTTCCTGTTGAATCATAGCTTCAAAATCTTCTTCCGAAATGATGGTGGTGCCTAAGGCTTTGGCTTTGGCCAGTTTGGCCGGCCCCATTTTATCGCCTGCCAACAGGTAGTTTAATTTACCTGAAATGCCAGAAACCACAGTGCCACCGTTTTTTCTGATCAATTCTTTCAGTTCATCCCGGCTGTGCCGTAAAAATACACCCGAAATTACAAAGGTTTTTCCATTCAACATGCCTGATGCCGGGCCTTCATCTTCCGGCAACGCAAATTGCAGTCCTGCCGCCTTCAAGCGGGCTACTTCCTGCCGGTGTTCCGGGTCATCGAAAAAGGCCGTCACACTGTCGGCAATGCGTTCGCCTATCTCGTGAATAGCCATCAACTCTTCTTTACCGGCCGCCATCAGGTTATCCATGTTGCGGTAGTGGCGGGCCAGTTTTTCCGCTACGGTTTTGCCTACATGCCGGATACCGAGGGCAAATAATACGTTAGTAAAAGGGGCCGCCCGCGAAGCCGCTATGCCGTTAATCAGGTTTTCGGCCGACAATTGCTTAAACCCTTCCAGCGGTAACACGTCCGCAAGGGTTAGCGTATAAAGGTCGGCCGGACTACGCACCAAACCGGCTTCATACAACTGGGCAATGGTTTTTTCCCCCAGGCTATCGATGTTCATGGCCTGGCGGTGGATGAAATGTTCGATGCGCCCTTTAATCTGTGGCGGACAGCCTTTCTCATTAGGGCAATAATGCTGGGCCTCGCCCTCCTGACGGATAAGGCGGGTACCGCACTCAGGGCAGTTTTCAATAAATTTCACCGGCCGGGCACCAGCCTGTCTTTTACGGATATCCACCCCGGTGATTTTGGGGATGATCTCCCCGCCCTTTTCCACAAATACATAATCATGATAATGCAGGTGCAGGCGCTCAATTTCATTGGCATTATGCAGTGAGGCCCTTTTAACCGTGGTGCCCGACAGTTGTACCGGGGCCAGTTCGGCTACGGGTGTAATGGCCCCCGTGCGGCCAACCTGGTAGGTAACATCCCGTAACGCGGTACAGGCCTGTTCGGCCTGGTATTTGTACGCAATGGCCCACCGCGGGCTTTTGGCGGTAAAGCCCAGTTGTTGTTGTTGGGCGTGGCTGTTAACCTTAATTACGATACCATCGGTTTCCACATCAAGTTCGTGCCGCTTTTGGCCCCAGTAATGAATGTAATCAATTACCGCCTGCATCGACAAGCATTTCTTGCCGGCCGGGGACACGTTGAAGCCCCAGGAACGTAATTTTTCAATAGACTCCGCATGGGTAGGGGGCAGGTCATCACCCAGCAGCGAATAGGCGAAGCAGGTAAGGTTGCGTTTGGCCACAACAGCCGAATCCTGCATTTTCAGGGTGCCGGAGGCGGTATTGCGGGCGTTGGCATAAAGTTCTTCCCCGGCTTCTTCCTTTTCTTTGTTCAACTGCGCAAAAGCCTGCTTGGTCAGTAAAACTTCACCCCGTACTTCAAATTTTGCCGGCACTTTCCCCCGGGTAACCAGGGGAATGGTTTTAATCGTTCGTACGTTGGCCGTTACATCATCCCCCTGCACGCCATCTCCCCGGGTGATGCCCTGCACGAGGTTGCCGTCACGGTATTTCAGGCTGATGGCCACCCCGTCAAATTTCAGCTCGCAATAATAAGCATAGTCTTCCCCTGCCAGCCCTTTGCTTACCCGCTTGTCGAAATCAAATAAGTCACCCTCCGAATAGGTGTTCCCCAGCGAAAGCATGGGGTACTCATGTTTTACCGTGGCAAAGGTTTTGCTGACGGTACCGCCCACCCGTTGGCTGGGGGAGTTAGGGTCGGCAAACTCGGGGTGGGCGGTTTCAAGCCTGATGAGTTCGGCCAGCAGCAGGTCGAACTCCCGGTCACTTATAAGTGAGGTGTCTTCCTGATAATACTTGTAATTGTAAAAGTTTATCTGTTCCCGAAGCTCCTTTATCCTGTCGGCTACCGCATTTTTACTCATTCCTTGTGCCCCTGTTTACCCAGCTATTGTTTGCATAATCGATATCCACCGTACCCTGGTCAGGGTCCAGTTCAATTTTGCTAATATCGGATAATTTGGCCTTTATTAAAACCGTATAGTCAGGATGTGTCCACGGCCAGTCGGGTAACTGCGTGGTTTTAATTGAGTCGGTAAATTGTCTGGCGCCCCGCATCATGCGCAGGGGAATGTAAAACCGTTCCCGGTGCCCATCCTTGTAGGTTACCATCAGCTCTGCGGGCATTGGCCGCTGGTTTTTATTGCTTAACTCAACCACTACCTCGCCATCCTTTTCTTCTACCCGGGCGATGGCGTAATCAAGGTGTTTGGTGGTGCCAACCCAGTCGAGGAAGAACCAGTCCAGCACCATATGGCTGTGCTTCTCCATTATCCGCTCAAAGTCGGCCGGGTTGGGGTGGCGGAATTTCCAGGTATGGTAATAGTCGCGGAAGGCCTGCAGGAAGGTTTCCTGGCCCATGATATAAGCCAGTTGATAAGGCACCAGCGCGCCCATGGAATAGGCGGCTACGCTATAGGCTATATTGGTATGATAATGGTCGGCATGGGTGGTCAGCGGCTCCTGTTTGCCGCTCCTTACCAGGGCCAGGTAGCGTTGATAAGAGCGCTGCAAAGGCTTTTCGGTACCGTATAAATACTGCTTGGTTAAAGCCTGCGCGTAGGTAGTGAAGCCCTCATCCATCCACGGGTAGCGGCTTTCATCCGTAGCCAGCACCCCGTGGTACCAGCTATGAAACATCTCGTGCATGGTTACGCTCACCAGGCCGTTGAGGTTGCCCCTGCCCACAATCAGGGTTGACATGGGGTACTCCATACCCCCATCACCACCCTGGATGACAAAGAAATCAGGATAGGCATATGGGCCGAACTGCCGGTTCATAAAGCCAACCATTTTAGGGCTTATGGCCATTAGCTGTGGCCAGGTTTGCGTAGTAATGCTGTCTTCAACGTAAAAATAATGCATCAGCGGGCCGTCAGGTACCTGCACGGTTTTGTGTACATAGTCAGGGTCGGCAGCCCACATAAAATCGTGCACATTTTCGGCCTTAAAATGATAGGTGATTGGTTTTTTCTGCTTCTTTACTTTTGTGCCGGGGCTTTCATAGCCATGGCCTACCTCGTTGGGGTTCTGGATAATGCCCGAAGCCGCCACCACGTAGGCCGGGTCAATGGTGATCTTCACATCGAAACTACCCCAAACCCCGTAGAATTCACGGGCAACGTAAGGGTTGGGGTGCCAGCCATGTTCATCGTATTCGCTTATCTTCGGGTACCACTGGGCCATGGAATAGTCAATACCTTCTTTATTGTGGCGGCCGCTTCTGCGGATTTGCACCGGTACCTGGCCGGTAAATTCCATGTTCAACACCGTGCTGCTGTTGGGCAGCACCGGTTTGGCCAGCGCTACTTCCAGAATGGTGCCTTCAACCACATAGTCCAGCGGTGTGCCTTCCTGGTTCAGGGAGATGGGCCGTAGAAAACCAATTTCATCTGCTGAAAGTCTGGCAATCCTGTCCATTACCCTGCGGTCCGGATCGGCAATGGTCATCGACCGGACATCCATCATGCTGCCCGGTTGAAAGGCATTGAAGTAAAGATGATAAAAAACCCGGGTTAAGGTATCGGGGGAATTATTGGTGTAAACCAGCTTTTGCCTGCCGGTGAAATTATGGTTTTCGGTATTCAGGTTGACCTCCATCGTGTAGTCAACGGCCTGTTGCCACCGGCTGGCCTGGCTGTAAGCGTTGGTTAGTAAAAATAACCCTGACAGAAGGGCAAGCAGATAGTTTCTGGTGTTGTTCATACGGCTAAAATAGTACACGGAACGTTAGGTTGTAAAAAGGTTTATATTAATGGCTAATCCAGCTTGTCAAGGGTCTGGTCAATTTCGGCAGCCGTATCCTTTAACTGCTGCTTACACTGTTTAAGCAGTTTGGCCGACTCTTTTACCAGCGCTGATAATTGGTTTATATCCTCTATTTCGCCTTCCAGGAGCGTGGATATTTCCTGCAGGCGGGCCAGGGCCTTGCTATAGTTAAATTTGCTCATTTTTTTCAATGGTGGTTATCGTACTTTCAAGTTTTTGTTTTAAGGTATAAGTTGTGATTTTTTGGCCTTTTCTGGCCATTTTTCCGGCCACCGGCTGGCCGTTTATTGTGGTAAAGGTAAACCCCCGCCTGAAGGCAGATTCGGGGCTGAGGTGCCGGTGTTTGCTGTCAATACTTTGCAGTAGGGTGTTATGTGCCTCAAGTTGCCGGGTTGCCCTGTACCGCAACTGGTCGGCAAAGTTTTGCCGGTGATGTTCTTCCCTGACTACAACAGCCTGGGCTTTGGCCTTGATGCCGGCCGTGATGCTTTGCAGGTGCAGGGCGGCATTTTGCAGGATAAACCCGGCTGTTTTGGTAATCTGTGCTGCTGCTTCTTCAAGGGCTCCCTCAAAGGCTGCCATTCCCTGAATAATAAACTCAGCCACTGCGGTAGGGGTCTTGAGTTTGCTGTGGGCTACCCTGTCGGCTATGGTGTCGTCCCGTTCATGGCCGATGCCGGTAATTACCGGCAGAGGAAACTGCGCCAGGTGCGAACAAAGGTCGTAGTCATCAAAGCATTCCAGGTCAAGTTGCGAGCCACCGCCCCGGATGAGCGCTACCAGGTCGAAATTGCCCCGGGCATTGATTTGATGCAAGGCCTTGATAATGGAGCCGGGGGCTTGGTTGCCCTGCATAATGGCCTCAAAGAGCACGGCATTAACCCGGTAGCCATAAGGGTTATTTTTCAGGTGTTCAATAAAATCGCCATAACCGGCTGCGGTGGGCGAGCTGATAATGGCGATGGCTTGCGGTACGAGGGGCAGGGCGTGCTCTTTGTTCATCTCCAGCACCCCGTCCTGGCGCAAACGGTTGATTACCTCTTGCCGTTGCCGCTCTTTTTCGCCAAGGGTGTAGCTGGCGTCAATATCCTGGATGTTGAGACTGTAGCCGTAAAGTTCATGAAAGCTGACCTTTACATTGGCAAGGATCTTCAAACCTTCGGCCAGCGGCTGGCCGGTAATCCCTTCAAACCAGGCGCTGAGGTTACGGTAGGTATAAGACCAGATCGTGGCCCTCGATTTGGCTACCGCCCGGCCGTTTTCATTCTGCACCAGTTCCAGGTAGCAATGCCCTTTCTGGTTGACCCTGAGTTCACTGATTTCAGCCACCAGCCAATACGATGGTTCTAAGTGGTCTTTCAGGGTGTCCTGAATAAGTTTGTTTAACGCCAGTAACGACAGGTGCTCCATCTGCCAAAATTAGCTATTCCCATGGTTATTTTGCCCTGTATGGGCAGACTAAAGCGAAAAAGTATAAATAAAAGTGGCGCTGAAGAAGCTATTGGGGGCGGTGTCCAGGTTTTCTTCGCCCGGCAGGGCTACGGGGAAGTTGAGGGTATAGGTCAGCAACAAAGCAGATTTCTTGATGTTGATGCTCACCGGCATAAAAATGGCGTAGTTCATTAGGCCAAAGGCATTGGTTGTTTGTTCTTCGCTAAGCAGTAGTTTCAACTGTTCAGGGTCATTCTGCAGCAGGTACCTGTAACGTCTGAAGCCAATCTGGCGGATTAAATCGCGCCTGTTGTCCATGGCAATTTCTTTGCTGAAGACCAGGGTGGTTACATTGGCATTGCCGGCCAGCATTGAGAGGTTGGGGTTGAAGCTGACGCGGTTAATGAAGCCGAGTTTTCCGGTGGCAAAGCCATAGCCCAGGTTCAGCCGCAGGCGGTGGGCGGTTTCTTCCCCGAAGAGAAAAGAGTAATCAATACCCGCATTTAGTTTTTTCGGGTTGAAGTAGAATGAGGAGTTGAGGCTGTTGGTCAGCGGGTATGTGCCAGCAAAAGTGGTGTCGGAAGCGGTTTTTTGATTATAGAAAAAATGATCGTAGGAAAGATAGTAATGCCATTTGGTGCCGAAGGTGCCCATATAGCCCAGGCCGGCAATGGTGGCATTGTACCTGGGGTCCTGGTCGCTATTGTAAAAGCCGGCCAGGTCGGCATAAAAACCGGATTTGTGGTAGTAAGCCACCCCGGCATTCAGGCCATACTGCTGAATACCAAAGTTGCGGCCGGCATTGGTGATGTCGCTGGTATAGCCAAAACGCACGGCCAGTTGTGATTTCAAATACGTCTCGTTAATGATATCTTCGAGGATGGACAGCAGGGAAGAGGAATCGTTTTCAATCTCGGCCAGTAGCAGGGAGTCCAGCAGGGCATAGTCGGCCATCAGCGAATCAAACGCAGTGGTCTCCTGCGCCTTGACAGGGACGGATACCATGAGTAAAAGCACCAGGGCCAAAAGAGCCGGGTGTTTTGTTGTTGAGTTGTGCACCATGGGGGGTGTCATATAGATTAATCCATGCTGGTTAAGCTATGTAACCGTTTGTTTAATTATTGCCTTGTTGTAGCCTGCGTTCGCGCTCCATCATCATTTTCTGGCGCTGCATCTGTTGCTGCCTGCGTTGTTCCAGTCTGCGGATAATCATTGCCCGGAAGTCGTCTTCGGCCTTTTTCAGTGCCATCAGTTGACGGGTGTTGATAACGTTCATCAGCCGGTCGCTGTATTTCTTTTCCAGGTCGAGTTGCTTTTGTTTGGCCTCCATGCGGGCTTGCATCATCTTCCGGCTTTGTTCTTCGCTCATGTTTTTCATGTCAACACCCCGCTGGGATTGCCTGAACTGCTGCTGGATGGTACGCCTTCGTTCGGCATATTCATTATAAATGGGCCAGAATTTTTCAGCCTGCTCCGGGGTCAGGTTCAGCCGCTCGGTAATCAGGGCTATCCTGGCTGCTTCCAGCTTGGCCCTGGCATCCTGGGGCTTGTTTTGGGCCGGCAAATACGTGCTGATGGTTAACAGCAATAAGGTGGCAACTATCTTTTTCATGATTTCAGGTTTTTATCTTCATGATTAAATTTCATGTTCAAATTCCGGGAATTCGTCAAGGATTTCATCCCACTCGGCATCGTCCAGCAGTTGAATATTCTCTTCAAACATCCCGTCAATATCGAGTTCACTGATATCAATCAGTGACAATAACTCATCGGTAGTTATATCCGATTCGGCCAGGTAACTCACCAATTCTTCGGTAGGCACCTCATCAATCATGGCCTGTACATTTACCTCAGCACTGGTCATTTTTAAACCAAAATAGGCCAGCATCATCGCCAGGGCCAGCACCGGCAGGGCTATCCGCAGGGCTGCGGGCCAGGCAAAGGCCGGGGTTTTGGCCGGCTGTGCTACCCGCGCCTGGATGATCGTTGGCAGCTTATCGAAATAGCCGTCAGGAACACGGAAAGGCTGTGTTCTCTGTAGCTCATCAAGCTTTATGCGTTGGTTGCTATGGCTTTTTTGGTCTTTCATCGTTGGTATGACTACCTAATCTACAATGGGTTTAATCCCCGTTCAAAAATTCTTCTATTTTTTTTACCGCCAGATGGTAACTTGCCTTCAGGGCGCCTATGCTGGTATCGGTTATGGCGGCTATCTCTTCGTATTTCATTTCATCAAAGTATTTCATGTTGAACACCAGGCGCTGTTTGTCCGGTAGTTTAAGCAGGGCCTTTTGCAGTTGGCGTTGAATCTCGTCTCCGGTAAACCCGCCACCTTGGTCAACCTTATGGGCTAATTCCCCCTCAATATCGCCTATAGGCAGAAAAAACCGCCTTTTCTTTTTGCTTAGAAAGGTCAGGCATTCATTGGTGGCGATACGGTAGATCCAGGTATATAACCGGGCATCCTGACGAAATTTATCCAGGTTCTGCCATACTTTGATAAACACCTCCTGTACCAGGTCATCGGCATCGTCATGGTCGATGACCATTTTGCGGATATGCCAGTAGATACGTTCCTGGTATTCCCGTACGAGCAGGTTAAACCCATAGTTACGGGTTTCTTCATTACGTATTTTCTCCAGCAGGTCTTTATCTTCCACAATTATGCTTGTTGAGTTGAAGATAAGACATGGATACGCACAAAAGGTTTAGCCGGCAGAATAAAAAACGCTATAAAGTTATGTTTTTCTGCATAAAACCGAGGGTCATGATGATAAAGGCGATACTGAAAGCCAATAGAATACCCACGATGAGCCATTTGCGCCAGGCCGGGCGTCCGGCTGCCTGTTCATCGGCCATAACCATTGCGTAAACCTTATCGACAAACTTCTGGATCACAGTTTTTTAATCCGGTCCAGAATGCCGTCATAATCTTTTTTCTTGCGTACGACCAGCAAGCTGAAATTGGTGGTATTGGTAATCAACCTTTCGGCAAAAGAACCCAGAAATAACGCGGCTGTGGCGGTGCGACCTTTGGAGCCAATCACAATAACATCGGCATCAATTTCCATGGCCAGGTCCCGGATGTCGGAAGTAAGGTCATCGTTATCGTCTTTGGAATAAACGATCCTGATGTTAACGCCTTCGGTGTCAATGTCTTCGATAAATTCCTCGTACGACTCCTGGGCATTCTTACACATGATTTCCGAGAACTCTTCTTCGGTTTTCCCCGACAGGTGGTAGCCGGATGGCAGGGCAAATACATGCTGGCAGACAATTTCAATTTCGTGCTTCCTTTTATTCCTGCGGGCGATGTATATGGCCCTTTCCAGTGCCATGGCCGAGTATGCAGAGAAATCAATCGGTACCAGGATGGTTTTGATGTGCTCCCCGCCTTTGATTTTCTCATAACTTCCTTCCGGCACAATCAAAATCTGGCAGGGTGCCCTGCGGGCCAGGCGCTGGGTGACAACGCTGGTTTTTTCTTTGTTTTTTACCCGGCCGATAACAATCAGGTCGGCATCATATTTACCAATGGCCATCAGCAAGCCTTTTAGTTTGTTGGAGCTTTGGATGACCTCTACGGAGTAGTCCACCGATCTTTCCGGATGGCAGCGTTCCTTAACCATCGCCTCAACCTCCTGTTGACGTTCGGCAATTGCCTCTTTCTCCAGGTCAGGAAATTCGGCCAGCACTTTGGCCGGCAGTTGAATGTTAACCACATGGACAAAATAGATGTGTTCTACCTCGCTGGTGGCCGCCAGAAAATTGGTGTAATCAATAAGGTCTTTGTCAAGTTCGGTATGGCTAAGGCCAACAATTACTTTCTTAATAGGTTGTACCATAGTTACGTTAGCTTATTTAAATTTTTCTATCAAATCCGCCAGCATCTCAAATTGCTCTTTCGAGTGCGTAGGGAAGTTGGCAATCCGCACCTGTTTGCCTTTCATCTTGCCATAGCCGTTGCCGGCTATCATTTTATGCCGGGCCAGATAGTCCAGCAGGTGGTGGGTCCTGGGCCCCGAATCAATAACGATAATGGTGTCGGAGCGCAGGGCCTTGTCTTGTACAAAAGGCCGGAGCACATCATGCTGGTCGAGCATATTGTACATGATAGCGGCCTTGTAAATGCCGTCATTCCTGATTTGCCGAATGCCGCGGTCAATCATGTCCCCGGTTACTTTGGCAAATAAATATATGCCTAAAATATTGGGTGTAGAAGGGGTTTGGTGGTTTTTGGCCTGGTTAATCAGGGAGGTGACATTATGCAGGGTCTGCCGCAACAACCCCTTTTGCTCCATGGCCATTGCCCTTTGCCGGGCCCGGTCATTAAGCAACCATACCCCCAGGCCGGCCGGCAGGCCGAAGGCTTTTTGTACTGAGGCATAAACCATATCGGTGTCGGCATAGTTTAAATCCACTACCGGCAGGGAGGACACCGCATCCAGGGCAATCAGGGCTTCGGGGTACTGTTGCCGTAGCCTGCCGATTTCTGCCAGCGGGGTTTTAACCCCGGTGCTGGTCTCGTTGTGTACCAGGCCGATAAGGTCATATTCCGTGTCCGGCAGGGCGGCATATCGGGGCAGTTCACCCCAGGGGGCCTCTACGCTGTCGGCTTGCTTGCCGAGGTCTTTCACCACCTTATAAAACTTGCCGGCAAAAGCCCCGTTTACCAGGTGCAACGACTTCCCGGCCACAAAGGCATCGGTCATCTTCTCCCAGATTTCGCTGGCCGAATGGGTAAACACCAGTTGGTAGTCATCCGGCAACTGCACTAAGGTGCGCAGGTTGCTTTCGGCTTCGGCAAAGAACGCTTTAAAGGTATCGCTGCGGTGGGAAACAGAGGCAATACCCTGTTTCAGGGCCTGTTTGAGGTGGTGCTCAACAGTAAAATAGAGTGCTGAGGGTCCGGGTGTAAAATATACGTTGCGCATGCCAAAAAATCTGCTGCAAAGTTAACTATACTAACCATAGCCGGGATATTTTATAGCAACTTTATTCTATAAAATACTATTTTTGTCCTACCACATGGTTTGCGCTGCCCGATTAACCAACAGTTACCTATAACCGGGCGGGTTTACCGTTAAAACCGGGCCTCATCCCGCAACTTCGGGACCTCGTTGTACTTGGGTGCAAAAGGATAACAGTGGAAGGTTGAGACGGCCAAACAGCCCAAATCCTGTTTTTCAGGGTTAATCCGGAGCCAATTGCCATGTGGTTTTTTTATCCCGTAGAAGAATTGCCTGTGCTGCCTGTGCCCGGTTATTTTATGGCCAGCACAGCTACATAATCCCCGATGGCCAGCGAGGAGGTGGCGGCAGGCGAGGGGGCATTAAGCACATTGATCACCCGGGCCGACTGGTGGATCAAAAAATCATCAATCAGGCCGCCCTCGCGGTCGCAGGCCTGGGCCCGCACTCCGGAACCACCGGCTACCAGGTCATTGGCTTCAATTTCGGGGATTAGCTTTTGCAGGGCTTTGGTAAAAGCGGCTTTGGAATACGAGCGGTAAAACTCCCCCAGGCCCGTGCGCCAGTATTTTTTGGCTACCTTCCGAAACCCCGGCCAGCCCAGGGTTTCCATGAATTCACGGAAGCTGACATCGGTTTTCTTATAGCCCTCACGGCTGTAGGCCAATACCGCATTGGGGCCGGCCTCTACACCGCCTTTCTGCATACGGGTAAAGTGCACCCCGAGAAAGGGGAAGTTGGGGTCGGGTACCGGGTAAATCAGGTTTTTGACCAGATACTCTTTTTCGGGTTTGAGCTTGTAGTATTCGCCCCGGAAGGGAATGATCTTTACCCCGGGGTCATCCCCGCTCATGGCCGCAATTTTATCGGAATAAAGACCAGCACAATTAATCATTTTACCGGCCTCATATTGCTGGTCACCGGCTGTGATGTGTACGGCTGAGGCTTTTACCTTAATAGCCGAGACCTTTTGTCCCAGGGCAAAGGCCACTTCCATGCCGGCCAGGGCCTGGTGCATCTTATCCGCTACCACGCCATAATCCACAATACCGGTTTGCGGCACAAAAAAGCCCTCCAGGCCATTTACGTGGGGCTCTATTTCTTTTAATTCCTCCCGGTCCAGCATCCGCAGGCCTTCCAGCCCGTTGGCCATGCCCCGGGTAAACAAGCCATTCAACAGGGGTATTTCTTCCTTGCCGGTGGCCACTACTACCTTGCCGCATTTCTCATACGGCACCTCATGCCGGTCACAAAACTCGAGCAGCAGCCGGTAGCCGGCAATGCAGTTGGCGGCTTTTAAGGATCCCGGCTTATAATACAGGCCGGAATGAATCACCCCGCTGTTATGGCCGGTTTGGTGGGTGGCAACGCCAGCTTCTTTATCAATCACCAGCAGTTTCAGGGCCGGTGATCTTTCTTTTATTTTCAGGGCCGTGGCCAGGCCTACTATGCCGGCCCCGATAATGGCTATGTCGTATTTCAATCCTGTTAATTATTTACGCGAAATTAATGTAAATCATTTTTAAAAGGGCATTGCAGCGGTATTTTTGAATCACTTAAAGCGAGCATGAAATGATAGATTTTAACAAGGAAAAAACCCCGGCCGAAGCGGCCAAAGCGATTAAACCGGGCGACCGGGTATATATTCACGGGGCAGGGGCCACCCCGGCCGCGCTGGTGCAGGCCATGGTTGACCGGGCCGATGAACTGAGTAATATTGAAATCTATCATTTACACACCGAAGGGGAGGCCCGCTACCTGGAGCCACAGTATGAAGATACATTTCACCTGTTTTCGCTGTTCCTGGCTCCTAATTCACGGCAGGCGGTGAATGAGGGCCGGGCCGATTTTATCCCTTGCTTTTTGAGTGAAGTACCGATTTTATTCCGCAGGGGCAGAATACCCCTGGATGTGGCCCTGATACAGGTTTCACCGCCCGATAAGCACGGGTACTGTTCGTTGGGTATTTCGGTTGAGGCTACTGTGGCGGCTATTGAGGCGGCCGACCATGTAATCGCCCAGATCAATCCCAGGATGCCCCGTACCCATGGCGATGGTATGATCCACATGGATCAGATTCACTCGTATTGCTATTGTGAGGAGGAAATACCCGTGTGGGAGCCCAAAGAACTCACCCCGGTACAGTTGGCTATCGGTGAACACGTGGCCTCGTTAATAGAAGACCGGGCCACCTTGCAAATGGGCATAGGCGCCATCCCCGAGGCAGCCCTGACCTACCTTACTTCCCATAAAGACCTCGGTATTCATACCGAGATGTTTTCCGATGGTATTTTGCCCCTGGTGGAGAAGGGCGTGATTACCGGCAAGTATAAGGTAAAACATCCGGGCTTCATCGTTACCGGTTTCATGCTCGGCTCACGCAAACTCTATGATTTTGTAGATGATAACCCTTTGGTGCGGGTAAAGGATATTCAGTATGTAAATAACACCTCCATCATCATGTCAAACCCCCGGGTTACCAGCATCAACAGTGCCATTGAGATAGATATGACCGGCCAGGTCTGTGCCGATTCCATTGGTACGCGGATGTTTTCGGGGGTAGGCGGGCAAATGGATTTCCTGCGGGGGGCCTCCTTGAGTGAAGGCGGTAAACCGATTATTGCTCTGCCTTCGGTGACTAAACACGGTGACAGTAAAATCGTTCCCTATTTGAAGCAAGGGGCCGGGGTAGTGACCACCCGCGCCCACGTGCATTTTGTAGTGACCGAGTATGGGGTTGCCGACTTATACGGTAAATCATTGAAGCAACGGGCACGGTTATTGATTGATATTGCCCACCCCAACCACCGGGAGGCACTGGCCAAAGCAGCCTTTGAGCGCTTTAAGCGTGCGGTGTAAGTAAAACGTTAATCAAAAATAATTGCTATTTTAGTAGCTATAGTCAAAATTACAACAACCTTAAATTAATTAATCATGAAAAAAATCGGAGTTCTTTTATCCTTTATGTTCATTGCGGCCGGGTTACTGGCGCAACCTAATTTTATTATTGAACGGTATAGTGTTAAGCCGGGCAAGAAGGCCGGTAATTATAATAATGAAGCCGGCCGTTTGTTCAAAAAGGGCCAATACAATGCCGCTACCTTAAATGCCGCCCATGCCCTGCGGCTGGCGGTAAAAAAAGGGCAGATAAGAGAGGCGCAATCGCGGTTATTAGACAGCTACGACCGGGCAGTGCAGGAAAATTTAAGCAATATAGAAGCCTTGAAAGCCTCTTCGGCCACCTTTGTTAACGACCAAACCGTAACCGACAGGGCCAAAATTGTCAGCCTTTACCAGGTGATGGTTGATTACAATAGAATATTGTCTGGCCTGCCGCCTTCGGCCTTTGACCCGGTAAAGAAGAAAGACCCTAAACTTAACCTGGATATTCAGGATTTTACCGGAGACCTGCAGGAGGCCATGACCCGTTACAACGAAGGTAAGAAAGAGGCTGCGGCCTGGCACTACCAGCAGGGCCGCGACCTGGCCCGCTCTTCGGAACTGGAGGCCAACAAGCAGGCGGCACGCCATTTCCGCTGGGCGATGGAGTATGTACCCGGGTTTGAAGATGCCCAGGACTGGTATGATAAAACCCGCAAACTGGGCACTACGCGCATGGGCGTGATGAGTTTTGAAACCTCCTCACAACCCTCGCAGTACGGTGACCTTGGCGCTATTGCTGCGGATGAATTTATTGCTAAAATGCCTAACGACTATGAGTTTTTCGAGTTGGTTACCCGCGATCAGCTTGATCTGGTCATCCGCGAACAGCAACTGAATATCTCCGGCCTGATGGACGAAACCTCCACCACCGAAGTAGGTCAGTTAAAAGGGGTAAATGTGTTGTTGGTAGGTAAAATCACCAGTGCCTCCCAGGACCGGCAGCAGGGAGGTGGCGACCAACTCTATAAAGAGGAGAAAGAGATTGCCGATGGCAAAGAGAAGTATGTTGATTCGGAGGGTAATGAAAAAACCAGGACAAAGTACAAGACAGTTACTGCCTATGTCCGGTTTTATAATAAGTCCGCCAACGGTAATGTAACCGGTTCTTTCAAAATCCTGGATGTAAAAACCGGCACCATTCTCAAGGCCGGGGCCATTGTGGGTAATTATAACTGGACCCACCGCTGGGCTACCTTTACCGGGGACGAAAGGGCCTTGAGTTCGGCCACACGAAGCCTGGTAAATAATGGCCACGGTGAGTTTCCCTCGCGTAACAAAATGGTATTGAATGCCAACGAGGATCTGGCCCATAACCTTATTGAAAAGGTAAAGGAATATGCCGATGAGATAGGCAAGTAGGGGGACGAACATGTTTATCAAGATAAGGACGGTGCTTTTGCGCTGTCCTTTTTTTTCTGTCCTTCAGCATTGCAGTACCCTGAATATGCATACCTGATTTTGCCGGGATCATGTTTTTGCCGGTTAACCCGGTTTATTCACGACTTTCGTGAATAATGGGGTAGTAGGTAGCCTGCCGGAGGGTTCCGGAAGAATGGCAACTCTGGTGTTTATTTTCCCGCCCCCCGGTGCCTCATCCGCAGGGCTGCTGACAAGACCCTTTTTATGCAGCATGAAGGCTACAAAGTAGCAAATACCTCCTGCAATACGTTGCAGGACTGGCGGATTTCATCTTCGCTGATGGTTAGGGGGGGAGAGATGCGGAAACAGTTACGGGTAGAAAGGAACCAGTAAATAATCACCCCCTTGGCCAGGGCCAGTTCAATGGCTTTGTCCACTTTCTTCTCATCTGCGAGTTCAATGGCCAGCAGCAGCCCTTTTCTGCGGATGGCCCTTACCTGCGGGTGCTGCAGGCATTCGGCCAGCAGGGCTCCCTTCCTTTCTACGGCCTGCAAAAATGACGGCTTGCCCACAATATTCAGCACGGCCGTAGCCGCAGCCGCACTTACCGGGTTGCCGCCAAACGTAGTGATATGGCCCAGCATAGGGTTTTCGGCCAGTAGCTGCATATTTTCATAAGAAGAGATAAAGGCCCCGATAGGCAGCCCCCCGCCCAGGCCTTTGGCCAGGGTAAGGATATCGGGAATTACACCAATGTGTTCGAAGGCAAACATTTTGCCCGTGCGGCCAATGCCGGTTTGCACTTCATCAAAGATCAACAGGGCGCCCGCCTCCGTACAGCGCTCTCGCAGGGCGCGCATAAACCCCTCGTCCGGTACCCTTACCCCGGCATCGCCCTGTATGGGCTCAATGATTACCCCGGCTACGGTTTTATCAATCCCGGACAGGCCGGCAAGGTCATTATAGTCCAGGAAAACCGTACCCGGGACCAAAGGGCGGAAAGGTTGCTTTTTGGTTTCGTTGGCCGACACACTCATAGCCCCTTGCGTGTTGCCATGATATCCGCCTTTAAAGGCAACTATCCTGTGCCTGCCGGTAACCCGCTTGGCCAGCTTCAGGGCCCCCTCGTTGGCTTCGGCACCGGAGTTGACCAGGTAGGTGGTGCTTAGCCGGGGCGGTAAAAGACTGGCCAGGCTAAAGGCCAGTTGGTTTACCGCGGCCTGCACAAATTCACCGTAAACCATCACATGGGCATGGCGGTCCATTTGCTCGTTTACGGCCTGCTTTACGGTAGCATTATTATGGCCTACCGAGGCCACACCAATGCCTGCGATGAGGTCGTAATAGTGCTTGCCGGAGGTGTCGGTAATAATTGCGCCTTTGGCGTTAGCTACTTCCAACAGCACCGGGTGCCGGGAGGTAGGGGCCAGGTGACGTAGAAAAATATCTTTGGCATCCACCCGACAAAAATACAATGAAGTTTGTTATTCCCCCTGGAGACGGGCACCCGCGTTATACAGACCGGCAGCTAATGTGTTTGTGCTGAGATTATCACGAAATATAAGTTAGTCAATACTAAAAATAAATTTAGATAATATAAAAATTGGATATATAAAAGACTATATATCTTTAATTTAGCTCCTTTATTATAAACTTACAGTTAAGCTTCAGCGACAGGTAGTGCTGCGAACGAGAAGCGCAGGGTTATTTCTCTTTTTTAACCACCTTGCCGGTCTCATCATAGTAAATCCACTCGCCCCCCTTTCTGTTGCCGGCATAACGTCCGGAAATTTTCACTTGGCCCGATGGGTAATATTCCTTGTACGGGCCGTGGCGCTTGTTGGATTTATACGTTTGTTCATACTTGAGTTCACCGGTAGGGTAGTAGCCGGTTTCTATGCCTGCTTTGCCATTGCGCACAAAAGGCTCTTTGCGGATGAGTTGGCCGTTTTCAGCATAGGTAAGCCGGTCACCCGTTATCAGGCCGTCTTCATAAACAATGACTTGCTTTAGCTGGCCGTTGGGGTGCCAGTACTGCCATTTGCCGGTAGGTTTGCCCTTCTTTTGCTGTATTTTGCTTTCCGGGGTTCCGTCTTCGTAAAAGGTTTCAATACTGAAGGTTTCTTCGTCATCAGCATAATTGCCCTTGAGCTTTATCCGGCCATTGGCGTAGTACTCAATATTATTGCCTGACCGTTTGCCATTGGTGTAATGAAAGTTGGTTTTCAGGGTGCCGTCAGCATACCAGGATTTATTGCTGCCATGTAGTTTGCCGTTTTGATAATGCCCCTCGGCTACCAGCACGCCCTTCTTATTATAGGTTTTAAACTCTCCGGTTTTAGAGCCGTTTTTGTTGATACTCTCCGTCTCTAACCGGCCGTTGGGATGATAGGTGCGGAAATAACCATTGACGTTGCCGTTGAGGTAATTTTCTTCGGTACGCAGGTTGCCGTTGGGGTAGTAGGTACGGGTAAGCCCGTTTACCTTGCCGGCTGCGTAGCCCACCACCTGTTTCAGCTGCCCATCGGGGTAGTATTCGGTAACTGTGCCGTCTGGCTTACCTTTTCTAAAAGTAGTAACCGATTTCAGCTTGCCGGTAGGGTAGTACAGGGTCAGGGTGTCGGTCAGGGTATCGCGGGCAAACTGGCCCTCCTGAATGAGCGTGCCGTCTTCCGCATAAACCTTTACCGGCCCCGTTTTCAGGCCGTCAACAAACGTGAGGGTTTGCTGAAGCTGCCCCGAAGGGTAGTACGATTTAAACACGCCCACCTTTTTGCCCTCCTTAAACTGGCCCCTGACAGCGGTTTTGCCATTACGATAGAATTTATAATAATCCCCGGAAATCCGGGTAGTGTCGTGCCCGATAACCATATACCGTTCCTTGATTAGGGTATTGTGCTTATCGTAGTACGTGCGCACTTCCTGAAAGGCCTGCCCCTGCAGCGGACTTGCCATTCCGGCCAACAACAGCAATAACAAACTTACCTGAATTGATTTACCCATAGGCAATTTTACAACGCCAAAAAGCAAGCTGCATTGTCTTAACCCGAAAAATTCATATGAATTTTTCGCCCGCAGGGCTGATGAACTGCAAAATAATGTAAAACAACATGTTATACACAAAATACAGGATGACTCAAAGATTAATCATGACCCAAATTTGAGGGTAAAATATTTTACACTCATCAGGGTTAACCTATCTTTTCAATCACAATAGCCGAAGCCCCACCGCCACCGTTGCAGATGCCGGCAGCCCCGTAGCGGGCGTCTTTTTTATGCAATACACTGTTCAGGGTGGTGATGATCCTGGCTCCGGAGGCCCCCAACGGGTGACCCAGGGCTACCGCCCCGCCAAAACTGTTCACCTTTTCGGCATCCAGGCCAAGTTCCTGGTTATTGGCCAGCGCTACTACGGAAAAAGCTTCATTGATTTCATAGTAGTCAATGTCTTCCTGGGTAAGGCCGGCATGGGCAATGGCCTTGGGTATGGCCAGCGATGGGGCCGTGGTAAACCACAACGGGTCCTGGGCGGCATCGCCAAAGCCGGCAATGCGGGCCACCGGTTGCACGCCCAGTTCTTCGGCTTTTTTCTTACTCATCAGCACCAGGGCTGAGGCGCCATCGTTAATGGTGGAGGCATTGGCTGCAGTAACAGTGCCTTCTTTATCAAACACCGGCCGCAAATTAGGTATCTTGTCAAATTTTACATTTTTATACTCTTCGTCTTCGGTGACCAAAAGCGGCTCTCCACGCCTTTGCGGTACTTCAACCGGCACAATTTCATCCTTAAACCAGCCTTCTTCCCAGGCTTTGGCCGAGCGCTTATAGGAATTGATGGCATAGGCATCCTGGGCTTCCCGGGAGATGTTTTTTTCCCGGGCCGTGTGGTCGGCACAATTGCCCATGGCAAAATCATTATATACTTCCCACAGGCCGTCCTTCAGCAAGCCGTCCACCAGTTCACCGTTACCGTATTTATATCCATAACGGGCTTTGGGAACATAGTAGGGGATATTCGACATACTCTCCATACCCCCGGCCACTACCGTATCGTTAATGCCCAGCATAATCGACTGTGCCCCCAGCATCACGGCCTTCATGCCCGAGGCACATACCTTATTGATGGTGGTACAGGGCACATTATAACCAATACCCGCACCAATGGCGGCTTGCCGGGCAGGGGCCTGGCCTAAATTGGCCGGGATAACATTGCCCATAAAAACTTCGTTTACCTGGTCTGCGCCTACCTTTGCCTTTGCCAGGGCACCCTTAATGGCGGCCGCGCCTAATTGCACTGCGGTTAATGAGGATAAAACACCACCAAAACTACCGATGGGGGTACGTACTGCCGAGATAATATATACTTCTTCCATGAATAATAGCTATTGAGATTTAACTTGCAACAAAGATAATCATAGTGGGGCGATTAAATTTAATTTTTATTGTCGGGTTTATTATGCATAAGCCAACTGAAGCCGGCAGAGGCAAAATTCATCGGGTGGTTAACCCCCGTACCCAAAGAAAAGTCTAATTGAAAGTTGTCTTTTAGTAAATACGTAAGACCGGCATTAATATTTACCTTGTGATAGAACGCATTAAGGGACCCGTAGGGCTCAAAGAAGACCGATAATTTCTCTGTTATGCCTGTGCCAACGGCCAGTGTGTAGGTTAATTCTCCTTTGCCGGCACCAGAATGGTTGTAGCCAAAATTATAACCGATGGCGGTGTTTTTACTTAATTGGTGTGAGACGGAAAGCGTATTACGTGCACCCACAGAATTTAACGTTAACCCTGCAGCGCCTGTTGGCAGAACTACGTGGGATATGATGGCAATTTCGGTGTTTATGTCGGCCCGGCTAAGCAGGTTGATTTTTGCCCCGATTTCCAAATCGCTGAAGCCTTTGGTTTCTTTGTCGTTGATTTGGTTGTTGATACGCTCAAATTGATTGAATACCCTGAGTTCGATGCTTTTGGTCAGGCCAAAACGCAATAATGTGGTGGGTATCAACAGTTGTTTTACGGAAAATAAATTATCCCCGGTAAACCGAAGCAAAACCCCACTCTCTATTTGCATACTTCTCCGGGGAACGGTTGAGGAACTTTCTGTCTGATCCGGCCGGTCCGTAACAATTGTCTGCGCCCTTATGCTGCCGGCAGCAAGCATTATAATGAAAAATAACAAGCAGCCCTTCATGGTTTCACCTCTGGCATCAGCCAAATTAAATGCCAGAATTGTGTGACCAGAAAAGTAACTACCAAACCCATGATAACCGGCAATAGGCTGGCCAGGGTAGTCCATTTCCAACTATTGGTTTCTTTGTAGATGGTATAGATGGTTGTGCTGCACGGGTTGTGTAATAAGCTGAAGAGCATCAGGTTGATACCGGTAAGCAGGGTCCAACCCCCGGCCGACAAAATGCTGCCGGTTGCCATGGCCGAGTCCAGTTCAAATAGCTTGCCGCTGGTATCGCCCACCCCAATCAGCCCCAGGTTGGCTACGGTAAGCATGAGGATCGTGGGGATAACGATTTCATTGGCCGGGATGGCAATGATATACGCCAGCAGGATGACTCCGTTGAGGCCGACAAACACCCCCAATGGGTCAAGGAAATCAATTACGTGATTGGCGATGGTTATGTCCCCGATATGCACGTTGGCCACCAGCCAGATCACGGCCCCGGCCGGGGCGGCAAAAATCACAGCCCGCCACAGAACAATTAAGGTACGGTCGATTACCGAGGTATAAATGGTTTGCCATATCCTGGGTGGCCGGTAGGGGGGCAGTTCCAGGGTAAAGGTTGACACCTCGCCTTTAAGCACTGTTTTTGATAACCCCCAGGAGGTAAGGAACATAAACGCTACCCCCAGCAGGGCAATACCGATAACGGCAGCCGAGGCCACCAGCCCCGACAGGGAAGCCGGCACCAGGGCACCGATAAAAATAGTGGCAATCAGGATTTGCGTAGGCCAGCGGCCATTGCAGAGGGAGAAATTATTGGTAATGATGGCAATCAGCCGCTCCCGTGGGCTGTCGATAATGCGCGTGGCAATAACCCCGGCCGCATTGCAGCCCCAGCCCATGCTCATGGTCAGGGCCTGCTTGCCATGGGCCCCGGCCTTTTTAAACAGGGCATCCATATTGAAGGCTACCCGGGGCAGGTAGCCGAAATCTTCCAGCAAGGTAAACAAGGGGAAGAAAATAGCCATCGGGGGCAGCATTACCGCCACTACCCAGGCCACGGCCAGGTAAATACCATCTATCAGCAGGCCGTCCAGCCACAGGGGCAGGCCGATGTGGGCGGCCAGGCTCTTCAGCAACGGGTGAACCGTGTCGATCAACAGGGTAAAAAGCATTCCCGAAGGGTAATTGGCGCCTTCAATGGTAATCCACAGGATAACGGCCAGCAAGCCGATCATAATCGGGAACCCCCAGGTTTTGCTGGTGACGATCTTATCTATTTTACTGTCAAAAGTATAATGGCGTTCCCCTGCCGGTGTTTCTACGGCATGGGCAGCAATTTGGGCTGCATCGGTGTAGATGCCTTCGGTGAGTTTGTCGTGAAAATTATCACCGAGTTGCCAGCGTAAACCGGCCGCCCGGGCCAGTATTTCGTTATCTTTTTCTGCTTCTGTCATGGCCGTACCAGTTCCTTTAATTCATTGTTTTTTACAGCTGCGGTGATGCGGCTGTCGCCTTCGAGCAGGCGGAAAGCTAGCCAACGGCTGTTGGGCAGGCCGGGGAACTGCTGCTCGAGGGCTCCGGCCAATTGTTTTACCGCCTTTTCTACCGGTTTGCTCAGGTTTTTCACCTTGTGCGGACGGCAAATGATGGCCCCGGTGGCCACATCGTCAATGGCTTTGAGTAATTCGGGGATGCCTTGCTGGCTGCGGGCCGTAGTGGGCACTACCGGAATGCCCAGGTCCCGGGCCAGGGCCCGCTGGTCTATTTTAATGTGGTGCCGGGCGGCTTCGTCAATCAGATTAAGGCACAGTACGGCTTTATCGGTGATTTCAAGCACCTGCAAGGTAAGGTTAAGGTTGCGCTCTAACCGTGAGGCATCCACCACAATTACCGTTACATCGGGACGGCCAAAGAGAATAAAATTGCGCGCCACCTCTTCATCCTGCGAGGTAGAAAGCAGGGAATAGGTGCCTGGCAGGTCGATAAGCTTGTATTTATGGCTGTTATAAGAAAATCCGCCTTCGGCACGCACCACTGTTTTCCCCGGCCAGTTGCCGGTGTGCTGGCGCATGCCGGTGAGGGCATTGAAAACCGTACTCTTGCCGGTGTTGGGGTTGCCGGCCAGGGCAACCACATAATCAACATTAGCGGTGTCGATCCCGAGTTTTTTCAACCCCGCGGTATTATGTAAGGCACAATTGTTACAGGCAGTATTATCCGGCATAGGCATGGGTATTGGTTTTTTTGATTAATATCAGGTCGGCCAGGTCCTGGCGTAAAGCAATGGTGGTATTGCGTATTTTATAGGCTACCGGGTCTTGCAGGGGGCTGGTAAAGTCAACTTCCACGGTGGTGCCCGGCAGGATGCCGAGGTCGAGCAGGCGCCTGCGGCTGGCCCCCCGGCATTCCTGGGAAATGCCGATCACGCGGGCTTGCTCACCTTCTCGCAAGGCCGACAGGCGGATAGCATTTTCCTGATAGTGCTCTTCGGTGGCCAGGGGCCCGACACTAATATTGGCCGCCACAATGGGGGATAAACGGTGTTGATGCCCCTCACAGGTAAAAACTATTTCACGGGCCGTTGATTTACGTATTTTAACATGCGAACCCACCAAAATGCGCCTGGCCAGGATCTGTTGGTAAATTACACCCGGTTCGTCTTCAATATGCACAATTTTGCCGGGCACATTCTCCGGGTAGGAGGGTAAGGGCTGCCATTTTACCGGCAACACCTCGCCTTTGGCCGAAGGGATCGGGTCGCCATGCGGATCAAATAAGGGGTTGCCCAACGATGCGCTGAGGTTGCTGATGGCCGCTTCGTCCAGCCGGTGTTCCATTTTTTCGGCCAGGTGGTGCCACTCGGAGGGCTGGTGGCCGGTTTTTTCGGCCAGGTATTTTTCCCATAACCGGTGTACGCGCACTATCTTCAGCGCATATTCACGGCCGGCCGGGGTTAGTTGCAGGCGGTCATCGGAGGTCTGGATTAACCCTGAGGCAGCCATGGCTTCAATAACCGGTAATATTTTACTTCTGCGTACCTTTAAGGCGCCCGACAAATCGCTGAGGGTGGCCGACCGCTGGCTTTGCTCTACGTGGTAGAGCTGTTTCAGGATGTCTTCGGTTAGCGTTTTCTGTTGCCTGGTTTTGGTATGCAAAATATTTTTGCGGGTAATAAGCCGGATAGCCAGCCAGAGGAGGGCAACCAGGGCAAAGAAGCCGATGAGGTTTAAGGCAGCCGGGTTCATAGTTTTTCAATAAAGATATTGCCGGCCACCTTACCCGATAAGGTGATGGCCGGGCCATGGTTTATACGTACCGAATAGGTGCCATCATAAGCAAAATAATCCAGCAGTTCTATCTCTGCCCCCAGGCTGATGTTCAGCTTGTCAAGAAACAGCAGGAAGTCGCTGGAAGAATCCTTGGTGGATATGACTTTTCCAAGATCACCGGTGGCCAGCATATTCAGGGTGGTGGTTGGCCGGGGCGCCATTTTTCCTTCGGCATCGGGGATGGGGTCACCGTGGGGGTCATATTTTGGATGGGCGAGGAACTTGTCGAGCTGGGCAATTAGTTGGGGCGATTTTATGTGCTCCAGTTCTTCGGCAATAGCGTGTACTTCATTCCAGTTGAACTTGAGCTTTTGTACCAGGAATACCTCCCAGAGCCGGTGCCTGCGGATTACCTGCAAGGCGGCTTTTTCACCACTCGGGGAGGTGTTTACCCCCTGGTATTTGTGGTAGTGCACAAGCCCCTTTTTGCTCAGCCGCTGGATCATATCGGTGGCCGAGGCGGCCGAGGTGTCCAGGGTTTCGGCCAGCTTGCTGGTGCTGACAAACTCCTTCTCGTTGCCGGACAGTTTATAGATGGCTTTCAGGTAATTCTCTTCTGTTGGCGTAAACATGGTACAAATATATTTAGGCAAATATAAAAATAAAATAGCATTAATCTAAAATATTATTTAGATTAACCTAAAAATAAACATTTGCCTAAATTAGCTGGTTGACCAGGGATAGAAGCTTAGTTTCTTCTGTTTTCCACATAATTTCCTTTATATCAGTAGAATAGATATTATTTTTTAAGGTGTTAATTCTATTTATCTGGCTTGTAGTAACGGGCTTGTTGAAATCAATAACCATGCCTGCCCGGTATTTTTCAATCCGGTGTTGCCATTTTAGGTTGGGTGAAATAAGGATGGGCAAACCCAGCCCTAGGTACTCATATAGCTTGGTAGGAATTTTATTCCGGATGCTTTTATTGTCTTCATAGGGCAGCAAGCCGATGGTTTTATCGCCAATTTGCTGGTAAATTTCAGCTTGCGGAATGGGTGTTGGAGAGACCCGGAAATTGATGTTCTGCAGTTGGGCTGTCGCCTGCTGTAATTGCCTTAACGTTGCCGGGTGCGGACAATGCCCGATCAGGGTTAAGGCATATTTTTCCTGTGGCAGTTGCCGGAAAAACCGGAGGGCGGCAAAGGCCCCGTACTCCTTGCTGATAGTACCTGACAGTAACAGGGTAATTTTATCCTGCGGATTGTTGGCTGGCGGCTGTGCCGGTGGCTTGAATTTATTTTCGATGACCGTGTACCGGTTGCCGGTAAATTTCAGTTCCTTCTGATAGCATTGTTCGGCCAGGATAAAATGGCTGAAAAAATGGGCGGTCAGCCGTTCTTTCAGGCGTACGTAAAAAGCCAGCAGGTGTTTTATGCCCTTGGGGTAATGGCTTTGATAGCGCAGGTTAAAATAGTAATTTTCCCGGATATCGTAAACGGGGTTATGGCAGGTAATGAGTTTATAGAGTACCGCCATGAAGATTAATTCATGGGTATTGATAATCAATACTTGCGGTTTTATTTTCAGGGTAAGCCAGAGGATACGCCAGGGCAATAGTAAGCGTTGCCAGCTACCTTTAACCCGGGTTGCCAGCGGATGCAAGGTTATGGCCGCAGTATCTGGCTTCCGGGAGGGTGCTGAACCGATAATATGCACCGCATATTTACCGGTAGCAGCCAGGCTTTTGGCAAATTTTTCGTAAGCTCTTGGGTCAATTACTGGCTTTAATGTGCCAGCAATTACTATCTTCGCTTTCAATTAGCTATTTTTTTAATTTTTAAGACAATGATACAAATTATTGAAGCGGCATGGGAAAATCGTGAACTTTTGCAAAAAAAGGAAACCGTCAGGGCCATTGAGCAGGTAATAGCTGACCTTGACCGGGGTAAACTGCGGGTTGCCGAGCCCGCTGGCGATGGCTGGCAGGTAAACGATTGGGTAAAAAAAGCCGTCATCCTGTATTTTCCTACCCGGCAAATGGAGACCCTGGAAGCCGGGCCGCTGGAGTTCCACGATAAAATAAAGCTTAAGACAGGCTATAAAGAGTTGGGCATCAGGGTAGTGCCGCATGCTGTGGCACGCTACGGGGCCTATATCAGCCGGGGGGTGGTGATGATGCCCTGTTATGTGAATATTGGCGCTTATGTGGATGCCGGTACGATGGTAGATACCTGGGCTACGGTAGGAAGTTGTGCCCAGATAGGCCGGAATGTGCATTTGAGCGGAGGTGTAGGCATTGGCGGAGTGTTGGAGCCGGTGCAGGCGGCCCCGGTGATTATCGAGGACAATGCGTTTATCGGTTCACGGTGTATTTTGGTAGAAGGCGTACGCATTGGCCAGGAGGCTGTGCTGGGGGCAAATGTTACGCTTACGGCCTCTACCCGTATAATTGATGTTACGGGTGACGAGCCGGTAACCTATCAGGGCTATGTGCCGCCACGCTCGGTGGTTATTCCGGGCACCTTGCCTAAAGTGTTTAAGGCGGGCACCTATCAGGTTCCCTGTGCCCTGATCATTGGCCAGCGTAAGGCGAGTACAGACAAAAAAACCTCGTTAAATTCAGCTTTACGTGAGTATGATGTATCGGTTTGATATAGCCTGGCATAAACTTTGCGTAGCTCTGATAAAGTCCGGCCTGTGGTAAAGAAAATCCTCATAGCGGTAACCGTGGTAATTGGGTGCAGCAGTTTTGTCTGGCACTGGGCAGTTCAGCCTGCCGTGAGTAAGAGCTTTCAGAAAGGGGAGTATCTGGAGTTTAAGGCTTCCTATGGATTTTTCACGGTGGGCAAAGGTACCTGGAAAATCCAGCAGAACAGTATTGAGATCCACGACCGCCCCAATTATCAGGTGGATGTGCACGGCTGGACCAGCGGCTTTGTGGGGTTTGTGGTGCCGGTAAAAGATCATTGGAAATCATACATTGATACAACTACTTTGCTGACCCACCTGGCGTTACGCAACCTGAAGGAAGGGAATTACAAGAAAATTGATATTACCGAGTTCTTTCATGAGGATTCCCTGATAAAAGTTAAAGACCTGGACTTTGCCACCGGGAGCTTTAAAGCGGCTGAAGAGTATAGTATGGAGGCGGCTACCTACGGTATGATTTCCGGCTACCTGTACCTGCGTACACTCGACTTTAGCCAGTTGCAGGTAGGGGATACCATTACCATTAAATCGTTTTTAGATGATACCTTTTATGATTTGCAGATCATCCTGCACAGGCGGGAAGTGGTGGAAACCAAAGCCGGCACCTTTAAAAGTGTGGTTTTTCGGCCGGTAATGCCGGAAAATACTGTTTTTGACGGGGAGGACTCGATTCTGGCCTGGATTTCAGATGACGGGAACAAAATACCCCTGAAAGTAGAAGCCGAGATGTTTGTTGGCCATGCCGGGATAGAACTCACCTCGTTTAGTGGTTTAAGAAACAAACCAGCCTTGGTTGATGACTGATTATCATTACTTTTGTTAAAAAAAATACAGCTATGTACATTATTGTTTTGTTGGCCGGTCTGCTAAGTGGTTTGATACAGGAGAAAGTGCAGATTAAGTTTCCCTCGATTGACGGGCTGGAACTGACCGCAGATTTGTACATGACCCACGACAAATCGGCACCGTTTGTTGTGCTGTTTCACCAAGCCCGCTGGAGCCGGGGTGAATACATGGAAATTGCCCCCCACCTGAACAAGTTGGGGTTTAATTGTATGGCCGTGGATTTACGCTCCGGGGGCGAGGTAAACGGGGTGAAGAACTTATCGTTTATGGCGGCAGAAAAAGCCATGAAACCTACCAAGTATGTGGATGCCTACCAGGATATTGATGCCGCAGTGAAATATGCCCGGCAATACTTTGCCGAAGGTAAACTTATCGTTTGGGGCAGTTCATATTCCTCGGCTTTGGCTTTGCGTTATGCCGGGGAGCATAATGAGGCAATAGATGCGGTATTGGCCTTCTCCCCGGGGGAGTATTTTAAAAGTCAGGGAAAACCGGCTACCTATGTTGCCGAAGGGGCGGCCAAAATTACCCGGCCGGTTTTTATCACCTCGGCCAAAGGGGAGAAAAACAGTTGGTGGGGCATTTATGAAGCTATTCCGGCTACGGAAAAAACGTATTACTTGCCGGAAACGGCTGGCAACCATGGCGCAAAGGCCTTGTGGGCCAAATTTGGTGATTCATTGCGGTATTGGGATGCCGTGGAAAAGTTTTTAGAATCTGTTAACTAAGCTTACGTGAGAAAAATTAAGGTAGCGGTAGTGATGCTAACTACCCTGGGGCTTTTTATTGGTTGTACCCGGGAGCAAAGCAACCGGGGCGAAGAGTATTTTAAGCAGGGGGAATATGAAAAGGCCCTGGCCGAGTATAACCGGGTGCTGGCCATCAAGCCACATGATATGGAGGTGATATATAACCGCGGACGTGCCTATCAGGAGCTGGGTAACGAAGCCAAAGCCACAGAAGATTTCAAGCAAGTGCTGAAGATGGACCCCGACCACGTGCAGGCGCACCTGAGCCTGGGCAATATAGAGTTTAAAAATGGTGATTATGAAGGCGCTTTTTTTGAATTTAACAAGGTGGTGAAAAAGTACCGGCAAAACAGCGATGCCCTGATGTACCGGGGTAAGGCTAATTTTAAGCTGGGCCGTATCGGGGCTGCTTTGCGCGACTACGATGATGCTATCCGCATTAACCCCGGGAATGGCTATGCTTACCTGTACCGCGGGGCGCTGAAAATAAACCGGAAACGGCCCAAAGACGCCTGCCGTGATTTCCGTCAGGCACAAGGGCTGGGTGTTGCCGAGGCCGATGAGGCCATAGCCAAATATTGCCGGTAACCCGTTCTCACCAGCAGGGGTGATAATCCTGCTGTAACCCGCACCCGGTTTATAGATAAAATCCGGGTTATCCTGCCTTGGCAAGGTGAAGTCCGGCTGATGGCCCAGGCAGCCTTAGCCCAGATTATTCACGATTTTCGTGGATTAATTCGATAAACCACAATTGTTTATCAAATTAATTACATCAGGTACTTAGACTCCGGTTCACTGGAGGTTAACCCTGGTGCGTGCAAAATGTTTTACCCTCAAATTTGGGTCATGCTTAAGCTTTGGGTCATGCTGTTTTTTGTGTATAACATATTGTATTACAGCATTTTGTAGTTTCGGCTTAGCCTGGGCTATTT
>JALSJF010000218.1 GCA_026989505.1 Cyclobacteriaceae bacterium
TTTAATTACGGCCTTCAGGCGTTCTTCAAATTCGCCTTTATATTTGGCCCCGGCCACCAGCAAACCCATATCCAGCGATATCAGGGTTTTCGATTTAATGTTTTCCGGTACATCGCCATCTACAATGCGTTGGGCCATACCTTCCACAATAGCCGTTTTACCGGTGCCCGGCTCGCCTATTAAAATAGGATTGTTCTTAGTCCTGCGCGACAGGATTTGCAATACCCTGCGGATCTCCTCATCCCGGCCAATAACCGGGTCGATCTTACCCTCTTTGGCCAACTGGTTCAGGTTTTTTGAATAGCGCTCCAGCGACCGGTACTTGCCTTCGGCATTCGGGTCGGTTACCTTATCCCCACCCCGCAATTCCCTGATGGCTGCCTGTAAGGCCTTCTTTTCAAAGCCCAGGTCCTTCAGTAACGAAGCCACCTTGTCGGAACCACTCAGCAAGCCGATCAGCAAGTGCTCAATGGCAATATAGTCATCGCCAAATTCCTTCAACGACTTTTCGGCCTGTTGCAACACCTTGTTGGCATCGTTTGACAAGTAGGGCGATTGCCCCGAAACCTTCGGGTAGCCACTGGTTATTGCCGCTAACTTTAGCTTTAGCTGGTTGACATTGATGTTGAGCTTCTTAAAAAGAAAAGAAACCACGTTCTCATCAGCTTCCAGCAGGGCATGCAATATATGCCCCGGCTCTATTGCCTGCTGGCCATTACCGGCCGCAAAATCAATCGCCTTTTGGATTACCTCCTGTGATTTTATGGTGTATTTATCAAAATTCATTTTTTGTACTATTTTAATGTTTACTATTGACTATCAAAAATATTACCCATTCTTCTTTTCGGAATATTTGGCATATTTTTATACCACAATGGGTGATTTTAAGCCATATTGGCATGAATAAAGACGATATTAAAAGGCTGACGGATGCCCCCGGCATAATCCGGGGAAGGAAGATGAGACCCTGAAATTACTCAGCAAACTTGAACAATTGCACAGGGCGATAGCCAAAGAATTTCCCCGGGCCCGGGCCTTTGTGCAGCCGGGCTTTGACGACTGAACCCTGCTGACGTGCCACCGTCCGAAGAGGGTAAGCAGATAAAATTGCCTGAGAATTTTACCGGTTGCTATTTTTTGGTTATCTTCATACCCTGACTATGGCTACACAAAAAATGGTGGCAACCCTAACCAAAACTATCCGCAGTAACCTTAACCAAAACCATGGCTGACTTTACCATTGAAAAATTATACCGCGAGCTGAGCCCGGAGCTGCAAAAGCTGGAAGAAGAGCGGCTCAATTTATTAAAGAAAATCAATAAACTGAAACTTGGCTTGATTGCCACAGCCCTTATTTTATCGGCTGGGGCCGCCTACGGGAAAATCTATTGGTTGATAGCCGTTATTGTAGTGGCCGGCATTATTATGTATGCCTTTAGCTACAGGCGGCTGATAAAACCCTACCGTGATGAGTATAAAACCAAAATCTTCACGGTTATGGTGGCTACCCTGGGAACCGGCCTGAGCTACGACCAATACGGCAAGATTGACGAAGCCCTGATCCGTAAAAGTGGCTTATTCCCCGAATTTGACACCGTAAAATCGGAAGATGTGATTAAGGGCGATTTCGACCAGTATTCTTTCACCCAGGCCGAGATCAGTTTGTACTACGATAAGCCCGATAAGCGCCCCGAGAGCGGTGGCGCCTACCGTTGGCTCTTCAGGG
>JALSJF010000219.1 GCA_026989505.1 Cyclobacteriaceae bacterium
TGGCCAATGGCCTGCATGCCATAACCCAGGAGGTACGGCCCCTTATCGGCCTGGTAACCGGCCATCATGAGATGGACTCGCTTGACCTATTTAGTTTTACCCGGTTATTGCAAGAGCAGTTCCGGGTGAAAAATGTCCACCTCCGGCAATTGCCTGATTTTCCTCCTGACGTGCTCATGATAATCCAGCCGAAAACGGCCTACGCCCTTATGGATAAATACTACCTGGACCAGTACATAATGCAAGGGGGCAAGGTGGTTTTTCTGTTAGATAAAGTGGCGGTAAACATGGACAGTGCCGCTGCCGGCACGTATAGCTTCCCTTACGAACTTAACTTAGATGACCTGCTGTTCAGGTACGGAGTACGTATCAACAACGACCTGGTACAGGATTTTGTGGCCGGGGCTTATCCCATAATTGTTGGTAATGCCGGTGACCAACCGCAGATACAGTTATTGCAATGGCCGTTCTTTCCTATCATCAACAATTACTCGAAGCACGTAATTGTTAGAAACCTCGATGCTACCAAAACAGCGTTTGTCAGCAGTATTGATACCGTAAAGGCAGTTGGCATTAAAAAAACCGTCTTGATGAAATCCTCTAACCATGCCCGGGTGAGCACGGCCCCGGTGTACGTGGACATTAATATCCTACAGGAAAACCTGGCCCCGGATAAGTTTGACAAACAGCATATTCCGGTAGGCTATTTGCTGGAAGGAAAGTTCACCTCACTGTTTAAAAACCGCTTTTTGCCGGAGGAAGCAGAAGCATCATCGTTTAAGGAAACGAGTGCCCGTACCCGTCTGGTGGTTATTGCCGATGGTGATTTTGTGCGCAACGAGGTTGACCCCCGTAATGGCAAGCCCTTGCCAACAGGTTTCGACCCGTTTATGCGCCAGCAGTTTGCCAATGCCGATCTGGTAGTAAATGCCATTCACTACCTGCTTGCCGGTGACGGCCTGATCAGCGCCCGCGCCAAACAGGTAATTATCAGGCCATTGGATAGGGTAAAGGTTAGCTCGCAACGTAGCTACTACCAGGCCCTGAACCTGCTTCTGCCGCTATTCATCATGGCCCTTCCCGGCCTGCTTGTCTTTTTCTTTCGTCAACAAAAATATACCCGGTTCTGATGCAGCAAAAGAAAAATATCCGCTTACTCGTGGCCCTGGCCCTTACGGTGGCCGGCATCCTGCTATTGCAGTTGGGCGGGAAAAGGGCGGGCAACCTGGCCGTTGACAAAAAACTTTTCCAACTGGCCGATGAGCAGGAAATAACCGATGTTTATCTGCAAGGAGGTAACATAAACAACCATTTTTCATACAAAAGTGGCCGCTGGCATGTTAACAATACCTTTCTGCTCGATCAGAGTATGCGCAATGTTTTTTTTGCCATTCTTTCACGGCTGGAAATCAGGCGCCCCGTGGCCCAATCAGCAACTGACTCCATTGCCAATTTTTTACTACAAGAGGGCATCCGTACCACCATTACCTTTGCCGGTGACACCCTTAAAGATTATTATATTGGCGGCAACAAAAACCTGGAAATCTCCTGGGCTATGGACAGCCACAAAAAGGTACCCTACCGGGTACATATTCCGGGCTACCAAAGTTATGTGGCCGGCATTTTCAGCGTTCCTGCCCCTGACTGGCGTTCACGGTTCGTCCTGCAGGTAAACTTTGCCCTGATCACGGCTATTA
>JALSJF010000220.1 GCA_026989505.1 Cyclobacteriaceae bacterium
AACAATATCTTTGGCAAAAGCCTTATCCGTCAGCCCGGCTGCATTAATTTTAACATTCAATAAGGCCCCGCGTACAGCCGTACGGGCGCACAAGGCCCCCACCCCGGCATCGGTAACCGAATTGGGGTTGCCAATATCGGCCATTGCCTGCATTACCTCCATTGACTTATAGGCGGTTGCCAACACATTAAAGGGCACCTCCGTAGCATACTTTGTGGCCTCCTGTATCGCCTGCTGACGGGCAGCTTTCTCCGCATCATTCCCCTTGGGCAGGCCAAAGGCATCCATAATTTTAGTAAAAGCAGCCGTGTCCTCGTCCACCAGGGCCAGCAAGGTTTGCTGGTAAGCCATCCCTTTCTCTGCCCAGTCTGAGAACTCTTCCCAGCGGTCATCCCAACCCCGTTTATGGGCCGACAAGTTGGCTACCATGGTACCCAGCGATACCCCCAGCGCGCCCACATAGGCGGCAATAGAGCCCCCTCCCGGAGCCGGTGATTCCGAAGCCGTTTCGTCAGCAAAACCGGCCAGGTTCATAGCAATCAGCGGCTGGGCGTTGTCCTCTGCAAGCATGTATTCGATTATCTTCTCTTTGGGGTTAAACGGCTTCAGTTCATCCAGCCCCAGTGATTTCACGGCTATTTTTATCAGTTCGGCCTCGCTAACTCCCGTAGAGCGCTGCTGCTTACGCAAAAAATACTTGCCGGCATCGAGCATGGCTTGCAGCGGCACCAGCCCTACCAGTTCTGAGCCCGTTACCCGTACCCCGCGGGCCTCCGCCTTCCGGCAGGCTTCATCAAAAGCAAGATGTACCGGGGTAATGCTGATATTGGTAAGATTCAGCGACAACTGGGCAATGCCATATTCCTCAATATACCAGCCAATCCCTTTTACCGCTTTCAGGCTACCGGGAATATTCACCGGGTTCCCCTGGTCATCCTTAACTATTTTACCGGTCAGGGGGTTCCCCTCACGCTTTACCCTGCCGCGCTCACGGATATCGAAGGCAATGGCATTGGCGCGCCTGGTAGAGGTGGTGTTCAGGTTAATATTATAGGCTACCAGAAAATCACGGGCGCTAATGGCCGTAGCCCCGGTAGTTATGGCCTTGTCAAAGGCTGCCGGGCCAAAGTCGGGTTGCCAGTGGGGGTCAACCAATTTTTTAGCCAGGCCTTCGTATTCCCCCGCCCGGCAATTGGCCAGGTTACGCCTTTCTTCACGGGTGGCGGCATTTTCATAAAAATAACCGGGGATGCCCAGCTCTTCACCCACCCTGTGGCCGAGCTTGTGGGCATAGGCCACCACTTCTTCCATGGTAATATTGGCTACCGGCACCAGTGGGCATACATCCGTAGCGCCAAAGCGTGGGTGTTCCCCCTTATGTTTGCTCATATCAATAAGTTCGGCCGCTTTTTTAATCAGACGGAAAGCCGCCTCAACCACCGCTTCCGGCTCCCCTACAAAAGTGATGACGGTACGGTTGGTGGCTTTGCCGGGGTCAACATCCAGAAGTTTCACCCCTTCCACGGTTTCGGCCTGGGCAGCAATGGTATCAATAATAACCGGGTCGCGTCCCTCGCTGATATTCGGCACGCATTCAATAATTTGCTTTTTCATCTTCCTGTTAAGTTATTGAGGCCGCCACACCCGGCAGGCCTGTTTATTGTGGCAAAACTAATTGAGATTTAGCGGTAACA
>JALSJF010000221.1 GCA_026989505.1 Cyclobacteriaceae bacterium
TTGATTATGCCGATATCGACAATAAAAAGGAGTTAAACGAAGCTTTGCGTTCAGACCCCTACCTGAATGCCCTGCAGGTTAAATATGCCTATGCCGTAACCTGCCATAAATCCCAGGGCGGGCAGTGGCAGGCGGTGTTTATCGACCAGGGTTACCTCACCGATGAGCGGCTGAATGCCGAATTTATCCGTTGGCTATATACCGCCATTACCCGGGCCACCAAGGAGGTTTTTCTGCTTAATTTTCACCACCGGTTCTTTGCCCCCTGAGGCGGACACTGTTCCGGGATAAACAAAAAGGTATTATTTTTGTGCAGGGAATAACAGAATATTTATTGTATGAAGCGTTTAGTCACCTTGCTTATTGGTTTTTTTACCGTGTCGTATGCCATCGCCCAGGAGGCGCCAGCCCCTGCCGCAGGCCCGTATATTACTTTTGAAGAAACCAGCCACGATTTTGGCGATATTTACCAGGGCGACAAGGTAGAGTACACCTTTACGTTTGAGAACACCGGCACCGAGCCGCTGATCATTACCAATGTGCAAACCACCTGTGGTTGCACCGCTACCGACTGGCCCCGGGAACCCGTGTTGCCCGGCAAAACCGGCCGTATCAAGGTCACTTTCGACAGTACCGGTAAATACGGCCGGCAAAATAAAATTATCAGCATCGTTTCCAATGCCGTGTCACCGCTTAATCAGGTGAAGATCGTTACCAATGTGTTGCCTGGAAAGGACTAACCCGGTTTATCCACGAGAATCGTGAGAAATGATGTAAATTAACCGCCAAACGATTGTTTGTCAGTTAATTACATCAGGTCCTTAGACTCCGGTTAACCCCGGGGCGAAAAATTCTGATGAATTTTTGGGGCTAATTTACCGATTTGCTGATGCCCATAACCAGGGTTATCCAGCCGATCAGGAAAGCTACGCCCCCCAACGGGGTTACGGCCCCCCATTTACTTACCCCGCTCAGGCTCAAGATATAAAGTGACCCGGAAAACAGCAGGATGCCGGCCAGGAAACCGTAGCCCGACCAGGTGAAAAGCCGGTGGTCAAACTTTTGCATCAGCAAGCCCAGCACAATCAGGGCCAGGGCGTGGTAAAATTGGTACTTCACCCCGGTTTCAAAGGTCTCCAGGCGGTTGTTTGCCGCCAATATGGTTTGCAAGGCGTGGGCACCAAAAGCCCCGATAGCCACTGCGAGCCCACCCAGGATGCTGCCTGTCATTAAAAATAATTTAGCCATTTGTCATACATGTTCTGGCCCCGAAAATAGCCGTACCGATACGTACCATGGTACTGCCTTCTTCCAGGGCAATTTTATAATCATTGGTCATGCCCATTGATAGCTCTTGCAACTCAATAGCGGGCGGTAAGTCCATTTTACTTATTTTATCTTTTAAGCCGGCCAGGTGTTTGAACTCCTGCCGTATCAACTCCTTGTTCTCTGTAAAGGTAGCCATGCCCATCAGGCCCACCACCTTTACATGCGCCAGTTCCTGCCAGGGGGCGGTGGCCACCAATTCGGTAAGTTCTTCAGCGCTCAGGCCGAATTTGCTTTCTTCGCGGGCAATATGCACCTGCAACAGGCAGTTGATTACCCGGTTGTGCTTACGGCCTTCTTTGTCAATTACCTTGAGTAACCGCAGGCTGTCCACCGCATGGATCAGGTGTACAAAGGGGGCAATGTATTTTACCTTGTTGCGCTGCAAATGGCCAATAAAATGCCATTCGATATCCTTTGGCAGGGCTTCGTGCTTAGCTACCAGTTCCTGTACCTTATTTTCGCCAAACACCTTGTTGCCGGCCTTGTAGGCCTCCATGAGCAGTTCGTTGGGCTTGGTTTTGCTTACCGGGATAAGTTGGCAGTTATACGGGGCCAACTCCTGCCAGAAATGTTGTAGTTGTGCTGCAATCAAAGCGGTAATTTTTGGGCAAAGTTAGTCTTGTAAAACATTGCTGACAAAGGTTGACTTAAGAAGTAACCAAAATAAAAATAATACCAGGGCCCAACGTAAATAGATATAGTAAAAATCGGTGGTGTCTTTGTAGCGCGTTTCTTTGATTTCGGCTTTTTCGTAGTTGTCAATCAAGGCAAACACCTGCTCCAGGGCCTTATTATCCGATACCCGGAAGAATTCCCCATGGCCGATTTTGGCTATTTTCCTTAAAGTGGTTTCATCAAGCGTGTTTTCAATATAGTTTGGTCTGCCGAAAAAATCTTTACCAAACGGCACCCTGCCTTCTTTGCCTACGGCAATGGTATAAATTTTTATATTGTACGCATCGGCCAGTTCGGCAGCAGTTACCGGGTTGATGTTGCCGGCCGTATTGTCCCCGTCACTGAGCAGGATCAGCACTTTGGATTTGGCCGTTGATTCCCGCATCCGGTTGGTGGCTACGGCCAGGGCGCTGCCAATGGCGGTACCCCGGCTTTCTATCATGTTAAAATCAATATCCTGTAAATAGGCTTCTAACAGATCGTAATCTGTAGTAAGGGGGGAGAGGGAATACGCATCACCGGAAAAAATAACAATACCGATACGGTCCTGGAAGCGCCCCCTGATAAAATCGCTGGCCACTTTTTTGGCGGCCTCCAGCCGGTTGGGTTTGAAATCTTCAATTTGCATCGACTCGGAGATGTCAATTACCAGCATGATATCAATACCTTCGGTCCACTGTTCCACTTTCTCGTTGGTTTTTTGCGGCCGGGCCAAAGCTATGATAACCAGCGCCAGGACCAGGGCTATAATTATATTGGGCAGGTGGCGCAGCAGTACCGAAGGGCTCCATTTAATTTGTTCTTTGGGCAGGGCCAGGGCCAGCTTTTGCCCGAAAGCGCGTAAGATTATCCAGCGGAAGAAAAAAATGAGGGGAATAATAGCAAAAGCCAATAAAAACAACCGGTTATGCCACTGAAAACCGGCAAAGGTGGCCGGGGCAAACCAGTTTAGCGAGAGCCATGAATCTAAAATACCTTTATCCATGCTTGATCTCCTGTGTTTTTTCGTTAAACCTGTCGATGGCATAAAGCAACAACTCCTCAAAGGCATTGCGTACACCGTCATTTTGCTCGCCACCGTAAATATAACGGTCGGTGAGCTGCAATTGTTGGCCGAGTTTTTCATCCCCGGTAAGGGCAATTATTTCTTTGGTGGTAAGCTTGGCGAAAGGTTGCGCCAAAAGTTTCTCCAGGTAGTTTTTCCACAGGCTCAGGGTATGCTCAACGGCAACAGGTTCCCTGGCCAGGGCTTCATCGAAGGTTTTAATGAATCTCCGGTGCCGCCTTTGCAACCGGTAAACCTTGATATACCGGTTAATGCGCTGGCCGAACACTAAGTAGGTTACCAGTACAATAATGGCCAGCAGGATAGCGCCTACCGTAAAATAGGGATAATTAAAAGCCAACGGCACTTTTTGGTACGCGGTGTTCACGATTACCGCTGCCGAGTCAGGCAGGGTGGTGATTACCTGATCGAGGATCACGGAGTCGGGAGTGGTGTAGCGGGTGGTGCTGTCGTATTCGTTGATAATGAAAACCGGCAGGGTAAGGTATTGCACCGTGTCAATTTCAAAGGTGGAAAGATAGTAAACCACGCTATCCAGGCTCAGCAGGCTATCGGTAACCGTTGGGAAATACACCTTGCGGTCAAGTTCAAAGGGACTGAAATCATAGAGTGAGTCGGGGAAGACCACATCCAGGTCTTTGGGGTATCTGGCCCACAGGGCGTAGGGCAGTTCTTCGCCAATTTTCACACTGTCTTGCAGAAAGTATCCTTGCGGAACTATTTCCTGGGCCGCCACCTGGCCGGTGATGAGCATAAATACTATGATAAATTTAACCTTACCCACGTTTCAACGATTGGTTTCTTACTTTAAACATGCGGATTAACTTCGGTACATAATCTTCATCGGTAGTGATGTTAAGATAATTTATCTGATGCTTTTTACAGAACTTTTGCAGGGCTTCGGCATTGTCGATATAGGTTTTTTTGATACTGTTTTTGAAGAACGGGGAGGAGGTATTCACCCACTTACGGGTATTGTTCTCCTTATCGAAAACAGGTACGATGCCCAGGCTGGGTATTTTGGTTTCGCGTTTATCGGTAATGTGCAAGATCACCAGGTCGTGTTTGTTGGCCATGGCTTTAAGGTTTTTCAGGTAGTTATCATCGATAAAATCAGAAATAAAAATGATCACGCTCCGCCTTTTAATGGCATTGAGGGCGTAAATAATGGCCTTATTTAAGTTGGTTTTACGGGAAAGGGGCTGGTGGTCAAACAAGGCAGCAATTATTTCGTAGGCATGTTTATTGCCTTTGGCTGCCCGCACATATTTTTCTTTTGTATCCGTGTACGAAATCAGCCCTACCTGGCTTGATTCGCGCAGGGCCACCAGCGCTAACACCCCACATATTTCCTTGCCGATATCAATCTTCTGCCGGCCGGGCACCCCGATATGTTGCGAGGCGCTGACATCCACCAGAAAGAAAACCGATTGCTCTTTGGTCTCTTTGTATTTCTTAACGAAGGTGTGGTCGTACTTAGCCGTTGAGCGCCAGTCAATAGCCCTGATATCATCGCCATACTGGTACAGCCTGATGTCTTCAAACTCAATACCCGTACCCTTAAACACAGAGTAAAAATCACCCTGCATTTGCGAATTGATAGCTTTTCTGATCTGTATTTCGTACTTCCTTAGCTTCTTAACAAGCTCCCGCATAGCTGGCAAGGTTTATGCTCCTGTGCTGTAGAATACTTCACCGGAGTAACACGCAATTAATGTGCAATAATAGTATTTTTACAAAGTGAAAAAATTATTATTTGGCATTATTATTTTATTGGCCGGGTGCAAAGCCGATGCCCCTCCGGAGTGGGTGATGAGCGAAGAAGAGATGATCAACTACCTGATTGACCTGCACTTGTCGGAGGCGGCAGTGCAAAACCTGCGCCTGAAAAGCGATTCGGCCCGGGTGGTGTTTGCCGTGCGCGAGAAATATATCCTCAAAAAACATCAGCTTACCGATTCGGTTTTTCTCAAAAGTTATAGCTACTACCTCAAACACTCCGAAAAACTGGAGGAGATTTACGGGGCAGTGGTTGACAGCATCAGCCTCAGGCAGTCGCTGTTGAAAGAAGCAAAATGATTTATCCTGATACTATCGAGGCGAAGCTTGGTTTTGATGTCATCCGCCAGCGGTTGGCCGGCTATTGCAGCTCTGCGCTCGGCCGTAACGAAGTGGCGGCAGTTAAATTTCGTACCGAAGTTGATGAGATAAAAAGCTTACTGGCCCAGGTAGAGGATTTTAAGCAATTGCTCGATCTGGGGGAAGTGCCGCCTCTAGGTACGGTAACCGATATCAGCGAAAGTATCCGTAAAAGCAGTATCAAGGGCAATTGGTTATCGGGGGAAGAGCTTTATGCGGTTTACCGGAATATCGCCTCGGCCCTGGCCTTAGCCAGCTTTATCGACAAAGTGGCCGCAGCGTATGTTTCGCTGGCCACATTGCGGCCGGAGATTAAAGTACTTGGCGGCCTTGCAGAGCGGCTACAGCGGGCGGTGGCTGAAGAGGGTACTGTCCTGAGCTCTGCCAGCCCCGAATTAAAGAAGATACGCCAGCAAATTACCAGCGAGGAAAGCAAGTTGCGGCAAAGTATCAACCGTATTTTCCGGCAGGCCAAAGCCGATGGGCTGGTGCCGGAGGGGGCCTCTATCGGGGTGCGGGACGGGCGTTTGGTGATGCCGGTGATTGCCGCCAGCAAACGCCAGGTACAGGGTTTTGTGCATGATGAATCAGCCACCGGCAACACGGTTTTTATGGAACCGGCAGCCGTGCTGGAAGCCAATAATAAGATAAGGGAGCTGCATTTTGCCGAAGCCAGGGCTGTGCGGGCAGTCCTGACAAAACTTACCGGGCAGGTAGCAGGCTATGCCGGGGCGTTGCACGCGGCCTGTACTTTTCTGGGCAAGATGGACTTTCTGTGGGCCAAGGCCAGACTTGCCCGCGAGCTACAGGCCGCCAACCCGCAGATCAGCCGGGAGGGGATGAACCTGCAGGAGTTGCGGCATCCGTTGCTCGCAGGGCAGGGGGCATTGTCGCAGCGGCAAGTGGTGCCACATACCATAACTCTTGACCCGGCTACCCGGATTATGCTCATCTCCGGGCCCAATGCCGGGGGTAAAAGCGTAGCCCTGAAAAGTGTGGGCCTTAACCAGATGATGTTGCAGGCCGGTATCCTGCCTTGCAGCCATGCCGATGCTAACTACCGGGTTTTTCAGCATATCTTTATTGATATAGGGGATGAGCAGTCGATTGACAATGACCTTAGCACCTACAGTTCGCACCTGAAAAATATGGGGGTGATGCTGAAAAATGCCGATCCGGACTCGTTAATCCTGATTGATGAGTTTGGCTCCGGCACCGATCCGCAGTTTGGCGGGGCCATAGCCGAGGCCGTGCTGGCCGGGTTTAACCAGCAGGGTTGTTATGGAATAATTACCACCCACTTTGGTAATCTGAAACTTTATGCGGATAAAACGGCCGGTATTATCAATGCCGCTATGGTATTTGACCTGGAAAAACTCAGGCCACGCTACCAACTGCAGGCCGGGCATCCGGGAAGTTCCTTTTCGTTGGAGGTGGCCGCCAAGGCGGGCTTACCGGCCAGGGTAATAAAACTGGCCCGAGAGGGGGTAGGGGCCGACCAGGTGGAAATTGAAGCGTTGATCCACAGCCTGGAACAAGAGAAGCAAAAGCTGGCCGCCCGTAACCGTAAACTTGCCGCCCTCGAGAAAGAGTTATCGGCCCTGAAAAAAAGTTACCAACAGTTGCAGCAGGAACTCGATGCACGGCAAAAAGAAATTATCGAAGGCGCCAAAACCGAGGCGGCAGGAATCCTGGCCCGTACCAACAGGGAAATAGAAAAGACTATCCGCCATATCAAGGAGAACAAAGCCGAGAAAAAAGAAACCCGGAAAGTGCGGGCATCGTTGCAGAAATTCGCCCAGGAAGTAGCCCCTAAAAAGGGCAGGCGCCCATCTGAAGCTACCGTTGCGGCCGGGCCCATAAAAGCAGGCGACAGGGCCTTACTTATAGAAAACCAGGTGCCTGTGGAGGTGTTGGCGGTAAAAGGTAAAAAGGCCACGGTACTTATCGGGGAACTTAAGTCGGTGATTGCCCTGGATAAATTACAGCGGTTGGCCGGGGGGCAGGCGCCACCTCCCCGGCAGCCCAAAAAAACCGCTAGTGTGGCGGCCAGGGTAACCCGGGAGATGGCCAACTTTTCCCCGGTGCTTGACGTGCGGGGTACCCGTGCTGCCGAGGTTATCCCTTTATTGCAGAACTTCCTCGATAAGGCCGTGATGCTCAACCAGGGGGAGGTGAAAATTATTCACGGCCGGGGCAATGGGGTGTTGCGCAAGCTGGTGCGTGACGAGTTGCGGCAGTGGCCCCAGGTAGTGGATTTTGGTAGTGAACATGAAGAGCGTGGAGGTGACGGGGCTACCGTTGTGGTAATAAAATAATCGCTTATGCGAAAAGGGTATTTTTTGCTTATCGTAGTGCTGGCCTGGCTGGCCTACCGGGTATGGAGCCAGTACGACAGGGTGGATGAAAATACCAATTTGCCGGCAACCCATAGCCCACCGGTTACGCTGGCGGTAGTGGGGGCCAACCACCAAAAAGGCAACCTGGTAGGCATTCAGCCCTATATGGTACCGGCCGATTATGCTACCGAAGAAAGGTTTTATCAAAAGCTGAAAAAATATTTCGTATATGCTCAACATAACCACCTGCTAACGCCCACGACTGTAGTTGTTTTGCCCGAGCACATCGGCACCTGGCTGGTGGCTGCGGGGGAAAAACGACAGGTTTTTACTGCCAAAGAGGTAAACGGGGCTTTGCGGCTTGCGGCCACGGCCAACCTGTTTTCGTTTTTGCCGGCTTATGCCGGGGCCAGGGCGGCAGACCGCAGTAAAGCCGCTTTGTTTTTAATGAAGGCTGAGCAAATGGCAGCCATTTATAGCCGGGTGTTTAAACGCCTGGCGAAAGAATTTGAGGTTACGATAGCCGCGGGCTCGGTGTTTTTGCCCGGCCCGGAAGTGGCGGGGAATACCATCAAAGTAAAAGGGAATACGCTTTACAATGCTGCCTTCTTATTTCACCCTGATGGCCGGCTTGATTCCCAGGTAGTAATCAAGCAATTTCCGATCACCGAAGAATTACAGTTTTGTCGTCCGGGTACCGGGGCGCAGTTGCCCGTTTTTGCTACTCCTTTGGGTAAGCTGGCCGTGGTTGTTTGTGCCGACTCCTGGTACCCCGGGGTATATGACCGTCTGCATGCTGCCGGGGCAGAAATCATGGTGGTACCTTCATACGCTTCGCCTGACGGCCTGTGGGCCGGTAAGTGGCAGGGGTACAATGGCGCTCCCATGCCGGCCGATGTTGACCGGGCTGATGTGGGCAATATTACCGAGGAGGCCGCGTGGTTAAAGTACAGCATGGGAGGGCGGGCCGCAGGAACCCCGCTGACCCTGGGAATAAATGTTTTTTTGCGCGGTGACCTGTGGGACCTGGGCGATGACGGCCGTAGCATTGTTTATACCCGGGATACCGTTTACACAGCCCCACGGTATGACGGGCCACAGATAACCGTAGTGTGGGTACAATAAAAAAGGCTTATCGTTGCAGGATAAGCCTTTTCCGGTAGAAGACCAATTTTTTTATTGCGGCACCATATCAAATACCCAGTCCCCTTCAATACCTGTAAGGCGGCCTCCGGTGGCTGAATAGGTGAATTGCAGTTTCAACGAAGTGTCAGTAACCTGAATACTGATTTCCGTACCATCATCCCTTACCATCACATTTACGTTGGTACTGCCATCGGTATTTTTTCCGAAATCCCAACTGCCGCTGGCAGGCCATATATCCGGTGAAAAAGCATTGGCAGAAGAATAAGTTTTATTGCCCAGGGTTAGGGTAAACCCTGCCCAATCGGTAGCTACCGGTGTGCCTTCATAAGTTACAGCATCAGAACCGGTACCCAGTGCCCAGGTTTTAGATAACTTTTCTAATTGTATCTCTTCGTCAGATTTGGTGGGTTCTTCTTTCTTTTTACACCCGTTGAGAAGGGCTACGGCTAATAGTGTTACTAAAACTAGATTTAATTTTGTTTTCATATTGCAGTGTTTTTGTTGTTGTTTAATTCTAATAAACGCTTAAAGGTAACTAAAAATCTTTTTTATTTTTGGATCATCACTAATTTACATATCCTTTCATCACCCCCCGGTCAGAATTTCTGACAAATTTCACAATTTCATCACGCTCTTTCGAAGGTTTCAGCTCCAGTTCTATTAAATCTATGGCTTTGGAGTTGTTTAACCCACGAAGGTATAAATAACGGTAAATCTCTTGAATTTCCATAATTTTATCCGAAGAAAATCCTCTTCTGCGCAATCCGATAGAGTTAATGCCACTATAAGATAACGGTTCACGGGCCGCTTTGGTATAGGGGGGCACATCTTTTCTGATCAGGGACCCCCCCGAAACCATCACATGGGCGCCAATATGCACAAACTGGTGTACGGCCGAAGCCCCGCCAATAATGGCATATTCTGCTATGTTTACATGCCCGGCAACCTGTACCGTATTGGCCAGGATACAGTTATCGCCAATGGTGCAATCGTGGGCAATATGGGTATAGGCCATCAACAGGCAGTTTTTGCCGATGACGGTTTTTAGCTTGTCGGTGGTGCCACGGCTGATGGTCACACATTCCCTGATCACTGTGTTATCGCCAACGATTACTTCGGTTTCTTCACCATTATATTTTAAATCCTGGGGCACCCCGGAAATTACCGCCCCCGGGTAAATCTTACAGTTTTTCCCTATCCGGGCCCCTTCAAAAATGGTTACGTTAGAGCCTATCCAGGTGCCTTCGTCAATCACCACATTTTGGTGGATGGTACAAAAGGGTTCGATTACCACATTACGGGCAATCTTTGCCTGTGGGTGGATATATGCTAAGGGCTGGTTCATACGTCTCTTCTTACAATACTGGCGGTCATCGACCCCTCGCAAACCAGGGTGTTACCTACATAGGCCTTGCCATCCATTTTAGCTATGCCGCGTTTTATGGGTTGTGATAACTCACAGCGGATAATTAAGGTGTCACCCGGCAGTACCATTTTACGAAAGCGGAAATTATCTATGCCGAGGAAGTATGTCCAGTAGTTTTCCGGATCGGGGACGGTGTTGAGCACTAAAATACCCCCTATTTGCGCCATGGCCTCTACCTGCAACACTCCGGGCATTACCGGGTTGTCGGGGAAATGGCCCTGAAAGAAGAACTCGTTCATGGTGACGTTTTTGATGCCGGCAACGGTGGTATCATCAAGATGGATGATTTTGTCAATCAGCAGGAAAGGGTACCGGTGCGGCAGGATGGCGCTTATCTCGTTAATATCCAATACCGGGGCTTGCGATGGGTTATACTTGGGTATATTGGCTTTGCCTTTCAGCATCGATTTCTTCAACTTTTTGGCAAAAGCAATGTTAGCCGCATGGCCGGGCCGGGCGGCCAGGATTTGCGCTTTAATAGGCTTGCCTACCAGGGCCAGGTCGCCAATTACATCGAGCAGCTTATGCCGGGCCGGTTCGTTTTTATGCCGCAACTCCACATTGTTCAGGATACCTTCCGTTTTTACTTCAACCTTCGGCTTATTAAAAAGTTTAGCCAGGTCATCCAGTTCGTCTTCCGAAATCACCCGGTCAACCACAACAATGGCGTTGTTTAAATCACCGCCCTGGATGAGCTTGTTTTTATAGAGTGTTTCCAGTTCATGCAAAAAGCAGAAAGTGCGGCTCGAGGCTATCTCTGTTTCAAACTGATTGATATCGTTTAACGAAGCATGCTGGCTGCCCAAAACAGGCGAATTGTAATCAACCATCACGGTTATCCTGAAATCATCCAGCGGCAGGGCGGCCATTTCCACTTCCCGCGCGGGCTCACGGTAAAAGACGCTTTCGTCAACTACCAGAAAATCACGCAAGGCATTTTGTTCTTCGGTGCCGGCTTCTTTTAATTTTTTCAGAAACTGAATGGCGCTGCCGTCCATGATGGGGGGTTCGGGGCCATCCAGTTGAATGAGTACATTGTCGATCTGTAAGCCCACCAGGGCCGCCATTGTATGCTCTACGGTGTTTATTCTGGCGCCACCCTGTTCAATACTGGTGCCGCGTGATACGTCTACTACATTGTCCACATCGGCATCTACAATGGGCTGCCCCTCCATATCAACCCGTTGAAATTTAATACCGTGCCCGACAGGGGCCGGCAAAAAGGTCATATTGGCTTCAACGCCTGTATGTAACCCAACCCCGGATATGGTAATTGCTTTTTTAATGGTATGTTGCTTTGCCTGCATAGTAAAGGTTGAAAAGTGGTTGCAAAGTTAATTTTTTTTCTCAAGTTCGCTAAGGCGCCTGTAGATTTCCGGCAATTTCTTAAATACGGCATACGAACTCATATAGCCTTTAATATCGTAGGCCGGATATCCGAAAAGCGTTGCCCCTTCTTTTTTTACCGACT
>JALSJF010000222.1 GCA_026989505.1 Cyclobacteriaceae bacterium
CATAACGCAAACATTTTTGGCTAGTGAAGATACACTTTTGGCCGGATAAAAGAAACGTCCCCGGGGTATTTCCCGGTTTCCGGGGGGCTTGCCATAAAAAAACCACGCCTGAACGTGGTTTTCGCTTATCCTTAGGTAATAATGCTAATAATTAGAGCCCGCCCTGATCATCGCACACCTGAACCCAATGGTAGCGGTAGCGGAATCTTCATCAAGGTACCTGCGGGTACCCGGTGACAGCCAGTAGGCCACATCTTTCCACGAGCCGCCTTTATATACCCGCGACTTATCCGAGATCAACTGGGTAGCCGGGTTGTAATCCTCATTGGAGTCCATAAAATCATCCCTGCGCATCGGGTTGAGGTCTTCCATATCCTGGAATGACAGCGGCCGGTAAAGGTCCATCACCCATTCGTTAACATTACCGGCCATATTGTAAAGGCCGTAATCGTTAGGCGGATATTCATAGATGTAGGCGGTAATCATGGCGCCATCATTTAGTTTTCCGGCAATACCGGCATAGTCGCCACGGCCGCGTTTAAAGTTAGCCAGGAAATAGCCCATCTCTTTGCCGTACGGGTTACGCAAGGCGTGGCCATCCCAGGGGTATAAACGTTGGTGGGTTTGGTTTTCATCTAACCACTGGGCACCAATCAGCGCCTGGGCGGCATACTCCCACTCGGCCTCCGAAGGCAGCCGGTAATCGGGCAGGATAAACCCGGTTTCAATAGGTATCCGCACATCCTGCTCCGGCTTTAGCTCCGCCAGCATGGTAGAATCCGGTTCCCAAAGGCCTTGTTCAATGGCTTCCCTTTCCAGTTTCCGGTTAACCGCATCGGTGCGCCAGCGGGCGTACTCGTTGGCCTGTACCCAACTTACCCCCACTACCGGAAAGTAGCGGAAGCCCGGGTAACGCAGATAGTGTTCCTGGTAAGGGTCATTAAACGCCAACTGGCCTTCCCAAACATCTTCGCGTGGCTCAATTGATCTTAAATAGTCTTCTTTAGTAGGGTATTTGGCTACGGTAGCGCTGTCCTGGTCATCATAGCTGTCTTTTACATAGAACATGTATTCCAACCAGTGAATATTGGCTACTTCGGTTTCATCCATATAAAATGAAGCCACGGTAACGGTTCTTTCCAGGTTGTCACGGGCCATTAAAATATCTTCTTCAAAAGAGCCGAGGGTCATCCGCCCCCCCTCGATGTACACCAGGTTGGGGCCTTCCGGCTGTCCTTCAAACTCATGTACCTTGAAGGTACTGTCCCCCTCATTAAAAGCCAGACCGGTAGCGGTGCTGTATTCACCGGGGTCACTGCTGGTAGGTTTGGTGTTTCTGGTGAAGCAGGAAGACACCAAAAAAGCCATTATCCCCAACGACAAAAAAAGCTTAATTACCCGTACTGAAGTGTTCATATCGTAATGATTTTCAATTTTTCAATATAAAGTTAGCTGGAATCTTCCGATTCCCATACCAAATAAAAGGCAAAATAGTATTTATGTCCAATAAAACTGCAATATTTCCCAAAAAAATCAGCAAATATTTACCATTCTGCTTATTCTTAACCCAAATATGCAGGAAATATTGTGATTTAGGACAAATAATGCCATCAAATGAATTTTTTGTCAGGCCGCCCGCCCGGAGTGACCGGGGCAAATTGACCTCAACAGATATTGTTAGCCCCATGTAATGAACAGAAAAACAGGTGTTTGGCGCTTAGTTTAGCGGATTATTCATGATTTTTATAAATAATTTGGGTTAACTCACATTTTGGGCCTTACATTTGGCCTGACAAGCTACCATCATGAAATACATTATTCTACTCCTCTTAAACCTTTCGCTCCTCGCTGGCCAGGCACAGGATTTAAGCAAATTGCTGGCAGAGGGAAAGCAACAGGTGCAAAAGCAGGCGTTTGCCGAAGCTATGGAAACACTCACCAAGGCCATCCGGCTTTATCCGCAGGATGCCTCCCCCTACTATGAGCGGGCGCAGATAAAAATCCTGCAGGAAGACTTTTACGGGGCTATTGGCGATTTAAACTTTGCCCTGGAATATGCCCCGGGACTCGCTAAAGCCTACAATAGCCGGGGAGAAGCCAAATACTACCTGGGCGACAATTTTGCCGCCATCGATGACCTCAACCGGGCCCTGGAGCTTGCCCCCGGACTGGTGGCCGCCTACAGCAACCGCGCTTTTGCCAAATTTGATTTGAACGATAATGAGGGTGCTTATTTCGATTTTTCGAAAGCCATAGAGTTGGATGACCAGGATGCCGACAAATACTTTAACCGGGGGGTGGTACGGGCTGAGTTGGGCGAATATGTGGGCGCCATTGATGATTATAACCGTTCCATTGCCCTCGACAGCCTCGACCCTGAGGTGTACAACAACCGCGGCCTGGCCAAATATGCCATTGGAGAGTATGCCGCGGCCGTGGAGGACTACAACCGGGCCATTGCCCTGGATTCGGTGGATGCCGTAAAGTTTGATAACCGGGCCCTGGCCAAAACCGCTTTGCAGGATTTGGCGGGCGCTTTGCAGGATTATGATAAATCCATTGCTTTATTTGGCGAAGACCCGGACACCTATAACCTGCGGGGGGTGGTAAAATATAATCTTAAGCAATTCGAAGCGGCCCTTAAAGATTATACGCTGGCCATTGCCCTGGATCCCGAAGAAGCCTTGTATTATGATAACCGGGCGGCAGCTAAAAATGACATGGGCGACTTTAAGGGCGCTATTGAAGACTATACCGCTTCCATAATTCTCTTCCCCAACGATCCGGAAACCTTTTATTACCGGGCCCTGGCCAAATTCAGCCTGGCCAACAATTACGATGGCTGCTTTGATTTATCTATTGCAGCCGACATGGGCTTGCCCGAAGCGGTGGCGGAACTGAAGGAAAAATGTAAGTAGCTGCCCTCCCTGCATGCGTAACAGAAGCCATAACCCTGCCGCTCTGGGCCTGCTCACCAGTTTGTTCTTTCTGTGGGGGTTTATGACCGTGCTCAACGATGTGCTCATCCCTCATCTGAAAGAAGTGTTTGTGCTTAGTTATGCCCAGTCGATGCTGGTGCAGATGGCCTTTTTTGGCGCCTACTTTAGTGGTGCCCTCATCTATTACCTCATCTCCATCAGTTATGGCGATCCGATAAACAAAATCGGCTACAAGCAAGGTATTGTGGCGGGCCTGGTGCTCTCGGCCGCAGGCAGCGCCTTGTTTTATCCGGCCACCTATGTGCAGGCCTATTGGTTTTATCTGCTTGCCTTGTATGTGCTGGGGTTGGGCTTTACCCTGTTGCAAATTGCGGCCAATCCTTTTGTAGCTATTGTGGGCGCCCCCGAAACCGCCTCCAGCCGGCTGAACTTCACCCAGGGGTTTAATTCCCTGGGCACCACCCTGGGGCCCCTGGCAGGCGGCTTCTTAATCTTCAAATATTTTGCCGGGGCGGATGCCGTAAAATACCCTTATTTGTTTTTTGCCCTGGTAATGTTGGTGCTGGCGGTGGTTATTCACTTTTCCCGGTTGCCGGCTTTTAAAAATACCGATAGGATGCCCAAAGGGTTGGCGGTGTTAAAATTTCCGCAGTTGCGTTACGGGGTGCCGGCCATATTTTTTTACGTAGGGGCCGAAGTGGTTATCGGCAGTTTGCTGATCAGCTTCTTTGGCCTCGATGAAATTGCCGGTTTGGGGGAAAACGTAGCCAAGACATATTTGAGCCTGTACTGGGGCGGGGCGATGATTGGCCGGTTTGCCGGGGCGGTAATGCTTAATGACAATAGCTCGGGCAGGAAGAAATTGCGCCAGGTTTTGGCGGCAACCCTCGGGGGCTTTGTGCTGGTGTTTGCCATCAATTATTTTGGCGGCCATTTAACCCTGGCCCTCGCCTGGCCCTATACAATTTTTCTGGCCCTCAATATGGCGGCTTTTATGCTGGGCAAAGCCCTGCCGGGCAGGACACTCGGCATCTTTTCCCTGACTATCATGGGCTTATTGTTATTGGTAATCACGCAAACCGGGCTGATAGCTTTTTGGGCTATCATTGCCGTTGGCTTGTTTAACTCCATTATGTGGCCGAATATTTTCACCCTTTCTATTGCCGGTCTCGGTAAATATACCAGCCAGGGGTCATCGCTGCTGGTCATGGCTATTGTGGGCGGGGCCCTGATTCCTGTGGCACAGGGCGCCCTCGCTGATTTTATGGCTACCGCAGCCAATAAAGATGCCGGCCTGAAAACTTCTTTTGTTGTACCTTTGGTGAGCTATGCCTATTTGTCGTTTTACGGTTTTTGGGCCAGCCACCGCAAACACCATCATGCATGAAAGAACTTGTACTGGGAATTGATATTGGCGGCACCAACACCAAATTTGGTTTTGTTGATAACGAAGGCAACGTCTTTGGCGAAAGCTCAAGCCCTACCTGGGGCTACCCTGAATTTGATGACTACCTGGCCCAGTTGCATAAGCAGATAGATGCCGCCAAGGCCTTTTTAGGCTTTGAAGCCCAAATTGTTGGCGTTGGTATAGGAGCGCCCAATGGCAACTATTATCAGGGCACCATTGAAAAAGCCCCTAACCTTGAGTGGCAGGGCTCGGTGCCTTTTGTGGATAAGTTACGTCAGTATTTCCCGGAGCAGCCTGTTGTTCTCACCAACGATGCCAATGCGGCCGCCATTGGCGAGATGACCTTTGGCGTAGCCCGGGGTATGCAGGATTTTATCGTTTTTACCCTGGGTACGGGCCTGGGTTCGGGGATAGTGGCCAATGGCCGGCTTATTTACGGCCATGACGGTTTGGCGGGGGAGTTGGGCCATACCCTGGTCAATGTTTTTGGCCGGCAATGTGGTTGTGGCCGTAAGGGTTGCCTGGAAACCTATGTTTCGGCCACCGGCATTAAGCGCACGGTGTATAAACTGCTGGCCGATTATACCGAAGAAAGCTCTTTACGGGGTGTTGCCTATGATAAACTGTCGGCCAAAATGATTACCGAAGCGGCTATTGCCGGGGACTTTATAGCCCGGCAGGCGTTTGAATATACCGGCCGCGTGCTGGGCATGAAACTGGCCGACACCGTAGCGCATTTTAGTCCCGAGGCCATTATCCTGTTTGGCGGGCTGGTGAATGCCGGGGAGCATTTACTAAAACCCACCCGGCATTATATGGAGGAAAATATGATGAATATCTATAAAGGCAAGGTAAAACTGCTTGTTTCCGGCCTGCAGGATAAAAATGCCGCGGTGCTGGGGGCCAGCTCGCTGGCCTGGCAGGCGTTGTCCGGTTGAAACATGCCCCCCCGGCTTTTTGCACACTGCCCAATGCCTGCCCGGTATTTACCAGTAAATTAACCTGTAACTGAAATGATCGCCAAACAGGATAAAGTTCTTCTGCGCAGCAAACTATTCCGCCATCTCGATGGCCTGGTAACGGCCCCCACAGCCTACGCCCTGCATCAACACGGGGTAACCGGTTACCTGCTTGAGCACCAGTCGGCTGCTACTGGTGAGCTGGCCGACCGGTTCAACGCTAACGAAGGCTACCTGAACGTGGCCTTGCGTATCCTGGCCTCGCAGGGATGGTTGCGCCAGGAGGTGGACAACCGCCATAACAGGGTAGTATATCACCTCAATGAACTGAGCCGTAAGGCCTTCGGTTATTTTACCTTATACAAAGACGTAGTGCGCCTGTTGCAGTTCTCAGGAAGGTTTCACCCCCGCAAGTTCGAGGTGGAGCCTTTCCGGATGCTGGAGGAATTGTTTGCCGCCTACCGCTCGGGCTACGGGCTGCCGCCAGCGGCCAACACCACCGACAGCCGGTTGCGCGACCAGATAATGCTTCATATTGAGGGCATGATCATTGGCCCCACCGTAGTACACCTTGGCATGAGCGGCATGTTCCACAAGTACTTCATGGAAACACGTTTCAAGCCCGAAGAATTTCACCGGGATACGGAAAGCTTTGCCCGGTTGCTTGATATTTTTGTGCATTTCGGCTGGTTTGAAAAGCGGCAGGGCACCTACAGGTTTACCGAAACCGGGCTGTTCTTTGCCCGCAGGGCCAGCGCCTACGGGGTAACGGTTTCGTATATGCCTACCCTGCGGCATCTTGATGCGCTGTTGTTCGGTAACCCGCTGGCAGCCCGCAACCCCGACCCCGGGGGAGTTGAGACCCACGTAGACCGGGCCATGAATGTATGGGGCAGTGGCGGGGCACACGCCACTTATTTCAACGTGGTGGATGAGATTATCATCAACCTGTTTAACCGGCCTGTCGAAGAGCAGCCCCGGGGTATCCTTGATATGGGCTGTGGCAACGGGGCATTTATCCGGCACTTGTTTAATGTGATTGAAAAGCAAACGCTGCGCGGCAGGTTACTCGAAGAGCATCCGCTTATTCTGGTTGGGGTTGATTACAACGAAACCGCCCTGAAGATTGCCAGGGCCAACCTCATTCAGGCCGATATTTGGGCCAAAGTTATGTGGGGCGATATCGGCCGTCCCGACCTGCTGGCGCGTGACCTGCAGGAAAATTACGGCATCGCCCTGGCCGACCTGCTTAACGTGCGCACTTTTCTCGATCATAACCGCATCTGGCAGCCCCCGCAACAAAGCAGTGGTACGGTAAGCCGCTCTACGGGGGCGTATGCTTTTGCCGGCCAGCGGCTGGCCAACAATGCGGTGGAAGACTCCCTGCTGGAGCATATGCGCAAATGGCGCCCCTATGTAAAAAAGCATGGGCTGTTGCTCATTGAACTACATACCCTGCCCCCGGGGCAGGCAGCCGCTAACCTGGGCCGTACCCCCGTCACGGCTTATGACGGCACACACGGGTATTCGGATCAATATATAGTGGAATACGGGGTGTTTACGGAAACGCTGGCAAAAGCCGGCCTGACCCCCCACCCGGCCCTGGGGCGTTGCTTCCCGGACCCCGGACTGCCGGTAATCAGCATCAACCTGTTCGGGGAAGGAAAGGCATAATTTCTTCTTATATATAAACGTAACCTATGTCTGGTTAGCAGTTAACCATTTGGGGATAGTTACCGGTTTAAAGGCCTGTAATTTTGCCAACAGCCCCCCGGGGTCGGCATCGGCCAGCATCATGTTGCGGTTCTCGGGTTTTAAAAAGCCCTCTGCTACCATCGTATCAAACTGGCGCAGCAGGAAATCGTAAAAGCCATTGACATTGTACAGGCCAATAGGTTTTTGTACCAGCCCTAATTGCGACCAGGTGAGCATTTCGGTTACTTCTTCGAGGGTGCCAAAACCTCCGGGCATGGCAATAAAAGCATCGGACAGCTCGCTGATGGTCTGCTTGCGCTCATGCATCGAATCCACCAGAATGAGCTCATCAACATCCAGGTTACCCACTTCTTTTTTGTTTAAAAAATGCGGCAATACCCCGGTAACCTTACCCCCTTTTTGCAACACGGTATTGGCAATAACCCCCATCAGGCCAATATTGCCGCCCCCATACACCAGGTTGATGCCCTTATCGGCCAGGGTTCTGCCCAGGGCCACGGCCTTATCGGTGTAAACTTTGTTTTTGCCGAGGCTGGAGCCGCAATAAACGGCAACGGTGGTTATTTTATTCATCGAAGTAAGCTTTTTTTAACTGCATTATGCGCTGGTAAGATTCATCTATCCGTGCCACCGGAATCACCCCTTCCCGTACCAGGTTTTTTATGATTTTATGCACCACCTGTACGGTCCTGTCTTCGGAGTTTTGAATATTATTCGAAAATATAAGTACATCCAGGCCGGCATTGATGCCCAGGGTAATAGCTTTCTCCAGGCCGTAGTGCTTGGTGATGGCATGCATTTGCATATCATCGCTGAACACCACTCCGTTAAAGCCCAGCGAATCGCGCAAAACACCCTGCAGGATTTTCTTTGATAAAGTGCCGGGAAGCCCTTCGGGGTCAAGGTTTTCGTTAACAATGTGGGCCGACATCACAGCCGGCAGTACCCCGGCTTTAATCAGGGTGTCATAGGGCCACAGCTCGGCCTTGTCCCAGGTGTTGGTCACATCGGCCATGCCGAGGTGGGTATCGGCCCGGGAACTGCCGTGGCCGGGAAAATGTTTGCCCACGGTAACTACGTGCAGGCGGTTATGTTCGTTGATGGTAATAGCGGCATGTTGGGCAACAATATGCGGATTGGCACTATAGGCCCGGCCGTATCTGGCAATGATAGGGTTATCGGGGTTGCTGGCCAGGTCGAGTACCGGGGCAAAGTTTACGTTAAAGCCCAGGCCGGCCAGGGTGGCGGCCGTAAGCTGGGCATAAAACCGTGTGGTGTCCTCATTGTTTAGTTCACCAAGATAGGCAGCCGTAACTGATTTCGGGAACCCGTATTTGGTTTTCAGGCGGTTAACCCGGCCGCCTTCCTGATCGATGGCCATGATCAGCGGCACCGGGGCCAGGGCCTGCAAAGCATAGGTTAGTTGCTTTAATTTGATTACCGAATTGGAGTCGGCAATATTTTTTTCGAAAAGGATAACCCCGCCTACACTACCGTTGCTTATTTCCTCTACAATCGGGTCGTCAGGGGAAAGGCGGGTGCCATGATAACCAATCATGATCATCTGCCCGATCTTGATATCTAAGCTATCGGTGGCCATGGGGTTGTTCCCCTGGGCAAAGCCGGGCAGGCTATTCATCAGTAAGGCCACGAGGGCCGGTAAGTAGTTGTTCATCTTAGTATTTTTCGTAGATTTTGTGCAAAACCTGTTCCATATTCTCTTTAACAGGGGTAGAGCCGGAAGGGTAATGGTTATTCATATAGGCAAACAGCAATAAACGCCCCGATTGGGTTATCAACAGGCCGCTTAAATCATGGTTATGGCGCAGGGTGCCGGTTTTACCATAAATATACGGTTGTTCTTCGGCATACCAGTTTTCAATAGTGCCGGCCACCCCGCCAACAGAAAGTATATTCATCAGCCTTTCCTGGCCAAACATCCGCAGCAATTCATCCCACAGCATGACTACACTGCGGGGGGTAATCATATTATAGCGCGACAACCCGGAGCCGTCAACCCAAATAACCGAATCGGGCAGCAAGGCATTGAGGAAGTGCTGCAGGCTGTCGATGGCCAAGGATGTGTCGAGGGAGTCTTTCAGCGCACCCGCAACTTGCAGCAGTAGTTGTTCGGCCAGAAAATTGTCGCTTTCCTGCATCATTACTTTAAACACCGAATCCTGGGGCAGGCCGGTGATGAGGCGGGCGGTGGCCGGCCGGGCCACGGTGTCGATATGGACCGGCACATGCAAGGTGTCATGGTACAACCGGGCCAGCATGGCATGGGTCAAGCGGTAGGGCCGTTGTCTTTCACAGTCATTGCAAGCGCCAAGGGTTACGGTAAACCGGTTGCTGCCTTCCTGCCGCTGCACGGTAAATTTTTCCCCTTCTGCCAGGGTAATGGAGTCCCTGAGGAAGGCCGGGGCAACGGTAAGTTCATGGCTGAGGGTATCAAGGAAGAAGGTGGCCAGGTTGCCGTAAATGGGGTAGGCCGAGCGTTCGGGCGAATAGGATGAATTATAATCATCCCACGCCCAGCCGGGGCCAAACCTGGGGGCCGTAAACCCGGCTACCGATAATACCAGGCTGTCGGCAGCCGCCAGTAACGGGTAGTTGGGGGTATTTGGGAGCACAGGATTAAGGAACCCGGGGTAACCGGTAGGCCATAAATAGGCAGCCAGGCTGTCACGGGCATAGTAAAAGGCGGGTAAAGGGTCGGGCAGCACCCGCTTGGCAGCGTAAAGGGTTAAGATTTTGGTGTTAGAGGCCGGGGTAAAATATTTGTCGGCCTGATGTTCGGCCAGCACTTTGCGGGTGGCCGGGTCATACAGGTAAAAGCCGGCATGGTACTGCGCGCTATCGGCAAAGGTGCGGATTTTCTGCAGCACGGGACTACACCCCCACGAAGCGGCAATAACAGGTATGAGCAGCAGATACTTTTTCAAGGCTAAAATTTCTGCCTGCAAATTAACCCGAATTTCGTGAATAAGGATGCAAATTATTTGATAAAGGATCATTTGTCAAATAATTACCTCAGGCCTATGGGCCCCGGTTAAGCGAAGATTAACCCACCTCTGCAAGCGCTTACGGTAATTGCAGGAACTGACTTATTCTGCCGGTCATAAAATCTTTGGAGGTTACCGACAGGGTGATGTTGTACAGGCCTTTGGCATTAAACGTGTGGGTAGGGGAAGGCCCGGTGCTGGTAGTGCCGTCACCAAAATCCCAATAATAGAGCAGGCCGTCATCAATATTGGTGCGAAAAGTTACGGTTTTAAAGCTAATGTCGTCCACCACAATTTGCGGCTCAGGCACCGGGCCGGTTACCGGATAGTTAATAATGTTCACCTGCCAAAAGTCCTGAAAGGCAACGGTTACCTGTTTCATAAAAGGGTTGCCGTACAAGATCTTTTTTTCGGTAGTTAAAAAACCGTGTTGGGCACTGATGTCCCCTGCCCGCACATTGGTTTGGTTCATCACACTATATAACATGGGTTCTTTTTCAGGCGGCAACGGCAAGTCTGCCTCCGCTACCGGGTGGGTAAGGCCAAGCGTATGGCCAAGTTCATGTAACATAATACCCATATCGGCCGGAGGGGTTGTAGTAGTAAGTACCGTGCGGATGGGCAACATGGCTGCCCCGCAATCGCCCCCGCAGCCGGTGCCTCCCTGGGCGGTGGCGGTGGAGGAAATATTGTTGATGCCGTCTATCCAGATGATGGCAATGGTGCCGGGGCTTTCTACCGGCAGGCCTTTGCCTTTCATCTCGTTCAACAGCAACTCCCACCAATTGCCGCCATAATAGGCTACATCCTGGTCTGCTTCATATACTTCAATAATCTTTTCTTCATCGAGGAATTCAAAAGACAAGCCCCCTGTGGCGGCCTGGTACCAGTTGCGCATCTCCAGGATGGTGCGAAAAACACGGAGGGCATGGTCTTCAGCATACGGGATGTCGGCTGGCACCACATAATAGGCCTGGAGTTTATAATCATTAAGCGGCACCTGGTCTTCCTCCGGGGAACATCCGGTAACAACGACCAGGGCAAAAACGACCAGAATACTAATTTTTTGCATAATGCTGTTTACGCATAACCGGGCGCAGAGGTTTAACCCGGAAAATTCATCAAAATTTTGATGAACTGCAAAATAATGTAAAACAACTTGTTATACACAAAATACAGCATGAGCCAAAGATTAAGCATGCCCCAGATTTGAGGGTAAAATATTTCGCCTGCATCATTATTCATGATTTTCATGATATCTCTCCCGAAAACTTTGTTTTTTCAGCAAAGATACCTGGCCCGCTTATTTGTTTGCAGCTTTGCTGCGGTAAGAATAATCCGGG
>JALSJF010000223.1 GCA_026989505.1 Cyclobacteriaceae bacterium
CGGGTGTGGCAAAGCTAAAATACCAGCAAAAAACAGGCCCGTAAGCGAAGAGATTTGTATCTTTAAGTTTTGAAAAACATATATTTAGCTCTAACTAAAAAAGAAATGAAAAAGAACCTCTTACCACTTTTTGCATTGTTTGTACTGGTTAGCTGTGGTGGCGGGCAAAAGTCTGCCGATGAATCGGAGGCCCCGGCCACGTCCGAATTTCCCGGCCTGCGTGATAAAGCGGCCGTATTTTTTGCTGTTTTGCCGGAATCGGCCCCCAATGAAGCCAATCCGGCTACCGAGGCTAAAATTGCCCTCGGGCAGGCGCTTTATTTTGACAACCGCTTGTCGAAAGAGAACAACATCAGTTGTAATTCATGCCATAACCTGGCCACTTATGGGGTAGACAACAAACCTACCTCACCCGGGGATGATGGCACCCTGGGGTCACGTAATTCACCCACGGTATTGAATGCAGCCTTACACATAGCCCAGTTCTGGGATGGCCGGGCAAAAGATGTTGAGGAACAGGCAGGTGGCCCTATCCTGAACCCGGTGGAGATGGCCATGCCCGATGAGGCCTATGTAATGAACCGGCTGAAAGGTATTGCCGGTTATAATGAACTGTTTGCCGCGGCCTATCCGGAGGATGACGACCCCTTTACGTACCAGAACCTGCAAAATGCCATTGGCGCTTTTGAGCGGCAATTGCTAACCCCTTCGCGCTTCGATAAGTATGTGGCCGGGGATGAGTCGGCCCTGACTGCGGCTGAGCAGAAAGGCCTGCAAACCTTTATCGACCAGGGGTGTATTACCTGCCACATGGGTAGCCTGGTAGGGGGCAGTATGTACCAGAAACTAGGCTTGTTTGGCAGCTATAAGGAAATGACCGGGGCGGAGAACGATGACCTGGGGCGCTTTGAAGTAACCGGGAATGAAAATGACAAATACATTTTCAAAGTACCTTCGCTGCGCAATGTAGAGAAAACAGGGCCTTATTTTCATGATGGCGGGGTAGAATCGTTAGCCGAGGCGGTAAAGATTATGGGCAAACTACAGTTGAATAAAGATATCACCGATGCCCAGGCCGGGGAGATTGTAACGTTCCTTAAGTCACTTACCGGAGAGGTGCCTGAGCAGTACCAGACCGCCCCGGAATTACCGCAATAGTGTTATATTTGCATTTTCATAACATCAGGGGGCAACAATTTTATTGTTGTTCCCTTTTTTTAATTTATGCCGATGAAACTTGATCTGTTAGCTTTTGCCGCCCACCCCGATGACGTGGAGATGTCGTGCGGGGCTACTATAGCCAAATACACGGCCAGGGGCAGGAAGGTGGGTATTGTTGATTTTACCAGGGGGCAAATGGGTACCCGCGGGACCCCGGAACTGCGCCTGCAGGAAGCAGCCAAAGCAGCCGAAATACTGGACTTGGCCGTACGGGAGAACCTGGGGTTCGAAGATATTTACTTTACCAATGATATTGACCATCAACTCAAGGTGGTGGAGATGATTCGTAAGTACCGGCCGGAGGTTGTCCTGGCCAATGCCCCCAAAGACCGCCACCCCGACCACGAGCGGGCGGCAGCCCTGGTGAAAACCGCTATTTTTCTGTCGGGCCTGGCAAAGCTCAATACCACCGCAGATGGCCAGCCCCAGAAACCCTGGCGCCCTGCACGGGTGTATCATTACATTCAAAGCACCATGGTTACCCCCGACTTTGTTGAGGATGTAACCGGCTACTGGGAGCAGCGCAACGCCTCAATCAGGGCCTTTGCCTCACAAGTGCACGACCCCAATGCCACCACGCCCGATACGTTTATTTCTTCGCCTGAGTTTATGCTCATGCTCGATGCCCGTGGTAAAATGCTGGGACAATCCATAGGGGTTAAATTTGGCGAAGGCTTTACCACCAACCGTAACCTCGGTGTGGCCGATATGTTCAGTTTGTTATAGCCCTTTGTCCTGCTGCCGGTAGAGGGTGAGCAATTCCCCGGCCAGGTTACTGATGTTGACCCCTGGCCAGCGCAAAGCCGCCAGCTTCCGGGCTTCCTGCACTACTGGTTGGTCCGGGTAGAAGTGGTCTCGGACAAAATGCAGGTAGCGCAACACCATAAAGCCATCGAAAAAACGGTACCAGTTGTTAACGAACGTTTTAACTGTCTTGCTTTGCCGGTTCAGCCGGGCCAGTTCCCGGCTAAAGGAAACCTCCTGCAAAAATAATTGCCCGCTCTCCGGAAGGGCTGCCAGGATTTTGTTTAATGCCTTATCTTCTGCACGATAAAAATCCTCTACCCGCGCAAATAATTGTTTGAGGCCGGTAAACGATTGCAGGTTATAGGTGGTCAATGCCGGGCTGTTCCCTTGTAGCCACTTGCCCATGGCCTTGCCGGTGCCAAAGGGTACCCGGTCGGATACCCGGCCGGCCGGGTAAACCGTGGTATTGTTCAGTTCAATAAACGCCCCCATGGGCATGAGCTTATGCAGGAAATAAAAATCTTCCCCGGCCTGGCGTTTATTCATACCGCCAATCTTCTGATAAATATCGCTCCTGACGATCATCGTGCTGCCAATGGTGTGCCGGGCAAACGGATAGCCGCCATAGCGCAGGGCGTTAACATAATAGCGCAGGTGAAGCTCGTATTGGATAATCCCCTCCCGCAACCGGCTGTCAGCAGGGTAGGGGTGCTCATAATAAACCGCGGCCCCGTGCGGCCTGGGGCTGGTCAGATAAAACTGTTCGTAAATGGCCGTCAGGTAATTTTTGTCACAGGTGCTGTCGGCATCAAAGCAGCAGATTACCCCGTGCCGGTTGCCTGCTTCCTCAAAGCGCCTGGCCGCTTCGTCCATCCCCACCTTGCGGGCAAAGCCCACTCCGGCTGTTTTTGCCGGGGCTACCAGGTGATGCACCAGAAGGTTGAAATTCAGGGCCCTCCCTTGCCGCCAACGGGCGATTTCCTGCAAAGTTACCCTGTTTTGCCGGTGGATTTCCGGCCGGCAAGTTGCCGGTTCATTAACTATTACGATTACCTCCGTACCGGTTACAGGTGCACACTGCTGCAGGCTCTCCAGGGTAGGGATAATGTCGGGTTCGTTATAGCAAGGTATTACCACACTGAGGTGCAGCGGGCGGGCAGGTTTTTCAGCAAAAAGTTTACCCTGGTAAGCGTAACGGCTGAAGTAGGTATTCATCGTTTATGGCGATAGCCGCTCTACTTCCCAGGCCCCGTTGACCAGCCGGAAATTAATGCGGTCGTGCAGGCGGTTAGGGCGCCCCTGCCAGAATTCCAGATGGTCGGGGGTCAGGGCATAGCCGCCCCAGAAAGGAGGCCGTTCAACAGTTTTACCCATAGTTTGCAGACCATAGGCGGCAAACTTGCGCATCAGGTAAAAGCGCGAGGGGATCGGCTGGCTTTGGGGCGATACCCAGGCGCCAATACGGCTTTTCAGCGGCCGGGTCTTAAAATAGGCATCGGAAGTAGCGGCAGTACATTTGCTAACCCGGCCATCAACCCTGATCTGACGGTCCAGTTCTTTGTAATAAAAGGTGAGGGAGGCCACGGGGTTGGCCGCCAGGTCGCGGCCCTTTTTGCTCTGGTAGTTGGTATAGAAAATAAACTTGCCCTCTTCAACCCCTTTGAGCAACACAATTCGCCCATCGGGCCGGCCGTCTTCGCCAACGGTGGCCAGGGTCATGGCGTTGGCATCAAGCACTTCGGCATGCAGGGCCTCATCAAACCATTGGTTGAAAAAAGCAATGGGGTCGTGGCCAGCGGCCTCCTTGTTTAAGAACCGGCCGCGGTAGTCGCGCCTGATTTGAGAGATATCCTTTGCCATCATCTGCTTATTTCCGGCAAAAATAAAGCAAATGTTCGCATAAATGTGAGGATGGCCGGCAAATACCCTTTTACCTCTTGTGTTGTTGCCCATAGCCGGGGCCAGACAGAACCATTTGCCTGCTTTTGTCGTTTTTAAGGCTAAGGCAGGGTAGTGCCTGTTTTGACTTCTGTTGAATTGCTGTTATTTTAGTTGATACAATGGACAATAATATTTTTTTCAAGTATAAAAATGATATTGCCCCCACAAGCGGCAGTATTTTGGTTTCGGAGCCCCACTTGCCCGACCTGAATTTTGACAGGACGGTGATCTTGCTGTGTAAACACGATGACCAGGGCAGCTTTGGCTTTGTGCTCAACCGTAAGTCTAAGGTTAAAATTGGCGAGTTGCTGCCGGAGATGGAGGGGTTGGACATCCCGGTGTATATTGGCGGTCCGGTAGAGCAGAACACCCTGCACTTTATTCATCGTGACGACACCCTGCCGGAGGCAGAAAAAATAACCCAGGAGTTGTTTTGGGGTGGAGAGTTTGCGTTGCTGCTGAGCTGGCTGCACGACAAAGTAATCAGCCCGGATGATGTACGCTTTTTCCTGGGCTACTCCGGATGGGCCGCAGGGCAATTACAAGACGAAATAGACGAAAACTCATGGATGGTTTTTGAACCAATGGCCGGTGAGTTGTTATTTACTACCCGGCCGGAAGATATGTGGAAAGCAATACTGGAAAAAATGGGCGGCAGGTTTTCGCTGTATGCGAAATATCCCTCCGACCCAAGGCTTAACTAAGCAATAGATTTGTTATGTTTGCGGGAGATTTGAGGCGTTAAAAATAGATGTATGGAGAAGGAAAGTGCTGACAAGGCAACTACAGAATTAGACAATTCTGTTACAAGCGAAGAGCAAGGCTCTTTAGCGGAACAAAATGAGGGCAAAAACGGAGAAACAGTAGAGCCTGTAAGTGAACCTGCACAGGTAGAAGTGGCGGTTGATAAAGTGGAGCCGTCAGCCGGGGATGCTGAACAGGCAGCAAAGGAAGCCCCGGTAACAGCCAAAACCACTACACCCGAAGAAGCGGTAGTTAATCCGGCAGCGCCAGTTGCAGACGGGGCCCCACCCGAAAAAACAACACCCGCAGAAGAGGCCGCCCCCCCGGAAGTTGCTGAAGATAAGGCTGCAGCAACAACCACAGCGGATGCTCCGGATGGCCAGGAGGAAACAGTTACCGGTGCCGGGAAAGAAAAAGAACTTTCTAAGGAAGAAGCCGAGCAGGCCAATAAGGCCATTGCCGACCTGGAGAGCAAGCGGGTGGATGAGGTGGACCATGATGAGTTTTCCGGGGTGGATTTTACCACTTACACCCGTGAGCAACTGGTAGAAGTGGTTAAAAAATTGGGCAAAGAAGAAAACCCCTTTAAGGCCGATAAGGTATTACAGCAAATTGCCCCGGCTTTCAATAAACTGCGTGATGAACTACGCCAGGAAGCGTTACAAAAGTTTATGGCCGATGGCGGCAGCGCAGAAGATTTTCAGTACCAGCCCGATGAGCTTAGCTTGCGCTTTGATGCCAACTACAAACTGATAAAGGATAAAAAAGCCAAAAAATATAAAGAGCAGGATGCCCAGCGCAAACAAAACCTGGTTTTAGCCGAACAGGTACTGGAAGAATTGCGCACGTTTGTTGATTCCGAGGAATCGAGCGGTAGCTTTAATAAGTTTAAGGAAATCCAGCAAAAGTGGAAAGATATCGGTGATGTCCCTCCGCAGCACTCCCGTACCCTGTGGGCCAGCTATAATGCCCTGGTGCATCGTTTTTATGACCAGCGCAGCATCTATTTTGAACTAAAGGAGCTTGATCGCAAAAAGAACTATGAGGCTAAACTGGTACTTTGCGAAAAAGCCGAAGCCCTGGCCGGGGTAGAAAACATCCGCGAAGCCATCAAAGGGCTGAACGACCTGCACCATGAATTTAAACACCTTGGCCCTGTACCAAGGGAACTGCAGGAAGACCTTTGGCAGCGGTTTAAAGCGGCTTCGGACAAGGTATATGAGCGCAGAAAGGTATTTGTGCACGAGCTGAAAGCCGAGTTGCATGAAAACCTGCTGAAAAAGCAGGAACTGGTGGATAAGGTGAAAGAACTGGTGGCTTTTCAGTCGGACAGGATTAAAGAGTGGAATGAGAAAACCAGGGAGGTGTTAAACCTGCAGAAATCGTGGGAAGCTATTGGGGGATTGCCCAAGGATAAGGCCAAAGTGATAAACAAGGAGTTTTGGTCGTCTTTTAAGAAGTTCTTCAGCAACAAACACCAGTTTTTTAAAAGCCTGGAGAGTGAAAGGGCGGCTAACCTGGAGAAAAAGCAAGCCCTGTTGGCACGCGCCAAAGAGTTAATGGACAGTGAGGAGTGGGACAGCACGGCCGAGGAATTGAAAAAACTGCAAAGCCAATGGCGGGAGATAGGGCCGGTGCCGGAAAAGGTGCGCCAGAAGCTATACGAAGAGTTTAAAGCCGCTTGCGACCGTTTCTTTGAAAACAAGCGCTCGGGCAGAAAACAGTCGCAGGAGCAATACAAAGAGAACCTTAAAAAGAAGAAAGAGATTATTGCCAGAATTGCGCAGTTACAGGAAGCCGCTGACGATAACCTGGAAGAATTCAATGCCTTACGGCAGCAATTCCTGGAAATCGGCTATGTGCCCCGTAAAAATATTGGCAGCATCAAGGAGGCTTTTCAGCAGGCGGTGAATGCCTATATGGGGGCCGTAACCTCACTGAACGAGAAGGAGAAGGCCGCGATTATGCTGGAGGCCGAGTTCTCCGGGCTGGCCGCTTCTGACCACTCTGAAAAAGAGCTTTACCAGAAAGAGCAGGCGGTACGCAGACAGATTAACAAACTGGAGGATGACATTGCCCTGTGGCAAAATAACCTGGAATTTTTTGCTGCTTCCAAATCCACCGATAAGTTGCGCGAAGAGGTAAACAAGAAGATTGCCGATGCCAACATACATCTGGAGGGCCTGAAACGCCAGTTGAAAATGCTGCGCTCGCTGTAACACCATCACCTGTAGGTTATACCCCCACATACTACCCGGCAGGATGCTTTTGCATAAACCTGGCCAGTTGCCGGTTGGTTTGCAGGTGCAGCTTCCGTTTGAAATAGGCTGTACCGCCAAACAGCCACCCTTGTAGCCCCAGGGCTTGCCGGGCCCACTTGTGCAGGTTAAAATCATCGGTATGGCAGATTATTTTGCCTTCCCTGATCGTCATGCGGGCGATGATGTTATTTTGTACTTTACGGCCGGTTTTACCGAAAGTATAATCGGCCAGCCAGCGGGTCTCAACTCCCTCTTCGGTAGCTTTAAGCACGGTAAACCCGATCGTCAAGTCGGTAGCCGAAGCGCACAGCATAGCCCACATGGCACAAGTTTGCCGGTAATTAAGTTGGCCAAAGGCAGGGTCGGTAAAGGATAGCTGCGGGTGGTAGCAGGCATTCATGCCAACCGCATCTTTTTGCTGAAAAGACCGGTAAAAACGGGTGGCTATGTCGGTGCTTAGCTTATGCACTGGCCAGGGTTTTCAGGGCCTCTGCAACATGCTTTTTGGCCCTTAACTGATAGTCAAATATATACCTTATAATCCCTTGTTTATCAATTATATATGTTTTTCTTCCCGGCCATAGCCCGAAAAGGGCCGGCTTAACCCCGTAAAGTGCCCTTACTTTATTGCCGGTATCGCTCAGCAGGGGGAAATTAAGCTGGTGCCGGGCGGCAAAGCGGCTGTGGCTGTCAACGCTGTCCTGGCTAACCCCTATCACTTGTACCCCGGAGGCCGTAAACTCCGCCATATTATCCCGGAAGCTGCAGGCCTCCGCTGTGCAGCCCGGGGTTTCATCCTGTGGATAGAAGTACAGGACGATCGTTTTTCTACCCAGCACGTGGTTTAGGGCAAAGGGGGTACCCTCCTGGTCAGGCAGGGTAAAATCCGGGGCTCTGTCGCCAATGGTTACGGCCATAGAAATTGCTTATTTATTAGAAGTTATATTCAGGGTATTCACCGGTAAATTCGTTAGCGGCAAAATCCGGGTTGAGGACAAAGTTACGGTATTCATATTGTTCATAAAGGCCTTCTGCGTCAAATACCTCGATCATTAAGGGCAACATATAGCCTGTATCAATATAGAGGTTCATTTTTTTTGCATAGCGTGAAGGTACTTTTATTTCCTGTCCGGGCTCAACATCATCATAAAAGTCAATCTCCTCATTTAGTTCTAGGATAGCATATTCGTTAACATTTAATTTACGGGCAATGCTCATCAGGTCTTCGCCCAGTTCAACCCGGTAGGTAGTAATGTGGTAATGGGGGTTGTCCATAACAATATGATAGGCCGGCCGGCCCTGCCAATCGGTAATGCCTTGATAAGCTATATGTTCGGTAGTATCAGTGCCAATGCGGGCCAGTTCACGATGGAGTATCTCTGCCATCAGGTCAAAGCCGCTATCGAAGAGGGTATGGTGCTGGTGCCTGCGCATCAGGCTGCCAAAAGGGTCGAGGCTGAGGTTAATCCAGGGAAAAGAATTGAGATTTACCAAAGCTTTGGTACTACTACGGTGCCATAATACTTCAACACCTTCTTTCGGGTATTCCTGATACAGGTATAGCTGAAACGGATGCCGGCTCAGCTTTACCCGGCTGATCTGTTTCACCAGTTCCCCTTTAATCCGTTCGGTTTTCGTTATCACGGCAGTAAAACCACGCAAGCTTTTGGCGCTGTCAATCATCTGCATAACAATTGCCTTAGGCGATTGGCCTGCCACCTGTACCACCGGCATACAAAACAATAAAAGGGTTAATAACCTGATTCTCATACGGCAAAAAAAAGCTGTTCTGCCCAAAGACAAAACAGCTCGTAAAATTACATTAATCTTTTTGCATTTGGTTTAATGAGGCAGCCACCTTCGGGTCAGGCCATAAACAAAAGTGCCCAGCATGGCCGAGGCCAGAAAGACGACAAAGACAGTATAACCGGCCCCGAGGAGCACAAACATCATTCCTGAGCACACCCCGGTAAGCGCCCAGCCCATGCCAAAGATGGTGCCACCGATAATATAACGTGGCCAGGTGCGGTCTTTATCATTAAACTGCTTTTCAATACCCTTGATGGTCTTGATTTTCCCCTTACGGAACAACTGGGTAATAATCAGGCTGGTTAGCACACCACTGATAATGATACCGTACATGTGGAACGACTGGAAGTGGAACATTTCAAAAATCCGGAAAGTAGAGATAGCCTCCAGTTTCCACATGCCAAAGCCAAAGAAAAAACCGACAACAATATATTTAAATGATTTCATACTATTTCAAATTAAGGGTTAAAAGCCAATTCTGAGGATGTGGGGTAATAGCAACCAGGTCATGATCAGCCCTCCGATAAAGAAGCCCATTACAGCCACCAACGAGGGTAATTGCAGGTCGGCCAGGCCGGATATGGCGTGCCCCGAGGTACACCCTCCCGCATAGCGGGCGCCAAAACCAATAAGGAAGCCCCCGACAACAATAATAATCAGCCCGCGCAGGGTGAACAGGGATTTCCAGGAGTAGATTTCCCAGAACTCAGGCACCTCAGCATGGACCACGTCTTTGCCGGGCACAATAGGCACATTACCATACGTAAGCGCCTCGGAGCCGGCTATTTCGTTGAGGGTTTCTACGGTAGCCTGACTGATATGGGCCTGGTAATCGCCACCGAAATAATTAGCGGCCATATAAGCACCAAACAGGGCGCCCAGGGCAATCATCAGGTTCCAGCCCTGTTTCGTCCAATCGAAGTCGAAGAAATCGGCATAATCCCCGGCCCCATCGGCCGCACACATTATGCGTAAATTGGCGGAAAGGCCAAACTCTTTATCGAAGTATAATAAAATAAATACCGTTGAGCCAATTACCACGGCACCCATCCACCAGGGCCAGGGTTGACTGATAAACTCTTGCACCAGAACTAGTTTTTCATACATAGCTTTTACATTTAAAATTTTTATGCCGCTAAATTTACCATTTTATATGAAGGATAATATGATTAATCTCATAATAATTTGCCAATTAATCTAGTATATATCAAAGTGATAAATCACGTTAATTACAGTTGTGTGCGGCAGTTGGCCGCTACTAAAATGGTGGGGCGGCTTTATCCGCAATAGCCAAGACCCACCACTGCCGGCCACCGTGAAATGCCCGGGGCAAATCAGGGGTAAACGAAGGGGGCGGCACAACCACAGAACCATATCGGGACAAAGTTTGAACGTAGTTTTACTTAGCACAGCTACACTAACCGGGGCAATAGCTAACAAATGTTTGCAGGCAGAGCTCCATCTCCCCGAAAAAATGAGGGAAGCGGGACGAGTTATGTTGACAGAAAGAACAAAAATGGGTAACTTTAATTTCAGGCAGACAGGTTGCGTTAACAAAGTCTGCCGAACGTTTGCGCAAGGCCGTTGGTAGAAATTGGAAACTAAATTTATATAGCAATGAAAAAGGTTCTATCTATTATCGGGATTTTTTGGGCGCTCACAAATGCGGGGCTCTATGCTCAAAATAATTTTTATTTCAACACGTATGGCAGTACGAGCGGAGACGAGGAGATGGAAGCCGTTATTGGCACCCGTGATTCCGGGCTGTTAATTGCCGGGGCATCAAATTCTTTCAGTACCGGAGGGGATGAAGATTTGCTCATGCTTAAAACAGATTCCCTTGGGAATTTACAGTGGGCAAAAGTTTATGGTGGGGCAGCCAGTGATATGGCCACGGATGTGAGGGAAACCTCTGACGGTGGGCTTATTGTTGTTGGCTGGACACAGTCATTTGGGGCCGCAGGTTATGATTTTTGGGTCCTGAAAACGGACAACATGGGCAATGTTCAATGGCAAAACCGCTATGGCGGCAATGGTAATGACCAGGCCTGGTCGGTAGCCGTGGACAATAATGCTTATTTCGTGGTCGGGGGCACAGACTCCTACGGGGCCGGCCTTACAGACTTATGGGCCCTGAAGTTAGACTTGAATGGTAATATTATCTGGCAGAAGACCTATGGCAGTGCCGGGGACGATGCCCCACCCGGGCTCTATGCGGAATATGTTGCCAAAGGGTTAATCGACCAAAATGGCAATTATTTAATTGCCGGCATGACCGATGGCATTGGCCATGGCGCTACCGATATCTACCTGGCAAAATTAGATCCCGCCAACGGTAACATTATTTGGCAATATGCCTATGGCGATGTTGATGAAGAATCCTTTTGGGCCTTTACCGCATCACCCACAGGCGGTTACTATTTACCAGGCAACAGGGTTGACCCGGTAACGTTTGAGGCTGATTTGTGGGTGGTTTATGTTGATACCACAGGTGCTATTCAGTGGCAGAAAACCTTTGGTATTCCGGGTAAATGGGATGAAGCCCTTAATGCAACAGCACTTTCAGATGGTAGTGTTATCCTGGCAGCGT
>JALSJF010000224.1 GCA_026989505.1 Cyclobacteriaceae bacterium
ACCCCGCCCAGCATCTCAGCCGAAGAGGTATCGGGGAACACATCCTGGAAGCCGAAGCCAACAATTACCGGTACCAGCAGGGCAATGGCACCCGGCAAAATCATCTCCCTGATGGAGGCGTTGGTGGAAATGTCCACGCACTTCTCATATTCGGGTTCTCCGGTACCTTCCATGATACCGGGTATTTCTTTAAACTGTCTGCGTACTTCCCGCACCATAGCCATGGCCGCCCGCCCTACGGCAGCAATCGCCAGCGAAGAGAAGATGAACGGGATCATAGCGCCCACGAACAAACCGGCCAGCACGGGGGCTTTGTAAATATTGATGGAATCGATACCGGCAATTCCCACAAAAGCGGCAAACAGGGCCAGGGCGGTTAAGGCAGCCGAAGCAATGGCAAAACCTTTACCGGTAGCGGCTGTGGTATTGCCCACAGCATCAAGGATATCGGTGCGGCCGCGTACCTCTTCGGGTAACTGGCTCATTTCGGCAATCCCCCCGGCATTGTCGGCAATGGGGCCAAAGGCATCAATGGCCAGTTGCATGGCCGTGGTGGCCATCATACCGGCAGCAGCAATAGCCACCCCGTATAAACCGGCAAACATGTAGGATATGACGATACCCGAAGCAAGTACCAGGATGGGCAGTACGGTAGATTCCATACCTACGGATAAGCCGCCAATAATATTGGTAGCATGGCCGGTGCCCGACTGGCGGACAATAGAGTTGACCGGCCGCCTGCCGATGGCCGTATAATATTCGGTAATTATACTCATCAGGGCCCCAACAATGGAGCCGATGACGATGGCATAAAACACATCGATGTTTTGAAATTCATAGCCCCGGATGGATAAAGTTTCCGGTAGTATCCAGGTAACCAAAGGGTAAGAGGCTATGACCACCAAAATAATGGACACCCAGTTGCCCAGGTTCAGGGCTTTTTGTACACTGCCCTCATCGCTGGAAATTTTCACCAGCATGGTGCCGATAATAGAGGCCACGATGCCAATACCGGCAATCAGCATGGGCAGCAGGATGGGCGCCATGCCGCCAAAGTCATCGGCTGAGTTGATTTCCTGGCCGAGCACCATAGTAGCCAGGATGGTGGCCACGTACGACCCAAACAAGTCGGCCCCCATGCCGGCCACATCGCCTACATTGTCGCCCACATTATCGGCAATGGTAGCGGGGTTACGCGGATCATCTTCCGGGATACCGGCTTCAACTTTTCCCACCAGGTCAGCGCCAACATCGGCTGCTTTGGTATAGATGCCGCCACCCACGCGGGCAAACAAGGCAATAGATTCGGCCCCCAGTGAGAAACCGGCCAGCACTTCGATGGCGGTTTTCATTTCAATACCGATGGCCGAGGCCCCCTCGGGGACAAAAATATGGACAAAGAGAATAAATAAACTTCCTAACCCCAGTACCGCCAGGCCGGCTACGCCCAGCCCCATAACGCTGCCACCGGTAAAGGATACCTTAAGGGCTTGTTTTAAACTGGTACGGGCGGCCTGGGTGGTACGCACATTGGCTTTGGTGGCTACGTTCATGCCTACCCAGCCGGCAAAGGCCGACAACACCGCCCCGGTAATAAAAGCCAGCGCGATAACCGGGCTGGAATCTTCTACCAGGGTGCCGGAATAGCCCAACAACAGGGCGGTAATTACCACAAAGTAGGCCAGCACCCGCCATTCGGCTTTCAGAAAGGCCAGGGCCCCATCGGCAATATGCTTGGCCAGCGCCTTCATTTTATCATCGCCAGCATCCTGTTTGGATACCCAGGCGCTTTTGAAAATCATTACCAGGATTGAGAGCAGTCCCGCTGCCGGAATCAGATAAATAATATTGTTCATGGTTAAGTCTTTTACACGTTCTTAAAAAGATGTGCAAAGATATCAGAAAAAAGAGATAAACCTTAACGGAGCAGAAATATTTGCCAATAACCAGTTTAACCTACTGGGCATTTATATAATTCAGGAATTCGTGCTTGGTGATATCATCGTTAAACTTGCCGCTGAAAAAGGCAGTGCCGGTTTTGCTGTTTACATCGCCAACTCCGCGGGAGGAAACACAAAGATGGTTGGCATCAATAACCACGGCCACGTCTTCGGTTTGCAGGTCTTCCATCAGTTGTTTGCCTACCTGCATGGTCAGGCGCTCCTGCACCTGCGGCCGTTTGGCATAATACTGTACAATACGGTTTATTTTGGATAGGCCGATAACCTTGCCCGAAGAGATGTAGGCTACGTGGGCTTTGCCGTAAATGGGCACAAAATGATGTTCGCAGTGGGAAAAGAAGGTAATATCCTTTTCTACAATCATTTGGTTGTACTTAAACTTGTTTTCAAATAAGGTGGCTTCGGGCTTATTTTTCGGGTCAAGGCCACTAAATACCTCATTAACGTACATCTTGGCTACCCGCATAGGTGTGCCGCTGAGGCTGTCATCGGTTAGGTCGAGGCCCAGGGTTTCCATAATTACTTTAAAGTGATGGGCAATCCTGAGGATTTTTTCTTCGTTGCTGAGGGCAAAGGCATCTTCCCTGAGCGGGGTTTCTACCGAGGCGCCAACGTGGTCATCATCTTCAACAGATGTTTTTTTAAGCGGGGTATTCAGCATAATTTCTTTCGGTTTCATACAGCTTTATCTTCAGTTCCAGCCGGTCATCAAGCAAGGGCCTGAGGATATTGTAGATGACTACAACAATATTTTCAGCAGTTGGGTTCAATTGCCGGAATTCCTCGGTGTCGGCATTTAGGTTCTTGTGGTCAAACCTGCGGAGGATCTGTTCACGGATTATTTTGCTCAGGATTTTCATGTCGATCACGTAGCCGGTTTCGGGGTCTATTTCCCCGGTTACCTGCACAACCAGGTCATAGTTGTGGCCGTGGTAATTCGGGTTGCAGCATTTGCCGAAAACTTCGACATTCTTTTCATCGCTCCACTTGCTGTTCCACAACCTGTGGGCCGCATTAAAATGTTCTTTCCTGAATACCGAAACACGCATGAATTACCTGATTAGCTGCAAAATTAACGCAAATAACTGAAAAAAGGTTTAGTTAGTGGCTGTCCACCCGGCTGATGATGAAAAAACCATCAGCGCCCTGCTCCTGGTAGAGGGGCATAAAAATATGGCCGGAATAAGGGGCAATCACCTCTTTGCCATGATCAATGGCCAGGGGCATGCCTTGTTCCACTACCTGAAAATTAACGAAACCCGGCAGCATGGCAAACTTACGGTTATCGGCCACATGGTGGCGATGGAGGATTTTGAAGACCTTGTGCGGGTGGTCGGATAGGCCCTGCAACAAAGTAAAACAGCCCTTATAATTGGGTATCAACCCCTCCTCAATTGCCCCCGACATGCCCAGCACCAGCCAGATGATGGCCTCGTGTTTTTGCACCGAGGCCGGGTCATCATGCATGCCGGCCTCAAACACAAGGGCCCTGAATTTTATGTGGTCGAGGTAGTGCATGAGGGTGCCTTTGAGGAAGTCATCGAGGTTGGCCACAAAGGGGATAGGTAGTTGCAGGGCAAAATCATAGCTCTGCGGTTGCTTGTCGATAGCCGCAAAGGGTACCGATGGCGAGGAGGTGGTATGTAAATCAACAAAGTAACGTTCCTGGCCGTTGAGGTGGTTGATAAAACCTTGCAACAACTGGTCAATTTCAATCATTTCTACCGCTTCAGGGTTGAGTTCCTGTTCCTTAAACCCCGAATTATGTAGTTTTCTGATGTTCGCGGCCGTCCACATCCGGTTGAGGTCTTCCTGGGCATAGCGCGACTTGTGGTGCAGGGCATTGCGGTTGCCGATAAAGGCCAGTAACCGGCCATTAACCGGAATATTGTGCCGGTGGAGGTAAGCAAAAACATTTTTCAGGGCAATTACCCCCGAAGGCTCGTTGCCGTGCAGGCCGGCACAAAAGGCTATGGCCGGGCCGGAGCCATTACCTGCTATTTCGGTAATCACCCGGTCTTTGTGGATTAAGAGGTGCTCAATGTCCTGCCAAACTTGCTCCATTAATCGGCCTGCCGGAATTTTTGCGTTAAATGCACAATATTAACAATTTCGCGCTCGGTGAGCATCCCCAAAAGCTTGTTTTTTGACACGACAGGCAGACAGCCGATATTTTTCCTGGCCATCAGGTCGATGGCTTCCTGGGTGGGGGTGTGCGGGCCTACGGTGATCAGTTCTTTTACCATTATATCCTTAACGGTGAGCCCTTCCTGCCAGCCATCTTTGAGCAGCCGGATCAGAATCCGCGAAGCGACCATGCCCACCAATTCATGTTTGCTGTTTTCTACGGCTATATAGCGCACATTCCGCCAGATCATAAAGTTGATGACCAGGTCGAGCAGGTCATCGGCATGCACGGTGGGGATATCGGTGGTCATGATTTGTTCGACAAAGTAAAAATGCTTGTGGCCGTCTTTCAGGCTATGCTCAATGGCCGGCCACAGGTGTACCGGCTCCCCGGTGCTTTCCATTTCTACCATCAGGCGGGTAAGGCTCACACTGGCTTCTTTGGGGGTTGATTTATGCAATAATTGATTGAAGTTATCCAGCATCCAGGTGGCCCCGTTGCTTTTGGCATCTACCCGGTGCTGGATTACCGACAGGTAATGGCCGATATCGCGGGCATCTACCTGCATCTTTTCCAGGCCTTCCTCAGCCCAGGGGATAAATTTTTCCAGGATCAGGTCGCGGGCGTGGTACGATTGCCCCAGCCAGTTAAAATTGCATTCCAGGCCAACGCGGGCGGCATTATAAAAATTAAAACGGGCGGCTTCAAAATCCATTTGCTCATGGATTTTGGCATATTTTTCTGGCATACCGGCCATCAGTCCCAGCCAAAAGGCGGTGTTGGCAATTTCATCGGTGGTGGTAGGCCCGGCCGGGATGTAGCGGTTTTCAATGCGCAGGTGTGGCTGGCCATTGGCAGAAATGCCGTAGCAGGCGCGGTTCCACATATATACCGTACCCGAATGCAGGCACAGGGTTTTAAGCCGGGGCGTAAGGTTTTGCTTAAGTTGCGCCAGGCTGTCCTCCTGTTCAACCGGGGCAAAGATCAGCGGATGGCGGGTGATGCTGTCCTGGTAAAGTTCTACCACCGAGTTACGCAGCCAGTGGGTGCCGAAAGTTACCCGCGGCTCAATGTCGCGCTTTACCAGGGCACGGTTACGGGTATCAATACTTTGTTGAAACAGGGCAATGCGGGTTTCGGCCCAGAGCCGTTTGCCCATCAGCAGGGGCGAGTTGGCTACCGTGGCCAGCACCGGGCCGGCTATGGCCTGCGCCCAGTTAAATTGGCCCACAAATGATTTTGGCGACAACTGGTAGTGTACCTGAAAACTGGTATTAAAGGCCTCGTAGAGGATGTTGGGGTGGGATGAGATCAGCTCGTCAACACCAATAATATTGAGCTCAAAATTAGCCTTACGTTTGCCGGCCATCACCTCATTCAGGGCTTCATAACGCGGGTTGGGGGTCATGTACTCAAATTTGAGCTGCGAGGTACCGAGGGTAGGCATAATGCCCGTAAGGACAATCCTGGCCTGGTGTTTGGCGGCTGCCGCACGGGCCTTGTTTACCTTGTCATCGAGTTGCTCCTGCAGGCGGCTAAAGCAATTGCCGGTAAACTCCAGCGGGTCAAGGTTTATTTCCAGGTTAAAGCGGCCAAGTTCGGTGGTAAAGTGGTCGTCTGCCACTTCGGCCAGGATTTTGTCGTACACCATGGCCGGTAGCCAGTCGGTGCCCACCAGCCCCAGTTCCTGCTCGGCCCCGATGCGCTGCACATCTTCCTCAAACCTGCCTTTCTCCTGCAACATTATTTCCAAAGCCTTAATGTCGTTGAGCAGATGGCGCGTATGCAGCCTTTTCTCTTCCGGATCGGTGATAGCTGAAATTCCCTGGGTGCCCATATTTGTTGTTTGGTAGTTAAATATACATACTCATTCCCAATTTCTTTATATTGAAGGGTGATTGTCGGTAAAAAACATAATCAACAAGCCCAAAAATTTCGCTATTCGCTAAATTGTTGTTTCTTTGCAGCCGGACTTATCAAGAAAGACTGAGGGACAGGGCCCTGTGAAGTCTTAGCAACCTTGGCAAACTTGGTGCTAATTCCCTTTCCGAACGGCCATTCACACCGGGGTTCGGATGAAGATGAGTAGATAATCTTTACGCTCTTTCTTGATACTTTTTTGAAGACTATGGAAAGAGTTGATATTCAGGCAATAGTAAAAGAGAGAATACTGGTGCTGGATGGCGCCATGGGCACAATGATCCAGCGCTATGGGTTGGTGGAAGAAGATTTCCGGGGCAGCATGCTGGCCGGTCATCATAAGCCGTTGCAAGGCAATAATGATATTTTATCGTTAACCAGGCCCGAAGTAATCAAAGAAATACACCTGGCCTATTTTGCGGCCGGTGCCGATATTGCCGAAACCAATACCTTTAACGCCAATGCCATTTCGCAGGCCGACTATGATACCCAACACCTGACCTACGACATTAATGTGGCGGCTGCCCGCCTGGCCCGTGAGGCGGCTGATAACTATACGGCCAAAGAGCCGCATAAGCCCCGTTTTGTGGCCGGTTCTATGGGGCCCACCAACCGCACGGCCAGTCTGTCGCCCGATGTGAATAACCCGGGGTACCGGGCCGTTTCGTTTGATGAACTGAAAGAAGCTTATAAAGAGCAGGCCCGCGGGCTGATGGATGGCGGTGCCGACCTGCTGTTTGTGGAAACTATTTTTGATACGTTGAACGCCAAGGCCGCCCTGTTTGGTATCCAGGAACTTTTTGATGAGCAGGGCAAGGAGTTGCCGATTATGGTATCGGGCACCATCACCGATGCCAGTGGCCGCACCCTGAGCGGGCAAACCACCCAGGCTTTCCTGGTTTCGGTGAGCCATGTCAACCTCTTGTCAGTAGGCCTCAACTGCGCCCTCGGGGCCGACCAATTGCGCCCGTATCTGCAGGTGCTGAACAAAAATTCACCTTTTTTTATCAGTGCCCACCCCAATGCCGGCCTGCCCAATGCGTTTGGCGAGTACGATGAGACCCCCGAAATGATGGGTAAGCAAATTGAAGAATACCTGCAGGAAGGGTTGGTAAATATTGTTGGCGGCTGTTGCGGTACCACCCCCGATCATATTAAGGTTATTGCTGACCTAACCAAAAAATATTCACCGAGAGTAACCCAAACGGCCTGAGCAATGAAAGACAGCAAACCCCTTATATTAAGTGGCCTGGAGCCGTTGGTCATCTCCCCGGAGGCGAATTTTGTTAATGTGGGTGAGCGCACCAACGTAACCGGCTCCCGCAAGTTTTTGCGCTTAATTCAGGAAGGGAACTATGATGCAGCCCTGGGCGTGGCCCGCGAACAGGTAGAGGGGGGCGCCCAGATTATTGACGTGAACATGGATGAGGGCATGATTGACGGTAAGGAAGCCATGGTTACCTTCCTTAACCTGATGGCCGCTGAGCCCGATATTGCCCGGGTGCCGGTTATGATTGACTCCTCGAAATGGGAGATTATTGAGGCCGGTCTGAAATGTATCCAGGGCAAAGGGGTGGTGAACTCCATCAGCCTGAAAGAGGGGGAAGAACAATTTGTGTACCAGGCGCGGCTGATTAAGCGCTACGGGGCGGCTGTTATTGTGATGGCCTTTGATGAGCAGGGTCAGGCCGACACCTATGAACGCAGGATAGAAATATGTAAGCGGGCCTATGACATTTTGGTGGAGAAAGTAGGTTTTCCGCCCCAGGATATCATCTTCGACCCCAATATTTTTCCCGTGGCTACCGGCATGGAGGAACACAACCTCAATGCGGTAAACTTCTTTAAAGCTACCCGATGGATCAAGGAAAACCTGCCCCACGCCAAAGTAAGTGGCGGAGTGAGCAACGTGTCGTTCTCGTTCCGGGGCAATAACACCGTGCGGGAGGCTATCCATGCGGTGTTTCTGTATCATGCCATTCAGCATGGTATGGATATGGGCATTGTTAACCCTTCGTTGCTGGAGGTATATGATGAAGTGCCCGGGGAACTTCTCACCTATGTGGAGGACGTGATCCTCTTTCGCAGGCCTGATGCTACGGAACGCCTGCTGAATTATGCCGAAAATGTAAAAGGCGACCGCAAAACCAAAACCGTTGACCTTTCCTGGCGGCAGCAGCCCTATGAGGAGCGTTTAAGCCATGCCCTGATTAAAGGGATAGTAGCGTATATCGATGAAGATACCGAAGAAGCCCGGCAGCAGTTGCAATCGCCCCTGGCAGTGATTGAAGGGCCTTTGATGGCCGGCATGAATAAGGTGGGTGACTTGTTTGGCTCGGGCAAGATGTTTTTGCCGCAGGTGGTAAAAAGTGCCCGGGTGATGAAGAAATCGGTGGCCTACCTGCTGCCTTACTTAGAAGAAGAAAAAAAAGACGGTGCCGCCCAGGCGCGGATACTGATGGCTACGGTGAAGGGCGATGTGCACGATATTGGCAAAAACATTGTTGGGGTAGTGCTGAGTTGTAATAATTATGAGATTATTGACCTGGGGGTGATGGTGCCGGCCGAAAAAATTGTGCAGGCGGCCAAAGAGCACCGGGTAGATGCCATTGGCCTCAGCGGCCTGATTACACCCTCTTTGGATGAAATGGTACACGTAGCCAAAGAACTGGAACGCGAAGGGTTGCAGGTACCTCTCTTAATTGGCGGGGCCACTACCAGCAAAATCCATACTGCGGTAAAAATCGACCCCCATTACTCGGCCCCGGTAGTACACGTGCACGATGCTTCCCGCAGTGTGCCCGTAGCCGGGGAGTTAATCGGTGAAGGGGATTTTGGCGCCCGGGTAAAAACTGAATACGCTGCCATGCGGGAAGCGTATTTAGCGAAGAAGACGGTAAAGAAGCTACTGCCTTTTGCCGAAGCCCGGGCCAATGCCTTACAACTCAACTGGCAGGAATATAAACCGGTTAAACCGCAATTGCAGGGGATAGAAGTGTTTCGTGATTATTCCCTGGCCGACATCAGTGCCTATATCGATTGGTCGCCTTTTTTTAAAGCCTGGATGCTGAAGGGCAAATACCCGCAGCTATTAGCGGACGAAAAAGTGGGCGAGGAGGCCGCAAAATTATTTGCCGAAGCCAACGAAATGCTGACCGAAATTATTGAACAAAAGCTGTTGACTGCCAGGGCGGTAGTCGGGCTGTTTCCGGCCGTAGCCGATGGTGAGACGGTAACCCTGAAAACCTGGGAGGGCAAGGATAACGTAGCCTTTAACTTTCTGCGCCAGCAAAGCAGCAAAGCCGGGGGCCGGCCTAACCTGTGCCTGGCCGATTACATTGCGCCACAGACAAGTGGCAGGCAGGATTACCTGGGCGTGTTTGCCGTTACCGCAGGCATTGGTATAGAAGCTTTAATCAGCCAATATGAGGCCGATCATAATGATTATAAGATCATTATGGTAAAAGCCCTGGCCGACAGGTTGGCCGAGGCCTTTGCCGAACTGCTGCATGCCCGGGTAAGGCGGGAGTTTTGGGGCTATGTCCCGGAAGAACAGTTAAGTAACGATGACCTGATAGCCGAAAATTACCGGGGCATCCGGCCGGCACCGGGCTATCCGGCCTGCCCCGACCACGCAGAGAAGATGATCCTGTTTGACTTGTTGAAAGTGGAAGAAAATATCGGGATACAGCTCACCGAAAGCTGTGCCATGTACCCTACGGCTTCGGTGAGTGGTTTTTATTTTGGCCACCCACAGGCAAAATATTTTGGCGTGGGCAAAATCGGCCGCGATCAGGTAGAAGCCTATGCCGCCAGAAAAAACATTACCCTTGCAGAAGCTGAGAAATGGTTGCTGCCGCAGTTGAACTATAAATAATTGCTAACTGGCATCTTGCTTAGAACGCTAAGAACAGAATACAAAAAAAAATAACGTAGTAAACAAATGAGAACGGAAATAAAATAGTGGAGCTTAGCCCGAAAAATTTATCCGAATTTTTCGCCCGCAGGGCTGATGTAATTAACCGACAAACAATTGTTTGGCGTTAATTTACATCATTATTCATGATTTTCATGAATAATCCGGGTTAGTGCCTTTGGGGCTATCACTTTTTAAAACAAAGCAATATGAAAGTAACCGAACACCTGAAAAAAGCCGATAAAACCCTTTTTAGCCTGGAAATCCTACCCCCTAAAAAGGGCGACAACATCAATGACCTGTTTAACCACCTCGACCCGCTGATGGAGTTTAAGCCCCCTTTTGTGGATGTGACCTATCATCGTGAGGAATATGTGTATAAGAAAATGCCCAATGGCCTGCTGCAGCGCAAAACCATTAAAAAGCGCCCGGGTACGGTAGGCATTTGTGCGGCCATCTCCAATAAATACAATGTTGATACCGTGCCCCATATTATTTGCGGTGGCTTTACCAAGGAAGAAACGGAAAACGCTTTAATCGACCTGGATTTTCTGGGTATCGACAACGTACTGGTGATCCGGGGCGATGCCATTAAATCGGAAGCGCGCTTTGTGCCGGATCCGGAGGGGAACAATTATGCCATCGACCTGCTGCACCAGGTGAGCGATATGAACAAAGGCATTTATTTAGATGACGAACTGCAGAATGCGGCCAAAACCGATTTCTGTATTGGTGTGGCCGGCTACCCCGAAAAGCATTTTGAGGCGCCCAATATGAAAAGCGACTTAAAATACCTCAAACAAAAAGTGGCGGCCGGGGCCGACTATATTGTTACCCAGATGTTTTTCGACAACCAAAAATATTTTGATTTTGTGGAGAAGTGCCGGGCCGGGGGCATTGACGTGCCGATTATTCCCGGGTTAAAGCCCATTACCACCATTAAGCAGGCCAGTATCCTGCCCAGTATCTTTCATATCGATATCCCCGAAGACCTGGCCGATGCCATTGAACAATGCACCTCCAACGAACAGGCCAGGGAAGTGGGCGTGGAATGGGCCGTGCAGCAATCGAAAGAACTGATGCAATACGGAGTGCCCACCCTGCACTTTTATTCTATGGGCAAGGCCGAGCCGGTGTACCGGATAGCCCGGCAGTTGTTTTGAGGGGGCGATGGTTAGCGGGATTTCAAGTTCAGGAGACACTTTAGTTTTCTTATCTGGCCAAAAATATTTGGTGTTAACCCGAAAAATTCACAAGAATTTTTCGCCCACAGGGCCGATGAACTGCAAAATACTGTAATACAATATGTTAAACACAAAATACAACATAAACCCAAATTTAAGCATAACCCAAATTTGGGGCT
>JALSJF010000225.1 GCA_026989505.1 Cyclobacteriaceae bacterium
GAGAATAGCCACCAATTCATTGTTGTTGCGGGCCTGAAAGTCTTTCCAGGTAAAATCGTTATCCTTGGTTTCGGGGGCATTGGCACACAACGTGTAGCGCAGCACATCCTGCTTGCCGGGAAACTCCTCCAGGTATTCGTGCAACCACACCGCCCAGTTTTTAGAGGTGGATATTTTGTCACCCTCCAGGTTAAGAAACTCATTGGCCGGCACATTGTCGGGTAAAATAAATTTGCCGTGATGTTTCAGCATAGAGGGGAAAATAATGCAGTGAAAGACAATATTATCTTTGCCGATAAAGTGCAACAGGCGGGTGTCTTCATCCTGCCAGTAAACCTGCCAGTCTTTACCCTGCGCCTGCGCCCACTCCCGGGTGGCTGAAATATAGCCGATAGGGGCATCAAACCAAACATAGAGCACCTTGCCTTTGGCCCCGGGCAGGGGCACAGGCACGCCCCAGTCCAGGTCGCGGGTTACGGCCCGGGGCTGCAGGCCCTGGTCGATCCATGATTTGCACTGGCCGTAAACATTGGTTTTCCAATCGTCTTTATGCCCTTCTACAATCCACTCACGTAGCCACGGTTCGTATTTATCCAGCGGCAGGTACCAGTGTTTGGTCTTTTTTAACACCGGCACGTTGCCGCTCAGGGCCGATTTCGGGTCTTTAAGCTCCGTAGGGCTAAGCGAAGAACCGCAAGCCTCGCACTGGTCGCCATAGGCGCCCGGGTGACCGCAAACCGGACAGGTGCCGGTAATATAGCGGTCGGCCAGGAACTGCTGCTCCTGTTCATCGAAATATTGTGCCGTTTCTTTTTCCACAAACTCACCTTTATCATACAGAACGGTGAAAAAATCGGCTGCCGTTTGCGCATGCACAGGCGATGAAGTGCGGGCATAGATATCGAAGCTTATACCAAATTCTGTGAACGATTTCTTTATCAACGCATGGTATTTATCCACAATCTGCTGGGGGGTGACCCCCTCTTTGCGGGCCCTGATGGTAATGGGAACCCCGTGTTCATCGGAACCACAAACAAAAAGTACTTCTTTCTGTTTGCTGCGCAGGTAGCGGGCGTAAATATCGGCCGGCACATAAACGCCTGCCAGGTGGCCTATATGCACCGGGCCGTTGGCATAGGGTAAGGCAGCGGTAAGGGTATATCGTGCGGGGTTTTTTGCCATTTTTTTGCGAAATTTCGGTCAAAGATAATGAGTATTGCGGGTTGATTGAGACCAATTATCAAATACTTGGCAGATTTTTATTGGTTAAACCGGATAATTTACAAAACCCATGGATAATGACGTAAGTTAATTGCTAAATTACTGTTTTACAGTATTTTGCAGTTCGTCAGTCCTGCAGAAGAAAAATACTTTCCTATTCTCCCGGTTACTAGCGGTTACAGCCAATTTCTTTGCCTGTGAAACACTATTTTCGTCTATTGCACCATTATGAAAAGACGTGTACTCATTATTAGCGCTTCTTTAGTTTGTGCCGTTTCTTTTACTACACCTATATTCAGCGACAAGAAGCTAAGGCACTTATTACCCGTAATCTGCAAGTGTTTAGAAAACTACAGACGAGAATTTTGGTTAAATTAATTACCCCGGCTTATTCCTACCGCAGCAGAGCTGCAAACAAATAACCCGAAAAACACGGCCGTAAAGAGGGTGTATTCTATGCAGAATAAGTTTTTCTTTGTTAGATTAACAGGAAATTTCGGAAAATTTGACCCGTTCAGTACCCTTGAACCCCCGTAAAGAGGCCGTTGTTGAAGACCTCTTTCGCCTGCATTTTGAGCCTCTCTGCCGGCTGGCGGCAAGGTATATCAGCGATTTTGACATGGCCAAAGACATTGTGCATGAGGTTTTTGTGGCTTTCTGGCAAAAATTTGACACTTTACCTGCCGACACCCAATACAAAAGCTACCTGTTTACGGCTGTACGGAATAAAAGCTTTAACCATTTGCGCGATCAGAAAAAACACCTTAAGATCGCAGCTGCCGAAGGGGAAACCGCCCCCGAAACCGGGGGGGCCATGGAAACCGCAGAACTGGCCAGGGAAATTGACTACGCCCTCAACCTGCTGCCCGACCGCTGCCGCGAGGTGTTTGAACTGAGCCGTTTTGAAGGCAAAAAATATGGTCAGATTGCCGAAGAGCTGGCCATTTCGGTAAAAACCGTGGAAGGCCAGATGAGCAAGGCCCTGCGCCTGCTGCGGGAACATTTAAAGGACTTTCTGATTGTATTGATAATTTTACTGACCAGGCTATAAGGGTAAACAACAAGTTGCGTGTTATATGAATAGAAAAGGACTGTGAAAGAAATAGACAACCATATCGAAACATTAATAGCCCGTAAAATTAACGGGGAAATTACGGCAAAGGAAAGCCAGGCGCTAACCGATTGGGCTGCCACTACGCCCGAAAATGCCCGTTATCTGGCCGATGTGGAGAAAATCTATGCCTATGCCGGTAAGGAAAGCCTGCCGCCCATCAACATTGACCAGGAATGGCAACGGTTTAAAAATACCGTACAACCGCAAACCAGCCCTGCCCCTGCAGCAAATTGGCTGCGTAGGGCTGCCAGCATAGTAGTTATAGCGGTTTTGGGCTACTTCATTTGGAATAACACTGTGGGCACCCAAACCATTACCATAACGGCCCAACACAGTGGCCAGGAGGTTATGCTTCCCGACAGCTCGGTGGTGACACTAAATAAGTATGCCGTGCTTACCTATCCGCGGCAGTTTAGCGGTAAATCAAGAACGGTACAGATGGCCGGGGAAGCTTTTTTTGCGGTTACCAGAAATGAGAATAAACCATTTACAGTAAATGTGGGTCTAAGTACTGTAGAAGTACTGGGCACATCTTTTAATATTAATGCCCGCCAGGACAATGACCGCATTGCGGTTGTCGTTACTACGGGGAAGGTAAGATTTACCAGTACGACAAGCAAAGAAGCAGTGATTTTAACTAAGGGTGAAAAAGGAATTCTTATGAAAAGCAACAATGTATTGACCAAGACGGCTAATGATGATGTTAACTTTATGGCCTGGAAAACCAGAAAAATCATCTTTGATGATGTTGAACTGGATGAGGTTATCCAGACCCTGAACAAACTTTACGAGGCCCATGTTTCTTTTTCTACCGATGTGAGCAAAGACTGCAAGGTTACGGTTACCTTTGACAACCAATCGCTTGACGCCATCCTTTCCGTACTGGAAGTCACCCTCGACTTGGAATACAGAAAATCCGGTGATATTATTGAGGTGGTTAAGACCGGATGTTAAGTTGAAAAATGTTTTTTGGGGCGAGAAAATGGCTGTTCGTCATCCTGTTAGTTTATGCCGGCCATGGGGCCCGGGGGCAAGCTGATGAACTGGCGCAAACCGTCAACCTGAACATACAAGGGCAAACACTGGCCGAAACCCTGGCCTTGATCGGCAGACAAACCCCTCTTTCTTTTTCGTATAACCCCGATAAAATACCGGCACGCGCTACGGTTAATTATACGGTAAAAAACCAACCCCTGGCCGAGGTACTGGCGCACCTCGGCAAAACCTTTCGCTTCGGGTATAGGGTAATTGAAAAGCAAATTGTGCTGTTACCGGCCGGCAACCAGCCGCTTACGTTCACGCTCTCGGGCTATGTAACCGACAGCGAAACCAGCGAATCGCTCATTGGCGCTACCATTAGTGTTGACAGCCTGGGCCTAGGCACAGTGGCCAACGGCTACGGCTTTTTCTCCCTGCACCTGCCCTATGGCCGGCATACGCTGCATACGTCTTACCTGGGGTATGGTATAGCCACCCAACAAGTTGACATTACCCAAAACCAGGCCGTTGATTTTACCCTCACACCCAATGCCCCGCAGTTGCAGGAAATAGTGGTGCAGGGTTACAGCCCGTTAAATGTAAACCTGGTGCAAACCGGCAGGGTAAGCCTCCCACCCCGGGCCGTGGCCGCATCCCCGGCTGCCTTTGGCGAAAAAGATGTAATTAAGTCGTTGGAGCGCATACCGGGCATCAGCCTGCAGTCAGAGGGTTCTACCTTTTTTTATGTGCGTGGCGGCAACAAAGACCAGAACCTGATTTTAATTGATGATGCCCCGATTTATAACCCCACTCACTTGCTGGGGCTGTTTTCTTCCATAGTACCGGATGTGGTCAACGCTATTGCTGTTTATAAAAGCGATTTTCCCCTGGCCAAAGGCGGGCGGCTGTCATCGGTTATTGATATCAAGACCCGGGAGGGAAATAAAAACCGTTTTTCCGCCTGGGGCAATATCGGCCTGGTTTCCACACAACTGGGCATCGAAGGGCCTTTTAAGCAAGGTGCCAGTTCTTATATTGTGTCCGGCAGGCTATCAAGGGTAAAGTGGGTTTTTAAACAGGAAATCCCCGATCTTGACCAGTTTCAATTTTATGACCTGACCGGCAAGATGAACTTCCGGCTCAATCAAAATAACAAACTTTACTTCTCTGTTTACTCCGGGGCCGACTATTTCCTGACCACCGAAACAGGGTTAAGCTGGAGCAACCTGAACGGCTCTGTCCGCTGGAATAACCTGATCAATGAAAATACCTTTGTAAACACCACCTTTTACGGCAGTAATTACGAGTACCTGTTCCATATCAGCCGCCAACTGGGCCGGCAATGGCGCTCCCGCATTGGCGAACTTGGCCTGAAAACCGATTTCAGCCATTTTATCAACAGCCGCCAGGAGCTTGCTTTTGGCTTTAGCCTCAACGGCCGCACCATTAACCCGGGTAACTTAACCGGCCTTGATTCAATACCGGCCAGCCAATTGGTTTCGGTAAAAAACAACCTGGAAACGGTGGTTTACCTGCAACATGAAATCAAAGGCGGTAAGTGGGGCTTGAAATACGGGCTACGGGCTTCGTTATGGACCAGCATTGGCGAGGCCTTTGAGTTTACCTTTGATGAAAACGGCCGGGCCACCGATACGCTTGCCTATAGCCAGGGTGAGGCATATACTAATTACGTGCAGGTAGAGCCCCGCATAACCGGTAGCTATTTCATCAATAGCAACGCCTCCCTGAAGCTTAGCTATGGCCGCAGCGTGCAGAACCTGCACCTTATTTCCAACACCATCAGCCCGTTTACCTCGTTCGAAATCTGGCTGCCCAGCGGCCCGAATATCAAGCCCCAGCAGGCCGATCAGTTGACCCTGGGGTACTATCATTTTCTGCCGTCTCTGGGTGTGGCCCTTTCTGCCGAAGGGTATTATAAATACCTGTACAACCAGCTTGATTATGCCGCCCATGCCGCCACCCTGCTCAACCCCACCGTAGAGAGCCAGCTTGAGGTGGGCCAGGCCCGGGCGTATGGCATTGAGTTCCTGGCCAAAAAGGACGAAGGACGTTTGCGGGGCATGCTGAGCTATACTTTTGCCAGGGTAAAAAGCACTTTTGCCAACATCAACCAGGGGCAGGCTTTCAATGCTTATGCCGACCGGCCGCATAACCTGAATATTAACCTTACTTACGATGCCGGGTTGCGGGTAATCCTGAGCAGCAATTTTAATTACACCTCGGGGTTGCCTTTTTCATCGCCCACGGCTTTTTACCGTTTCAATGGCAGTGAGGTGCCTGTTTATGCACGTAAGAACAATGACCGGTTCCCGGCCTACCACCGGTTAGATATTGCCGCTGAATTTATTCTGAACAAAAAGCCGCACAAGAATTTCCGGCACAGCCTGACGGTGTCAATTTACAATCTCTACGGCCGTAAAAACCCGGTGTTTATCAATTTCAACAAAACACCGGCCGGTAATGGCCAGTTTGAAGTACCCGTTAACCTGCTAACGGCCAACCGTGTAACCACCCGCACCTATTTATACCGGGTTACCCCGTCTATTAGTTATCAATTCAGGTTCTGATGAAGTTAAAAAAACTAAGCCTATTGATTATCAGCCTTATGGCCCTGGGGTGCGAAGAGCAGTTTACCTGGCAACTGCAGGAAAGCGGTGCCGGTTTGCTGGTGGTAGAGGCCGTATTCACCAACGAGAACAAAAACCAACGGGTACGCCTTACCCGGCCCTATTTCGAACAAAACCAAACCCCGGCCCCGGTAAGCGGGGCAGTGGTAACCATTACCTCCTCTGCCGGAGAAGTTATCCCCACAATTGAGTACCCGGCAGGTTCCGGGCTCTATTATACCGATAGTGTCAGGGCGGTTTTCGGCCGGGACTATACCCTGATTATCGACTATAATGGCCAGCAAATCAGGGCTACGGCCAGCCAGCCCCCCGGTGTGCCTTTGTCGCCTAAGGCCAGCGCTTACCGCGAGGTATCGGCCGGGATGTACACCCTTAGTTATGACGATGAATTTAATGAGGCAGCCAATTACACCGAATTTTGGCTCACCTGGGCGTACACAGACAGTTGCCCGGCTGCCAATGAATGTTGGGCCAGGGTTATCCATTACGACCTGAAGAATACGGATGTAAACGAGCAGCTTAAACCGGAGCAGGAACAGGTGGTATTCCCGGCCGGCACCATTATCCTGCGCAGGAAATATTCCGTCTCGGATGCCTACCGCGAATACCTGCGGGGAATGCTATCGGAAACAGCCTGGCGGGGCGGGGCCTTTGATGTGTACCCGGCCAATGCCCCCACCAATTTAAGTGAAGGGGCCCTCGGCTTTTTTGCCGTTTCTACCGTAACCATTGACACCCTGATCGTGCAGCCTTAAAGTCCCTGAAATTGAAATTTACCCGGATTTATAAAAATAACCGGTTTTTTTTACCGGCCACGTAAGGGTAAGGCCGGTGGGGCGGGTTATATAAGCGGAAGGCAACTTCTGTTAGTGTTAAACCCGAAATAAAACGTAAAACCAAAAATTACAAGAAGATGAAAAATTTAGTTGCAAAATCAGTTAAACCGCTGGCCGCAGTATTTCTGCTGACCGTAGTATTCATGGCCTGCGAAACCAACCCCGGAGTAGAACCGCAAAACGACATCCTGCCGGCCAAATTTGGCGTGGATGTACCCAGCGCCATCAGTAACCAGGGCGCTATCTCCGGCCGCGTTGCCGGCCGGGTAAGTGAAGATATATTGCAAGGCAATGATATCTACCAGCATTTAGAGACCTTTATCTGGATCGGTGAGTCGGCCGCCCAGGTGGTAGAGGACATCATTAACGGTATCCGTCAGCATAATATCGACAGGGCACTTACCCTTACCTATGAAAGCGATGATGACGGCCGCACCAAAAACCTGGTAGTGGTTGAATCGCCCGAATATGAGGGCGTGGTATATGAATATGGCCTTACCATTACCGATGCCGATTCGGAAGGCAACCAGGATGGCGGTTATGCCATGCAAATCTTCTGGAACCGCAACCCCATCAAAGGCGTGGCCATTATCAAGCCCTTTAACCTGGACCGCCTGCATGATGCCGATGCCGGTGAGGCCCTCTTTAAAATTGAATATGACAGCGACAGCGACTTAGGCTATGATGCCCACATGATCGTGTCGATTGCCAACTTAACCCTTGACGAGCCCACAGTTGACCCTTATTCCATGCGTACGTTGAAAATGTTTGTTGGCAAAGCAGGCGATGTAGTGGACGTGTATGGTAACTCTAACCACCCCAATGCCCAATTCTTCACCACAGATACCGGCTTCAACTGGGCTTTTGTAGCCGCTGGCGATGACACCAATGGCTTAGGCATTGCCGAAGTAGGCCTGCCGCCCAGCACCCTGGATGCTACCAGCAGGGAAGTAATCCTGGGCACCTATTCTATGAAAAATGTATTTACCGAGCAGATTCATGCTGCCTTCCCGGGTATCAGCCAGGATATGATTGACCTGTACCTGATGAACACCGCGGCCCCCGGTTATTTCACCAACGAAGGGTTTGTTGCCGGTGGCACCCCGCCTTCCGGCCTGTGGAGCGACCTTGAACTGCGCATCCAGGACCTGGTGCCGTACAACCCGGTTGAGGTAACCAACCTGCATATCCGTTTCCAATAAGAATTTCAGGTTGAGTGTATGGTTGCAGACCCTGCCCCCTTTGTGGGGCAGGGTTTATTTTTGTTTTGCACAGAATAAGCTTTTTCTGCCTGAAGATCACTACCTTTGCGGCCTGAAAAGCTTTTTATGACATCAATCAGAAACATCGCCATTATCGCCCACGTAGATCATGGCAAAACCACCCTCGTTGACAAAATCATCCATGCCTGTGAGGTTTTTCGCGAAGGCCAGGAAACCGGGGACCTTATCCTGGACAGTAACGACCTGGAGAGGGAAAGGGGTATTACCATCCTAGCAAAGAATGTAGCGGTAAACTACAACGGCATAAAAATAAACATTATTGATACCCCCGGCCACGCAGATTTTGGTGGTGAAGTGGAACGCGTGCTGAAAATGGCCGATGGTGTACTGCTGCTGGTAGATGCCTTTGAAGGGCCCATGCCACAAACCCGTTTTGTGCTGGGCAAGGCCCTGGGGCTGGGGCTGAAACCCATCGTAGTAATTAACAAGGTAGATAAAGAAAACTGCCGCCCCGATGAAGTACACGAACAGGTATTCGACCTGATGTATGCCCTGGATGCAACCGAAGAACAGCTCGATTTTCCTACCCTTTACGGCTCTTCCAAACAAGGCTGGATGAGTACCGACTGGCAACAACCGGGCAACACTATTTTTCCTTTGTTAGACGCCATCATTGCCGAAATACCGGCCGCCCCGTTTGTTGACGGAGTGCCCAAAATGCAGATCACCTCGCTGGACTATTCTTCGTTTGTAGGCCGTATTGCCATTGGCCGGATTTACCAGGGCACCCTAAAAGAGGGAGCCACCCTGGGCCTGAGCAAAGCCAACGGCTCACTGCAAAAGGTTAAGATAAAAGAACTGAACATTTTTGAAGGGCTGGGCAAGAAACGGGTAACCGAGGTAAGGGCCGGGGATATTTGTGCCATTGTAGGCATTGAAGGGTTTGATATTGGCGATACGGTTACCGATCTGGAAAACCCGGAAATAATGCCCCGCATTGCCATTGACGAGCCTACCATGAGCATGCTGTTTACCATCAACAACTCCCCGTTTTTTGGTAAAGAAGGCAAGTTTGTGACTTCCCGGCATTTACGCGAGCGCCTGTTTAAAGAAACCGAAAAAAACCTGGCGTTGCGCATCGAGGAAACCGATGCTGAAGATAAATTTTTAGTTTATGGCCGGGGCATACTACATTTGTCGGTGTTAATAGAAACCATGCGCAGAGAGGGGTATGAATTGCAGGTAGGACAGCCTCAGGTGATCTTTAAGGAGATAGACGGGATAAAGCATGAGCCTATTGAACACATGGTGGTAGATGTGCCGGAGGCGTATGCCGGCAAAGCCATTGAACTGGCCACCCAACGCAAAGGGGAACTCACGGTAATGGAACCCAAAGGTGATATTCAGCATCTGGAATTTGACATTCCCGCCAGGGGCATTATCGGGTTGCGCAACAACATCCTTACCGCCACAGCCGGAGAGGCCGTGATGACCCACCGCTTTAAAGACTACCAACCTTATAAAGGCGACCTGCCGGGCCGCAACAACGGCTCGCTGATCTCGATGGAAAACGGCCCCTCTACCGCCTATGCCATGGACAAACTGCAAGACCGGGGCATCTTTTTTATTGATCCCGGAGAAGAACTCTACACCGGCCAGGTAATAGGCGAACATTCGCGCGGCAACGATATTGTGGTGAATGTGCAAAAAGGCAAAAAGCTAACCAATATGCGGGCGGCCGGGTCGGACCAAAACACCAAAATTGCCCCTAAACGGGAGTTTTCGCTGGAGGAATCACTTGAATACATCCAAAAAGACGAGTACCTCGAGGTAACCCCCAAATCAATCCGTATGCGAAAAATCTACCTCAACGAACACGAAAGAAAAAAGATGTCCACATAAAATCTGTTTGTCATGAAACCCCAAAGCCTTACTTTTTTATTAGCTGCCTTAGTTTTTAGTAACCCCTTATATGCCCAGCACAAAGACAAGGAAGTTGCCCATGAGGTTAACCGAAAAAATGATATTTCCGTGTTTGTAGGCAATACCATCATTGCCCAGTCAGGGTTTAACTTGCCTACCGTAGGAATCGAATACGTGCATGAAATAACCCATCATTTCGGTATTGGGGTGATAGCCGAGGCAGAAATAGGCTCGCACATTATTGAAAAAAATGAAAACGGGGATATTATTTCCCGGGTTGACCGCGAAGGGGCCATTTTGGTATTACCAACAGCCTTTTTTAACGTTTACAAAGGCCTGACATTTTATGCCGGCTATGGTGTTGAGCTTGAAAAGCGGGAGAACCTCGGGCTGATGAAAGTGGGACTTGAATACAAATTTGCCCTTAAAAACCCAAGATGGATGGTGCTGCCCAATGTTAGCTGGGACCACACCCGCCTGTTTGACGGAGTGGTTTATGGGGTGAGTTTTGGCTATAAATTTTAATTACTCTTTTATTTCTACCCCATGGGCCACAAAAGTAATTTTTGTTTCCGGTTGGGTGATCGCTGCAATCTCTTCCTTTGATTTGCCTGCATCTTCGGCATAGTGCCTCAGGGTGGCAACATCAACGGTTTCTGTTTTGGCAACCCCCTCAAAAACAGCCTTTTTACCGGCAATGTCTTTCGGCACAAAAAAGCTATAATCCTTAAAAGTAACCCTTATTTTACTACCATTACCTGTGTCTATGGTCATCCAACAACCCTTTTTCTGGCAAACATCCAAAACAACACCCGACAGTTTTACGGGCAAAACCTCTTTTTCCTGCATAACAGTTAACAAAGCTGTTGCCTGAACGGGTTCGGCATCACTTAATTCTTCCCCATACCTGGCTGTCTGGGCATGTGCCGGATGCAGTGCGCTTATAAGCAATACAACTGCCGAAATTTTTAACATACGTTTGGTCATCTTTTGCTCTTTTTATTTAACGGCTAATATATGACAGAAAACACACTTGTCAAAGAGTTACAGGCACACTTGCAGGGAAAGCCGGCTTGTTGTTTTTTACAGTTACAACAGGGTGGCCTATTTTATTTAGCCATTACTAATTTATTTAGTTATTCAGGCTTAAATTTGCCGGGTAAACCAGAAAGCCGGTAACTACCGGCACAAGCAAGGCAGCAGTGCAAGACAAAACCATTATTCACATGGACCTGGATACATTCTTCGTATCTGTAGAACGGCTACTTAACCGTGAGCTGGCCGGCCGACCGGTGCTGATTGGCGG
>JALSJF010000226.1 GCA_026989505.1 Cyclobacteriaceae bacterium
TCATCTGATGTGTAAATTTTTTATTTCCCATGGTTGCTATTTTTTTGGTTTTTGCGCAAAATAAAGCTTCATAATTGCTTTTGCTTTTTCAAGCTCAGCTTTTGGTATTTTGTCCTATGATGGTTAATTACGCTGCTAATTGCAGTATTTGCGCATATAATTGCGGGCTTTGGTTTCGCCCATGCGGTAGGCGCGTTTAAAATCATCGCAGCCATCGTAGGGCTTGCCCTCCTGTACCAGCGACATGCCCCGGTAGAGTAAAATGCGCCTTAGCTGTTTGTTGGCCGGGTCATCGTTATTGATCCGGCCCTTTCTCCCGGTAATATCACGGATGAGCAGGTCGATGCCTATTGAATAGTCATCATAAGCGGCAGCATACCGGCTAAGGTTGTAATTGGCATGTCCCTTAAACTCATGGTAGGTGGGGTTCCGGTCGTTAATCCTGATGGCGCGGGTGTAGTCTGCCAGGGCATTACGGTAGTTGCCAATCATAAAATTGATATAGCCTTTTTGCGCCATGTATTTATCGCTGGCCTGGTTAAGGGTGATAGCCTTGTTGATGTCGGCCAGGGCCGCCAGGTTCTGGCCAGCGCCAAACAGGTATTTGCTGCGCAGGTAGTATAATTCGGCCTTTTCCTGGTTAAAGGTAATCGCCTGGCTGATGGTGGTTACGGCAGTCGGGTAATCGGGCCTGGAGCTGCTGCTACTTGCCGAGCCGGCAATGTATTGGGCTTTTTCAATATAATAGGCGGTGTTGCGGGGGGCCAGGGCAATGGCCCGGTCGTAATCGCCAATGATGTAAGCCTGGTGGTTGTTTAGTTTATCGTGCAGCCGAGCCCTTTTTAGGTATAATTCTGCGTCATTGGGGTTAGCCAGGATGGCTTTGTCGTAACTGAGCAAGGCTTTCAGGTAGTTGCCCCGGTTGTTGAGCAGGTCACCCATCAAAGCATTGGCCAGGGCATTGTTCGGGGCTATGGCCAGGGCACTGTCGAGCTCTTGTTTTGCCCGGGTGGTGTTGTCGGCCAGCAGGTATTCCCGGGCGGCAATGATGTGGTTCATCGCCTGCTCCTGGGCCACAGCCGCAACAAAAGCCAGCAGCAACAGGATAACCAGGGGAATATTTTTTTTATACAGGGCCATGGAAATATAATGATAGCAAAAGAAGCGAAATATTACGCTTAACCCGGAAAATTCACCTGAATTTTCGGCCTTACCCCTTCTTCAGGCAAATGAAACACAATAACACCTAAAATTATCGCTATCGTACCCATAATATCTCGTGAATAATCCGGGTTAATGGATTCAATTTTATATCTTGGTAGTAGCGTTTAAAATAACAGGAAGGTGGAAATAATTGCTATATTAGGTGGTATTTTGGTGGGGGCAACAATTGTCTGGCTGGTAGTCAGGGCAAGTGGCGCCAAAACTACGCAACTGCTGAAAAGCCGGGTTGCGGAATTAACCAGCGAAAACGAAGAGTTAACACAATTGCTAACTGCGGAACAAGAGCAAAACAAAACTTTGATTGTAGAGGTTGCCACCCTAAAAGAAGCCAATAAAAATCTGGCTGATCAGCAGGAAGAGAATACCAGGCGGCTGAAAGAACAGTTTGAAAACCTGGCCAACGATATCCTTGAGCAGAAATCGCGGAAGTTTACCGATCAGAACAAAGAAAACCTGGGCCACCTGTTGAACCCTTTGAAAGAAAAGATTGAAAATTTTGAGAAAAAGGTTGAGCAGTCCAATAAAGACAGCCTGGCCTGGAACGCTACCCTGAAGCAACAGATTGCCCATCTGGCAGAGCTCAATAAGCAAATCAATGAGGAGGCCAGAAACCTTACCCTGGCCCTTAAAGGCGAAACCAAAACCCAGGGCAACTGGGGTGAGTTCATCCTCGAAAGTATTCTGGAAAAATCCGGCCTGGTAAAAGACCGGGAATATGTGGTGCAGGAATCGATGACTACGGAAGAAGGTAAGCGTTACCAGCCGGATGTGGTTGTGAAGCTGCCGGACGACAAGCATGTGATTATTGATGCCAAAGTAAGCCTGGTGGCGTATGAGCGGTTTGTTAACAGTAGCGATGAGGAAGAAAGGAAGCAACAGCTAAACCTGCATGTGCAATCGGTACGCAGGCACATCAAGCAATTGAGCGACAAAGAATACCAGAAGCTAAGGGACAAGGAGGGGCTTGATTTTGTGCTCATGTTTATCCCTGTAGAGCCGGCCTTTAGCCTGGCCGTGCAGGCCGACAATGAAATTTTCCTTGAGGCGTTTGATAAAAATATTGTCATTGTCAGCCCCAGTACCCTGGTGGCCACTTTGCGTACTATTGCCAGTATCTGGAAGAACGAATACCAAAGCCGCAACGCGATTGAAATCGCCCGCCAGAGCGGTAATTTGTATGATAAGTTTGTGGGCCTTACCAATGACTTGCTGAAAGTGGGCCGCTCGATGGATGCGGCCAAAGATACCTATGAGGAGGCGATGAACAAACTTTCTACCGGTAAAGGTAACCTGGTTGGCCGGGTGGAGAACCTGCGCAAGTTGGGCGCCAAGGCTTCGAAAAGCATAGACCCCAAGTTATTGGCGAAATCAGAAAACATACTGCTTGATAATAATGACGACCATGAGGATAACACCGGACCATAAGATAAAAAACCTGATTGTGGTGGGCGACCGGGTGCTGATCAAGCCCAAGAAGGCCAGCAATAAAACCCGGGGCGGGCTTTACCTGCCGCCCGGGGTGCAGGAGAAAGAAAAGATACAGAGTGGCTATATTGTTAAAGTAGGCCCGGGCTACCCGTTGCCGATTCCAGCCGATGAAGACGATGCCTGGAAAGGCAAGGAAGAAATGGTCAAGTACATCCCGTTACAGGCCGAACCGGGCGACCTGGCCATCTTCCTGCAAAAAGGGGCGGTGGAAGTAGTGTATGAAGGGGAGAAATATTTTATTGTGCCGCAGGCCTCTATCCTGATGCTGGAGCGGGAATCGGAATTGTAAAACCTTACATAACCTAATCCTGCTTGGCCGGGGGCACCCTATACAATTTGGTGGGATGAGTTGGCGCAAAAGAAAAAAGGCAGCCGGGAAGGCTGCCTTTAACCCGGATTATTCACGAAAAGCGTGAATAATGATGTAATCAACTGCCAAACGATTGTTTGTCAGTTGATTACATCAGGTCCTTAGACTCCGGTTCAGCGGAGTCTAAGGACCTGATGAGGGCAAAATATTCTACCCTCAAATTTGGGTTATGCTTAATCTTTGATTCATCCTGTATTTTGTGCATAACATGTTGTTTTACACTATTTTGCAGTTCATCAGCCCTGCGGGCGAAAAATTCATATGAATTTTTCGGGTTAAAGAACATCGAACAATGACTAATTCATAAACCCTAGCCCTACCGACAGGGAGAAGAATGAAATGGGCAAGCTGTCGCCTGCTTTGGCGGCATAGCGGAACCTGGCAGCCACATTGGCGCCCACCCCGGTCAGGCCAAAGGGTATCATTACTCCTGCTTCGGGCTGTAAGGCAAAACGCCAGGTTTTGGTTTGAATGCTCACCAGGCCAATATCGGTACGTTCATCCACATAACTGGTGCCAATGCCCAGGCCAACATAAGGGCGCACTGCCCCATCGCTGCCCATATAGTAATGGGCATTTACCAAAATAGGCATAACGTTCAGGAAACGGTATTGCACACCGCTTATTTCCCCTTTAATATTAGCATCATTGGATACGTTTATTGGGATGGGGGGCAGGTCGCGTTTAATTTCATTAAACACCTCCCATGACCAGTGGCCGCCTATAGAAATATTGTTGTTGAGAAAACCCCTGCCATCAATACCAAAACCCCGGAAACTGGTTTTGCCGATAAAATCCCGCTGCTCGCCCAGAGCAAACGAAATGGGGTAATTAAACGACCAGAATGACCGCTGGGCAAATGATGCCGTACTGGTGAGTACAGCTATGATGATAAGTAACTTCTTCATTTTCAGTTAATTTTTTAAGTACGGTGATTGAGCAAATGCCTGCTGTATGCCGGATACGGTGCGGGCAGCATTACTTTCAGGATTGCTGCTCAGTAAGCCTCGCATTGCCCCTACCCAGGAGGGATCGGGGTTATCCGGGATAGGGTTTTGGCCAAGAATTTTGGCCAAATCATACATATCAAGCACAATGGTGCCTACCTCATATTTTTGATAGCCAACGGTTGGCGGGTAGTAGCAATAATAGCAAGGATAGCCGGGGTACCAGCCACCCCACCAGCCACCGCCATACCAGGGGTAGCCAGGGTAAACAATGCCTACGGTCTTCTCATTCAAAATAACGCTGGCAGTGTATAATGCGCCAATATAGGGTACAGGATCACCATCCTCCACCAAAACTTTAACATTCGGGTTGCCGGGTATTGGGTCTGGGTTATTATCAGGGTCACCCCAAATAATATAGACACTGTCAACACCATAAATTTTTATCAGTTCTTCCAGGGTAGTGTTGAGGATCTCGTCATCTACTTCACCATTATAATCCAGATTGTTATCTGTGCGCGAAGTGTCTTGCGCTACCTGCCAGATTATGCCGGCACTGGTTGGGGCGCCATTGGCAAAGTCATCACTGTTGTAAACTGTGGTCACGGTATCCAGATCGGAGATCGGGATACTGTCGCCAGGGTAACATGCCTGGAAAACTACTATGGATACTAAAACCCATAACAATTTTGCCGGCTTATTAAGTGTTGTTTTCATAAGCTTGTAAGTTTTAACCTAATCGAAAAATTTTTTGCTAAATATTGCAAATTTAAGATTTTTTTTCAGAAAACCAGTAAAACGTGTTCTCCCCGGTAACTGCGGGCCGCGCAACCGGACTAATTTTCCGGGGCAATCAGGATGAGTTCCATAATTTGGCCACCCCGCAATACCTTAATGGGTACTTTGGTGCCGGGTTGCATCCGGGCAAAACTGTTGCGTAAAGCTACCTGGTCGAGGCCCGGTTGCATCTCAAAATCACCTACCTTAAGGATGATATCCCCTCCGGCAAGGACGGTTTTGCCTTCTAACTCGAGTTCATAGATGCCCGGTCTGATGCCGGCCAGGTCGGATGGTGAATTGGTGGCGACCTTCTGCACCAGCAGGCCCATGCTTTGCGGCACATTGAATATTTTGGCTACTTCGCCAACCAGGGGCTCAAAGGTAAGGCCGAACCAGAAAGGCTGTTTGCCGAGGAGTTCCCTTTTTGCTACATTAGCGGTAACGGCAAAGCCAATGCCTTCAAAACCACCCGACTGGCTGAGGATAAAGCTGACGATACCGATAACCTGGCCTTTCATATTAAACATGGGGCCACCGGAGTTACCGTGGTTGATGGCGGCATCGGTTTGAAAGAATTCGGTTTGGGTAAAGCTGTCACTTATCGTCTCATCCTTCATACGGCCACTGATATAGCCGGCCGAAAGCGAGTGGGGCAGGCCCAAGGGGGCGCCAATAACAAAAATCCGGTCGCCTATTTCTACCTCATCGGAGTTGCCTAAGGTGGCTACCTGCAGATCTTTGGGTATCCATACCAGTTTTACCAGGGCCACATCGGCATCGGCATTGGCAGTTATTACGTTGGCCGGTACTTCATCGCCATTGGCAAAGGTTACGGTAACATTTTCGGCCGCCTCAACCACATGGGCGGCTGTCATTATTTCCCCGCTGGCCGAAACTACCACTCCCGATCCCAGGCCTTCAATGGTTACTTCCTGCTTGGTTTTGGTTTCCCGGTCGGTAACAATTTCCCGCTCCTCAACTCTAATGGTGACTACCGTAGGGTTGGTTTTCTTATAAAGTTTGCCCAGCCCCTGGGCATAGAGGCCTGCGGCCGTTAACATAACGGTAAGCAGTAGAAATCCTTTTCTCATGGTGTATATTAACAATTAGACCTGAAATAATGTTCAAAGATATAGGATCACCGGCAAATACGGTGGTTATTTTGGTTTATCCCGAAAACTTTGTTTTTCAGCAAAGATACTTCAAACCGCTTATTTGTTTGCAACTTTGCTGCGGTAGGAATAATTCGGGTTAATAGCCTGGGCCACGCGGAAATTTTATTATTTTTTCGGGGATAAAAGAATTTCATGGCTATTTTTGCAAGCCCTTAGGATGCGCACGTGGTGGAATTGGTAGACACGCCAGGTTGAGGGCCTGGTGCCCGTTACAGGGCGTGGAGGTTCGACTCCTCTCGTGCGCACTTAACTTGCCGGAGGCATCCGCCCGGATGATTACATGGGTGGACAGATGCAGGTGCAACCACATGGGCCATGGTTATCAAGCCCTGAAAAGGGTGACAGATAATAGCTTTCTTATATGGGGAAAACTAACTAAGTTTACCGAAAACACCGGTATGAAGTTAGTATATATTCCTGCGGGCCTGCTGATGGCCTTGTTTTTTTCGGCTTGTGAGGAGCAGCCGGCCGGAAAACCCCGTCCCAATATCCTGTTTATCTCTATTGATGACTTGCGCCCCGACCTGGGCGTTTATGGGAATGACGAAATCAGGACCCCGAACATAGATAAGTTTGCCAGTGAAGGGGTAACTTTTTTGCGTACTTACAGCCAGGCGGCCGTGTGTGCCCCCTCGCGTGCCAGCCTGATGACCGGCCTGCGGCCCGACTCTACCCGGGTTTGGCATTTGGGGGATAAGTTTCGCCAGATAAACCCGGCTACGGTAACTATGCCGCAGTATTTTCACCGGTATGGTTATTACACGGTATCAATGGGCAAAATCTTTCATAATTATATGCCCGATTCGGTTTCCTGGGATGAACCCGATTTGCGCCCGGCTAAATACAGCAAGCCGGAAATGTGGTACCGTGATGGCGAGACTTTTTACATTTCCGATTCAATCAGCAAGCTGCAGGCCATCCGCAGGGAAAAGATCCTGGCCAAACGGCCGCACGCCTATGCCGATGGCTGGAATACAGGCCCGGCCTGGGAAATGGCCGATGTGCATGATACCGCCTACTATGATGGTGCCCAAACCGAGTTGGCCATCAAAACGTTACAACGTTTGCGGGATAAGCAGCAGCCCTTTTACCTGGCCGTAGGCTATTTCCGTCCGCACCTGCCCTTTACCGCTCCGAAAAAGTACTGGGATATGTATAACCGGGACAGCATAGCCCTGGCGCCCAACCCTTATGTGCCGGCCAATACCCCGGTGTTTACCATGAACTCAATGTATGAGTTGCGGGGTTACGATGGCTTTAAGCATATTCAGCACCCTACTACCGGTTACCATATCCCCGATGACACAGCCAGGATATTAAAGCAGGGCTATTACGCCAGTGTCAGTTATGTGGACGCTCAGGTGGGCCGCCTGCTGGCCAGCTTAGAAGAACTGGGCCTGGCCGGTAATACCCTTGTGGTCATCTGGGGTGATCATGGCTGGAAGCTGGGAGAGCACAATAGTTGGGGTAAAATGACCAATTATGATATTGACACCCATGTACCGCTGCTGATCAGGGCGCCCGGGGTGGGCAGGCAGGGGGTAACCACTACCCGTCTGACCGAACTGGTAGATATTTTCCCTACCCTTTGTGACCTGGCCGGGATAGAAGTGGCCGGTTATTTACAAGGCACCAGCCTGAAACCTTTGCTGGAGGACCCCGACAGGGAATGGAAGCCGGCTGTCTTCAGCCAGTTTCACCGCAGGCCCAAGGTTACCCCGGATGGTGGCCGCTATATGGGCTATTCGATGACTACTGCCCGTTACCATTTTGTGGAGTGGCACACCTGGGATAATGTGGCCGGCCGGGCCGGGGAGGTGGTTGCCTGTGAACTGTACGACCTGCAGGCCGACAGGGAAGAGAATACCAATATTTATGCTGCGGCCGACCCCGGGTTAATTGCCCGGTTAAAAGACCAACTGCATGCCGGCTGGCGCCAGGCACGGCCGGAACGTTAACCCGAAAAATTCATAAGAATTTTTCGCCCGCAGGGCTGATGTGCCCGAACCCTCGGGTTATCCGGGTTAGTATTTACTGATAGCCACTTCAACTCCCGAAAACCCGGCATTGCCGGTTAGGGTATCGGTATGGGCTTCGGCCACCAAATCATTATAGTTGCCCGTGCCATCTTCAGTGGTTGGCCAGCCGAAGGGCAGGCTTACTACCCCCGGCATCATATCATCGGTAATTTCAAGTGGTACTTCAATAGCCCCGGTAACCGATTTGACTGTTACCATCTCGCCATTAGCAAGCCCTTGCGCATCTTGCGGATTAATTTGCAGGGTGCAGGTATTGCTGCCACCGGCCAGGCGCTCAAGGCCATGCATCCAGGAGTTGTTGCTGCGTAAATTCCTGCGGCTGATGAGTTTGAGAGGATAACTTTCGCTAGAAACGTTGTCAGCAGGTAGTTTTAATGAAGTGATTGCTGCCACCAGGTTATCGGGGGCCAGGTTTATGCGTTTATCCGGGGTGAAAAGGCTATCAGGCAGCATGGGTTTCAGCGGTCCCAGGTCCAGCCCGTGGGGATGGCTTTTGAGTTTCTTCAGGCTTAGTTTATACGGCCCGGTTTTTAGCCCTATATTCAGCGTTTTGGTGGGGGTAAGCCACCAATTCAGTAATTTTTCTTTTAGTGAAGCCGGGTTTTTAATTTGCTTGGCCAGGTTTTTAAAAATCTGCCAGTCGTATTGTGTGCCCGGACCGGGTTTGAATAGGGCAGGGGAGTATTTGGTATAGTTGCGTACCGCCAGGCTGGCAAAGGCCAGGTCGTAATGGTCCACCTCCAGGCCGGTAGCCGGGGGCAGGATAATATCGGCATGTTGAGTGGTTTCGTTCACATAAATATCAAGGGCTACCATAAACTGTAACCCTTCAAGGGCTTTGGCTAATTTCCTGCCCCGGGGTGCCGAACTTACCGGGTTGCCGGCTGAAACGATAAAACCTTTTATTTGCCCTTTGCCCGGTTCCAGCATTTCCTCAGCCAGCACAGCCGTGGGGAACTCGCCCATAATTTCCGGTTTTTTGCTTACCCGGCTATACCACCGGGGTTTGGTTAGGCGGTTCTTACCCCTGCGCACATCTACGGCCGGGTGGGTAAACATATGTCCTCCGGGCCTATCGAAATTGCCGGTTATGATATTCAGCACGTTAATCAACCATTGGTTGAGGGTGCCGTGTTTTTGTACCGATACCCCCATGCGGCCGTAGCAAACGGCCGTGGGCGCGGCTGCGAACGCCTTCGCCAGGGCTTTGATGTCTGCTGCTGCAACACCGGTAACCGGGCTGACTTTTGTTGCGCTGTAAGGCTTTACCATTTCCTCTACCGTGGCGAGGTTGGTTATATAATTTCCTACCCCTCCGGCCTTCACTTTCCCCTGGCTAACTACTTCGTTGATGAGTGCCAGCAACAGGTAAACATCGGTTTCAGGGGCGATAAACAGATGTTGGTCAGCCTTTTTGGCCGTTTCGGTTCGCCTGGGGTCAACCACCACTACCTTGCCCCCTCGTTGCCGGATGGCCTTCAGGCGTTGGCCTATGCCGGGGGCGGTCATCATGCTGCCGTTACTCACTAAGGGGTTGCCCCCTATGACAAGAAAGAAGTCGGTGCGGTCTATATCGGGAACCGGAATCATCAGCGGGTGGCCGAACATCAGCTGGGCAACATACTGATGGGGGAGTTGGTCGAGTGAGGTAGCCGAATAATTATTTCTGGTGCCCAGGGCCTTTTTTAACAGGCGGTTAAACAGCATGGCCCCATAACTGTGTACGGTGGGGTTGCCCTGGTAGAAGGCAATGGCATCGGGGCCATATTTTGCCTGTATTTCGGTGATTTTTTTACCCGTTTCCCGATAGGCTTCCTGCCAACTGATCTCCTGCCATCCGGAGGGTGTTTTGCGCATAGGCTGGCGCAACCGCTTCGGGTCATTATAAATATCCTGCAGGGCTACAGCCTTGGGGCAGATATGTCCTTTGCTCAGCGGGTCGTCCGGGTCGCCTTTGATAGCACGGATTTCACTTCCCTGGTATTCGATTACCAGCCCGCAAATAGCCTCACATAAGTTGCAGGAGCGGTAATGTTTGTGTAGGATGGAATGGTTTTTCATAAACACCGGCAACTAAAGTAAGGGTATTTTCTGGAATTGGGAAGGATTGGCCGGGACCGGGCAGACTTTTGTTGAAGTTTAGGGAAAGAATAAATAATGTTGCCATCTTTACCATTAAAAAAACTATGCCCGAGATAAAAAAAGCCCGCAGGATGCTTTGGCTGTTCGGCCTGTTAAAAATACCGTTGATCGGTTATGTGCGGCCACGTCTGGTAGAAATCACCGAAGCACGGATGGTAATTAAAATTCCCTTGCGCAGAAGGACCCGTAACCATCTTGGCTCCATGTACTTTGGGGCGCTGGCTATCGGGGCCGACCTGGCCGGGGCGTTTCAGGCATTTCAGGTGGCCGATGACATGGGACGGAAGATGTCGATTGTTTTTAAGGATTTTAAGGCAAATTTCATTAAGAGGCCGGAATCGGATGTGTTTTTTATGGCCGCAGACGGCTTGCTGATCAAAGAAATGCTTACCGAAACCATGGCAACCGGGGAGCGGGTAACCAAAGAGATAAAAATCAAAGCCCTTACCGGTTATCCGGATAACCCGGAAGTAGTAGCGGAGTTTGCTTTGGGGTTGTCGGTAAAGGATAAAGCAACAGCCCCAGTGCAAAGTACACAATAAGCTGCCCTTTCAGGGCGGTGGGTTGTTTTGTTGTGGATTGCCGAAGGCGCTGCCTTTGGTTGGATTGACTTGGGCTTTCAGCCCGTTATATTTGCTTTTGGGGTGGTTTTTTCGGTTGGTTTGGCTCGGTTTCCCGTCCGGCTGTTCGTGTTTCCCGGCATGGGGCATAAACCAGAGTGCGTTGGTGCTGCGGTAAAGTTAAGGGTACCCTAAGCTGCCCTTTCAGGGCGGTGGGTTGTTTTGTTGTGGATTGCCGAAGGCGCTGCCTTTGGTTGGATTGACTTGGGCTTTCAGCCCGTTATATTAGTTTTTTTGGGGTGGTTTTTTCGGT
>JALSJF010000227.1 GCA_026989505.1 Cyclobacteriaceae bacterium
CAAGTTGTACAAGGCTAATTGTGTTTTCCTGGTGTTTGGTTGCCTGTTTACTATGCAGGTTTTGGGTAGGTGAGGTCTTCAGGCAATTTTTAGATTAGGCTATTGTTATAACTTTGGCCGGGATTTTGCCGTATTATTGTAAAAAAACCGTGTGATGATGAAACCTATCTTGCTAACGCTGGCCGTCCTGGGCGCAACTTCTTTCACCAGGCCAGCTACTGAAGTTAACTGGCTAAGCATAGCTGAGGCCCAGGAGCAAATGAAAACTTCACCCAAGGCTATTTTTATTGATTTTACCTCAGAATGGTGTGGTTGGTGTAAAGTTATGGACAAAAACACCTTTGCTGACCCGCAGGTAGCGGCTTATATGAATGAAAATTTTTATCCGGTGCGGTTGGATTACGACAGTGACGAAGCGTTTATGTTTTTTGGCAGGAAATATACCGCCCGCCAATTAGGGGAGGAGTATAGGGTTTCCGGCCTGCCTACCATTTTGCTGATTACCCACGATAAGGCAAAGTCAAAAAAGATAGTGGGTTATAAAAAACCACAGCCTTTCCTGGCTAAGCTAAAGGCGTTTAAACAATAAAACGGAAATTTTACGGTGCACTTTAGATAAAAAAAGCCCGGACATTCCTGCCCGGGCTTTTTAAAGTACTTATTACATTAAACGTTACTTCAAGGCACTGGTAAAAGCGGCATCAGCAGCAAAGGCTTTGAACTCAAGGTCATTGATGGCCGCTTCTTTCAGCGAAGCATCATAACCAATTGCTTTCTTTAAGTTCTCGGCAACTTTGGCGCCATCGCCTTTGCGGGCATTGGCAATGGCCATACCGTAGTAGGCCATGGCATAATCATTTTGTAAAGCAGCCGCTTCTGCAAAAGCGCTGATGGCATTATCGTTGTCATCGTTCAGTAGATAGGCCAGCCCTTTGTTAAACAGGTTGTCGGCTGTTTCGGTGGCGCCTGATAACGAAGCTGCAGCAGCGCTGTATTTAGCCCTGCGGATTTCGATAGCACCACGAACACCCTTCAGGCCATTGGCTGTTTCGCCACCGGGGTTCATTGAGGCCGCTTTGTCAAGGGCATCGGCCGCTTTGTCCATATTCCCCTGGATCAGGTAAACTGATGCTGCGGTGGTATAAGCTTCGGCACTGGGCTGCTTGCCATTGGCCAGGTCAACCTGGGTTTCCGCCAGACCGGCCATCTCAGCAGCTTTAGAAGGGTCCTCTATAGCCATAGCTATATAAGTGGCTGCCAGGTTGGCATGGGCATTCCAGGCATCGGCTTTTTTGATGGCCGCCTTATAGATACCTTCTTTTTCGCTCAGGCTGGGGGTCAGGCTGGCGGCATACATCAGCTCTTCAACAGACAGGGTGTCAATTGAGGTGGTACCCTCTGCAATACCTTTGGCCAGCACCGAAATCTGGGCATCGGTTTTCTTGTTTTTTACCGTCAGGATTTCTGTTTTCGCAGCCCTTAAGCCGGGATATACATCTTTAAAGACCTTACGGTACGTGCTCAACTTCTGTAAGGCCTTTTCTTTATCCTCAAAAACACCGGGGCCATTGATAATATTCAGTATTTCCGATTTCTGCTCATCATTAATACCGTCATAATCGGCCAGAGCAGCTTTAAACATGCCCCAGTCATCTACAATGGGTTTCAATACAAAATTAATTGAGTCGGCCATGCCCTGGTAATCGTATTTGTCCATCTGGCGCCTGTAATACTTTTCAATTACCTTAGCCCTGTCTTCCGACAGCTTAGAGTTGATTCTTTCCGGGCCTTCGGGAGAGTGGGTACCGGTAATGGTAACCGTACGGGTAACGTTCTTTTCGGCAATAAAAGCTTCAAATTCACGCCCGCGCTCGCTCCTTCTTTCAGAATATTTAAGGTTAGACCTGCCCTGATCGAAGAAAAAGTCAATTTTGGTCGGGATAAGCTCCTCCTGGTTGTTATAGCCATGATCGGCATAGGCCGGAAAATAAACAGCCTTCACCAGCCGTGAAGTAGTAATTACCCCATCGGCAATGGGCAGGCGGGCAGATTCTGCCGACTTATCCTTACGGGTGTCTTTGGCGATGCCAACCACCTCGAGGGTGCCGTTTTTCATGGCATCGGTGTAGGCAAAAGCAAACCGCTGTGAAGCCCTGGGCGGGGTAACATCACTTTGTGGATAATCGTCTGCTTTAAAATCAATACCCCCTACTTCCAACTCCTGATCACCATATTTGTAGATAAATTTGGCTGTGTAGATGGTGTTCTTCTTCAGCATTTTTACCGGCAGGTTAAGGTCTGCGGTAAAGGCTACGGTATCACCATGTAATTCAAGTGGGTTGGGAGTGATCGTGAGTTGTTGATCCTCCGCCATTTGTGCCATTTTATCAACAGGGCAACCTGTTAATACAAATGCAGCCAACACAATTGAAGCATAAAATAATTTTCTCATTATAGGATTTGTTTTTCGATTAAAAGTACTTTCAAATACGTAGTGCAATAATAGAAAAAAATAACCAATAAAATGTACCATTTTTGACTAAATGAAGTTTATTTTTGTATTTGATGAAGAACATTATTCCGCAGATACAGGCTTTTTTTGAGGACAAGGCTTTTGGGGTATCCGAAAGGCTGGGCGAAAAGCTGGGCATTGCCTCTTCCAGTATCCGCCTGTTTTTTATTTATGCCTCGTTTTTAACCTTTGGTTCCCCGGTGATTATCTATCTGGCACTGGCTTTTATCATGAATATCCGCAGGCACTTACGCAGGCGCAATTCAGTTTGGTATTAAGTCGGAAAATTTCCGCTTTCGTTTGATGAAATACTGCCAGACCAATGCTATGGGCAGGGGGTATATGGGCTGCCTGCCTCCGGAAATATTCCTGACTTCCTGTTGTTTGGCGGTAATAAGCCTGCGTCTGGCCAAAAGATAAAAATGGGCCCTTAACACCGCCAGTGCATTGCCCGCCTGAAACTGAACCAGGTAAAAAATAATGCTCAGCAGGTCAAGAAGCCAGCGGCTGGCGAGGGTTCCTGCCCTGCCTGTGGCCGGCAGGTTCTTGAGCAGCATCATCCAGCCATTGCGGTAGTTGAGGTAGGTTTTATGTGGACTTTGGTAGTTTAGTGTGCCCCCGCCCAGGTGGTACACTGTGCTTTTACCGGTATAAAAAATTTTATACCCGGCCTGTTGCAGGCGCCAGCAGAGGTCTATCTCTTCCATATGCGCAAAAAAATCGGCATCAAAACCACCTGTTTCGTTAAAAACAGCTCTTTTCAGCATAAAACAGGCCCCGCTGGCCCAAAAGATCTCCTGCTCGTCATCATATTGGCCATGGTCTTCTTCCAGGGTGCCGAAAATACGCCCCCGGCAGAAAGGATAACCGTATTGGTCAAGATAACCGCCCCCGGCCCCGGCATATTCAAACCGTTGCCTATGGGCTACGGATAAAATTTTGGGCTGTACGGCCACGGCCTTTTGATGGCGACAGAGTGTGGCCAGCATAGGCTCAACCCAGTTGGGGGTAACTTCTACATCGGAATTGAGCAGGACAACATATTCGTGGTCTATCTGTTCAATCAGGCGGTTGTAGCCTCCGGCATAGCCATAATTTTCCGCCAGTGCAATTACGTTAACCTCCGGAAAGTTGCTTTTCAGTAACGCCAGGGAGTTGTCGGTGGATTTGTTGTCACCTACAATGATATCATACCCGGTTGAGTGGGCAATCACCGAAGGCAGGAACCTTTGCAGGTGTTGCGCACCATTATAATTTAATAATAAGATGGCAACCCGGGCCATTACAGCATACTGCTTAGGTCAAAACCCGGGATATTGGGCAAAATGCCTTCGGTACTCTTCTTCAGTTCTTCTTTCGCCAACACCTCGGCTTCGGCAATGGCCTTGTTTACTGCGGCTATCACCAGGTCTTTCAGCATATCCTGGTCATCGGGGGTAAACAACGACTTATCTATTTTCAGGTCAACCAGTTCTTTTTTACCGTTTACGGTGGCTTCTACCATGCCCGCCCCGGCTTCGGCCGTGGTGGTGATGTTGGCCAACCTCGCCTGGGCTTCCTGCATCCTGGCCTGCATCTCTTTCACCTTGCCCATCATCTTCATCATATCCAGCATAACTGTCCTCTTTTTTTAGTCCTTCAAAATTAGCACGGTTCCCGAACGAATATGCTCTTTACCGGTAAAATCTTTTATCACCACATGGTACACATAGGCGCCAAGTGGCACTTTTTCACCGTTAACATAGCCATCCCAGGTGCTGCCATTAACTTGATAAATAGTTGATCCCCAACGATTAAGAATGGTGAGTTCAATTGATTCTATAAATTTTCCGGAAACCACAAACACATCATTCAGGTTGTCCCCGTTGGGGGTGAAGGCTGAAGGGATGGCAATCACCGGGGGGCGCACCACACGGATCAGGTTGGAGGCCGAGGGTGGCAGGTTGCCATCGCTGGGGATAGCCCACACCCGGTAAAAGCTAACCTGGGTGTTATCGTTGGGCAGGGGGTCGGTGTATTCGGTTACATTACCCGCAGCCAGGCTGTCGAGTTGGTTCATGTTGCCATCGTAAATTACCACGGTATAGGCGCTGACCCCGTTTTGCCAGCCGGTATAAGGGGGCCATTGTAAGGTAACGGAGCCATCATTATTAAGTAAATGGCTGATTGTCAAAGGGCAGAAAAGGTTGCTGGAGGCCGATGGGTTGCCGCAGTTATTGGTCAGCTGTAGTTGTAAACATAAATCGGTGCCGGGCAGATAAGCCGATTGATAGTTGTTTTGGGATGTAGTGTCGAGGCGTATTCCGTTGCTGTTGTATAGGGTATAAAAACCGGGTGTTTCATTGGCCGGGGTGGGCCATGACCAGCGAATGGTGTTTTCTTCGATGACTGTACTCACATCGGTCACGGTGGCGGGGGGGCGGGTAGAAAATGCCTGGGCGCACACCTGGTTGGAGCGGCTGACGGAACCATCGGTATGTTGAATGTCAAGATAATAACAATAGGTAGTGTTACATTCTACGGTTGAGTCGGCATAGTTCAACTGATTGCTGAGCGTAGTCAGCAGTGAGCTGTCGCGCAGCACTGCGGTACCGGCATAATTAACTGTATTCACCGTAACCCAATTAAGGTTGAGGGCCTCATCAACCGCCTGCACATTGGCATATACCGAGCATAATTCGTTGCTGTAGGCTTTGAAGTTGCTGCAGGCATCGTGGCTGGCCAGGCGGAAACAGTAGGTAGTGCCGGCCGGTTGCAGGTTGGCTATGGTGTCCACCGATGTGCCCTGGCCGATATTTTTTAACAGTTGAAAACTGCCGGTGTTGTTTACCGATATTTCTAACGAAGCCACCGTATTGGCCGGCAGGGTATATTGTACCACCATGCGGTTGTTATCCATAACCTGCAGCAGTTCTAGTTGTGCAGCCTGCACCTGGTTAACCGGGGTGAAAGCAAAACTGCGGCTGCCGCAACGGTTGTTGGCGGTGGTGTATAAACCGGTAACGGTAACCGTAACGGCTGTGCCGGTAGCATAACTGTAAATGGGCGGGAAGGTGTTTACCGGCACCTGTACTACCGTGCCATCGCCATAATCAATCTCGTAAAGGTCGTAATTGGTGTCGTTGATACGCACCTGCAGGTCATTATTATTACAAGTCTGCAACTCAACTTCCGGTACTACCGGATCAAATATTTCGATGTAAATACTATCGGCTTTTTGGCCGGTAGCCCCCTGGATGTACTGATAAAGCCAGTAATTACCGGTAGCCGTGTATAAATAGAAGGTGTCGGCTGTAACAGTAGAATTTGCGCCTTCATACTGGTAAAGGATAACATCCGTACCCGGATTGATATTGGTAACGGTTACCAGCATATCGCGGCAGCCCCTGCGCTGGTCAACGCTGAAATCACCACGGACACTCAGGTATTGTGCCTGGGCGGCAAAACTCCAAAACAGGGTGATATAAAGGGCAAATCGTTGACGCAATTAGGCAAACTGGTAACTTTTTAAGAAGCGGGTGGCCTTGTCAATATCATCGTGCAGCACCCGGTCATATTCAATAAACGGTATTTCCTCTCTGAAATTACGTATCAGGGCCTCAATTTTGGCTGCCGACCGTAAAGGTTTGCGCAAATCGAGCGCCTGGGCGGTGGTGAGCAGTTCAATGGCCAGGATGCGGTACACATTTTCGATTACCTCATAGGCCTTTACGGCCGCCCCGGCCCCCATGCTAACATGGTCTTCCTGGCCATTGGACGAAACAATGGAATCTACCGAGGCCGGATGGCATAATATTTTATTGTGGCTGACGATGGAGGCCGCAGTGTATTGCGGGATCATCAGGCCGGAGTTGATGCCCGGGTTGGCTACCAGGTAATTGGGCAGGTCGCGGTTGCCGGAGATGAGTTGGTAGGTCCTGCGCTCAGAGATGCTGCCTATTTCTGCCATGGCAATGGCGAGGAAATCATGGGCCAGGGCCAGGGGCTGGCCATGAAAATTACCGGCTGAGATGACCAGGTCCTCATCAGGAAAAATATTGGGGTTATCGGTTACCCCGTTGATTTCGGTCAGGAATATCCCGGTGGCGTAATCAAGGGTATCCTGGCTGGCGCCATGTACCTGGGGGATACAGCGGAAGGCGTAGGGGTCCTGTACATGTTTTTTGGGTTGCCGCATAAGCTCACTGCCCTGGAGGTAGCTATACACTTCGGCCGCCACCCGCTGTTGCCCGGGGTGGGGGCGCAGTTGGTGTACCTGGGGCATAAAAGGCTCTATACGGCCGTCAAAGGCATCGGTGGCGGCAGCGCCAATGAGGCTGGCCAGGCGCAAAAGCTTGTTGGCCTGAAGGCTGTTGTAAAGGCCAAAGGCGCTCATAAACTGGGTGCCGTTAAGCAGGGCCAGCCCTTCTTTCGCCTGCAAATTATGTGGCTGCCAGTTTTTGCGTGCCAGCAGTTCCCGGCCGGTTATTCTTTCCCCCTCATAGTCCACCTCGCCCAGGCCCAGCAGGGGCAGGCTCATGTGCGCCAGCGGGGCCAGGTCGCCCGAGGCGCCCAACGAACCGAATTGGTAGATAACCGGCAGAATATCATCATTAAAAAAGTCCACCAGCCGCTCAATGGTGGCTACCTGCACCCCGGAGTTGCCATAACTCAACGATTTGATTTTTAATAGCAGGATGAGCTTAACAATATGGGCGGGAATGGCCGGCCCGGTACCACAGGCATGCGATTTGATGATATTCTCCTGCAGGGTGGTGAGTTCACTGCTGGAGATGCTTTCTTTATACAGGGAGCCAAAACCGGTGTTGATGCCATAAATGGGTTCGTTGGTAGCGGCAATACGCTGGTCGAGGTAATCGCGGCATTTTTGTACAACTGCTTTGGTCTCTGCCGACAGCGCTAATTTTACCTTGTTATCCATGATATGTTCAATATCAGCAAGGTGTAACGGCTTGTTATTTATCGCGAAAATTCCCATTTAGTTCTTTTCCAGCATAGCGTTAACAGTAGCAATTAAATTACCGGCCGCGATGGTGGTTTGCGCACCGGTAAGCATATTTTTAATCGTGACTTTGTTGGCGCCAACTTCTTCGGCCCCGGCAATAATAACTAAGGGGATATTATTACGGTTGGCGTAGGTCAGTTGTTTTTTCATTTTGGCTTTGTCGGGATATAGCTCACTGCTGATGCCGGCCTTGCGCAGCCGGGCAATGGCCGCCAGGGCAAAGGCAAGGTTTTCATCCCCAAAGTTAACCACCATGGCGCTGGTAGAGCCGCTTACCTGTTCAGGGAACAGGGCACGGGCTTCCATGACATCATAAATCCGGTCGATCCCCAGTGAAATTCCCGTGCCGGGCATGTCGGGCAGGCCAAAGATGCCGGTCAGGTCATCATAGCGGCCGCCTCCGCAAATGCTGCCGATGCTGCCATCGAGCATGCGCACCTCAAAAATAATGCCGGTATAGTAGGAGAGGCCGCGGGCCAGGGAGGGGTCGAAGTTAACGGTGGCCAGGTTGCCCTCCATACCCTTTACCAGGCCGAGCAGTTCCTGCACTTCATTCAGGCCGGTTAAGGCCTCCGGGGTGCCGGAAAATACTGCGGTTAAGGCCTGTAGCTTTTCTTCGTTGGTGCCGGAAACGGCCAGCACCGGGGAGAGCCTGGTTAAGGCCTCGGGGCTGAAACCTTTGGTTGTTAATTCCTGATAGACGTTTTCCTGCCCTATTTTATCCAGTTTATCGATGGCCACACAAAGATCGTTTTCCCTGTTGGGTTGCCCCAGGTAGGCACTCAGGCCGGTTAAAAACTTACGGTTGTTGATGGCTATTTCGTATCCTTCAAGGCCCAGCCGGGCAAAGATTTCATTGAGCATCATAATAATCTCGGCCTCACAGAGCAGTGATTTGGTGCCGATAACATCGGCATCGCACTGCAGGAACTCGCGGTAGCGGCCCTTCTGTGGCCGGTCGGCACGCCACACAGGCTGGATTTGAAACCGTTTGAAGGGGAAGGTGATTTCATTACGGTTCATGACCACGTAGCGGGCAAAAGGTACGGTTAAATCATAACGCAGGCCTTTTTCAGCAATTTTGGGTAGCAATGATTGTGCATCATAGGTAACCGGGTCGCCCTCAACTTTGCTCAGGTAATTGCCTGAATTAAGGATTTTAAAGAGTAACTGGTCGCCCTCATCACCGTATTTGCCGGTTAATACCGAGAGGTTTTCCATAGCCGGGGTTTCTAAGGGCAAGAAACCATATTTGCGGAAAGTCTGCCGGATAATATCGAGCAGGTACATCCTTTTGGCCATCTGTGCCGGGCCGAAATCACGGGTGCCTTTGGGTTTGGTAGGTTTACTGTTGCGCATAGTTTATCAAAATCAGGGCAAAAATAGGGAATTAGCCATTACATGGTATTATCCTGGGGCAATTCCTTTAGGCGCAGGAGGTCATTCCTGATAACATCAACGCCCCCTTTTTTCCACAGCCGTGCAGGATTAACCCGAATTATTTACGAGGGCGTGGATAATGACGTAAATTAACTGATAACCATTGTTTATCAGTTAATTAGGGGTATGGGGTAACCTATCCTGGCTAACGGAAACCTTTAACGTAGGCTACCAGGGCTTTCAACTCTTGCTCGTTGTAGATGTTGGCCATTTTCGGCATGGTATTTTTACCGTTTTTGATAAGGGCAACAATTTCTGCATCGCTCCTGGTGCTGAGCGTAAGGTCTTTGGCCCCGGAGCGGCTGGCCTTGCCGTCATCGCCATGACAAACAGTGCATTGTGCCTTAAACAAAGCTTCGCCATGCTTGTATAAATCATAGTTTGCCGCCTGTGGATCGGTGACAACGTTGGTAACCTCATGTTTTTTGGCAAACTGGGCCTTGTACATTTCGGCCAGCCCGTAAGCTGAAAACAGCAGGAGCACGGCCAGTACGGCCATTACTTTGCTGGCTTTGCGGTAAGCCATTACCGCAAGGGGGATGGCCAGTACCACTAAGGTAAGTTTGATGGCAAACAGGGTATTGAAATTGGCAATGCGGCTGAGCATGACCAGGCCGGTGGCAAAAAACAACAGACTGATGACCATTTCCGGTATTTTTACTAGTTTGTTGAACCTGGCAAGGGCCTCTTTGTTCCCCAGCAAGAGCAGGATGGCTTTGACCAGGTAGATCAGGACAAAGAGGGTGACAACAAGTTTGTGGGTGTGATAAAAAGCAACAAAAGGCATAATGTATAGCGGTTTATATGGGTTAATTATTTATATCCCTTCAGCAAATCGGCCGATGAACTGGTATAAGGCTCATCAGCGAAATACTTTTGGTAATAATTATTGGCAAAGTTGCCGAAAAAAGGTAAACTAAAAAAGTAAAGGCCGGCCAGCCATAGGTTACTTCCCGGGATCAGGTACACCAGCCAGGCCTGCAGCAGGTAAACAACCGGCCCGATATACATGCCGCCAACAAGTTTAATGGAACTATAAAAGTGGATATCCGTTACCACTTTGCTGACCACCCACCGCATTATGGAATAGATAGGCAGGTGGTTGACCATCCCGTAAAGAAAAAACGGGCCGCCCAATAGGATTTTAAGCAGCGGGGCTTCTTTTTTACCTTCGTTTACTTCCGGAACCTTGCCTGCCTGTACCTCCTTCGTCAGCCGGGCAATAATTTGCTGGTCGTGGTGCAGTTCCTCCAGCATATTGTCGTTGATTTGGCGCTGGTTGATCCAGGCTTTTTCAATTACCTCATAATTTTGGCGGTCCTCAATATCAACCATTAATTTTTTTAACCTGGCCGTAATTTCTTTATTAAGGCTTACATAGGCTTTGTTAGGGTTTTCCTGGTAGGTTTCGAGAAAATCATTAACCCGGATGGGCTTCCCGAAATTTACCAGCAGGTCGGAATGCAAGCGGGTATGCCGGCTATAGGAAATGCCAATGGGTATAATTTTAAGTGGCATGTTAAACCCGGTTTGCTCCAGGGCAGAAAAGGCTATCCGGCCTACGCCTTTTTTTAGTGGGCGTAGCGAGCGCAGCAGGCTGTGGTTGCCCTCCACAAATATGGCCAGGGGCTGGCGGCCCTTTTTGAGTATATCTATACAATCCTGTATAATCGGGTCGTTTTTAGCGAGGTTATCCACCCCATCGCGCATCCGGTAAATAGGCAACATATTGAGCGAGCGCAAAAGGAAGCGGGCCGGGGCCGAAGCAAAGATATTGGCCCGTACCAGAAATAACGGGTGCCGCTTCTGCGAAAAAATAATGGCCAGGGCATCCATAAAGGCGTTCTGATGGTTGGCTACATAGATTACCGGCTCTTTACGGCCCATTTTAGGGTAATTGGCAATTTGCCAGCGCCTGAAAAAATACCTGAAACCTGTTAAAACATACAACCAGTTGATTTCGTACCACAAGCGCTGCAGGTAATCAACAAATTTGTTTCGAATCATTGTGTCTGAACTTGAAAAATTGTGCCTCTTGAGTAAACCAGCGAAATAAAAATACCGGC
>JALSJF010000228.1 GCA_026989505.1 Cyclobacteriaceae bacterium
GACCAGGGCAAAAACGACCAAAATACTAATTTTTTGCATAATGCTGTTTACGCATAACCGGGCGCAGAGGTTTAACCCGGAAAATTCATCAGAATTTTGATGAACTGCAAAATAATGTAAAACAACTTGTTATACACAAAATACAGCATGAGCCAAAGATTAAGCATGCCCCAGATTTGAGGGTAAAATATTTCGCCTGCATCATTATTCATGATTTTCATGATATCTCTCCCAAAAACTTTGTTTTTTCAGCAAAGATACCTGGCCCGCTTATTTGTTTGCAGCTTTGCTGCGGTAGGAATAATCCGGGTTAGCTCTTCTATCAGCTTCATTCATTAGCAATCCAAGGCCAAAACCTTCTTTTTCTTCGTCATTTAAGGTTCGCGCAATCAGGCCCAGTTTTTTGACCAAGTTTGATACAAACTCAAATTCAGACTTATTCTTTGGGGGTATAACAATTGACTTTATAAAGCCAAGTTAACCAAACACTGTAAAGTGGTCAACATGGGGTATGCTGGCCGTGCGGTAATTTGATTTCTTCTGCTTTGGGCTTATCTTTAGCCCCAGAACTATACCGATGATCCTCGAAGCCCTGACCCTACTGCTGGCCGTATTCCTCATCATGGTTATCCTGCGGGCTACCCGTCACCTTGCCGATGAAATGGCCGAATACAGCCGCCTGCCGCTGGCCGTAAGCATTTTTATTGCCATTTGGTTGATCTACTTGTCGGTTCTTTCGTATACCGGGGTATTGGGTGATTTTACCATGCCGCCTAAATTGCCGCTGCTGGTTATCATGCCCTTGTTGATCCTGATCACCATCACCCTGTTCAATAAGGCAACGGCTGATTTTGCGGGCATCACCTCGGTGAGTTGGCTGATTTATATTCAAAGTTTCAGGATTATTGTTGAATTGATTATCTGGGGCGCCCACAAACAAGGGGTTTTACCCCAGGCGGTAACTTTTGAGGGCTATAATTATGATGTTTTTGTCGGGCTGACGGCCATTCCATTGGCTTATTATACCAGGCACGGCAAAACAGGCCCGGTGCTGTTGTTATGCTGGAATATTGCCGGCTTGTTGATTTTAGCCAATACGGTACGGCTGTTTATCACCACAGCTTATTTTCCTCTCGAACTGGGCTATGAAACCAGTAGGGTTGATTTACGCTTTGTCCGCTTACCTTTTCTGTTGATTGCCGGCTTTTTTATGCCCCTGGCGGTGTTTATCCATGCCTTGTCGATCAAGCAACTTATCGGCCGCCCGTAATTATGTTGTCTGAGCGCCACCGAAGGAAGGAAAGTTAAATTATATAGATATATACTATTATCTTATAAAAACTATTGATTTGATATATATCTTCTGGATAGCTATCTTTGTTAGGGAATCAAAACAAAGAAAATTATGGATACAAGAGCAGAAATAACGAACGAATTAAATACTTTGCTGGCCAATTACCAGCTTTACTATCAGAATTTACGGGGCTTTCACTGGAACATCCAGGGCCGGGACTTTTTTGAACTGCATGCCAAGTTCGAAGAACTGTATAACGATGCAGCGGTGAAGATAGATGAAGTTGCCGAGCGCATTCTGACCATTGATGAAATGCCTTTGCACAGCTTTGCCGATTACCTTGAGCGGGCGCAAATCACCCCTGTTACCGGGGTGCACGATGGCGAAACGGCTGTTAAAACGGTGGTTGATAACCTGACGGCTATTGTAGAGCAGCAAAAGAACATCCGTAAATATGCCGAGGATGCGGAAGATGGCGCCACGGCCGATATGATGGCCACGTTTATTGAGGAGCAGGAGAAAACCCTGTGGATGTACAAAGCCTGGTTGAAGTAAACAGTTCACGGGATGCCCCGGTGTTACCGTAAGGCAGTAGTAAGCAGTGGCACCGGGGCTTTATTTAAGGTAATTTACCAGCGCTTCCCGCACCGAACCATATTTGGCCAGTAACGTAGCTGCTTCTTCGGCATCTACGGCCAGTTCCTCCATTAAAAACCGTACCCCGCGGTTTACCAGTTTGCGGTTGTTGAGCTGCATGTCCACCATTTTATTGCCCTTTACCCGGCCCAGTTTTATCATCAGGCTGGTAGAAATCATGTTCAAGACCAATTTCTGGCTGGTGCCGCTTTTCATGCGGGTGCTGCCGGTAACGAATTCGGGCCCCACATTAATTTCAATGGGGAGGTCAACTATTTGTGCCAGGGGGGAGCCCGGGTTATTGGTGATGCCGGCTGTTAGCAGGCCATGCTTTTTGGCATGTACTATGCCGCCCAGCACATATTTGGTTGTGCCTGAAGCGGCAATGCCCACCAGGGTATCGGCCGGGGCGGGATTATAGGCCGCCAGGTCTTTCCAGGCTTGTTCGGTATCGTCTTCGGCTTTTTCCACGGCTGTTCGCAAGGCTTTGTCGCCACCGGCTATCAGGCCGATAACATGGCCGGGGTCCATACCAAAGGTGGGGGGGATTTCCGAGGCATCAAGTACCCCGAGGCGGCCACTGGTGCCGGCCCCGATATAAAACAACCGGCCTCCCTGTTGAAACCTGGCTACCAGTTGCTCTACCAGCCCGGCAATGGCCGGAATAGCCTCTTTTACGGCTTTGGGTACCCGCTGATCCTCCTTGTTCATGTTGATTAGCAGATCGAAGATCCCCATTTGTTCCAAATGATGGTAAGCAGAGGAAGTTTCGGTTATCAGGACATGGGACTTGTCGGTCATTTCAGATGATTTCTATGCCTTGGTTTTGATAAGGCGACAAAATAGGGTGCGTGGGCTCCAGTTCGGTAACCAGGATGTCAATATCATTGGCGTTACAGACTTTATAGCGTTGCGTGGAGCCCAGTTTTTGCGACAAAGTAAGTGAAATAATGTTGTCGGAAGCCGCTATCATCGCTTTTTTTAATTGCACCACATCCCAGTCAAATTCGGTAATGCCCCGGTCATCATCAAGGTAGCTGGTGCCGATAAAACAATTGTCAAATTTAATATCTGCCAGCGAAATTAAGGCATTCCCACCCAAAGCAATTTGCGAACTATGTGACAAACGGCCGCCAATAAAAATAACTTCGATCAGGGGCTTGGTGAGTAGTTGCATGGCTACAGGCAAACTTGGGGTAAAAAAGGTGGCTTGCAAATCTTCCGGCAACGACCGGGCAAATTCCAGATTGGTAGTGCCCCCGCTGATTAACGATACACTGCCGGCAGCTACCAGGGCTATTGCCTTAGCGGCTATTTTCATCTTTTCTTCATGAAAGAAGATTTCCCGGGCGTTATAATTATAAAGTTGAAAGCCTACGGCCTGGGCACCCCCGTGTACACGTATCAATTTGCCGTCCTTATCAAGTTCAATAATATCGCGCCTGATCGTATCCGATGATACATGAAGCTTTCGTGCCAGGTCATTTAGTAAAACCCGGTTATGCAGGTGAACTTCATTCAGAATCAGTTTTTGGCGTTCTTTCTTGTTCATTTGCGTATTGCAAATATAGTGCAAATTATGTTTTAAACAGGCAGGTTTTTAAACAAAAATGCAAGTTTTAAGCAAAAAATAACCCAAAAACTGCAATTAACTTGCAAAATATTTGTATTTTACTATCCATTTATACTACCTTTCACCTTAAAATAAAAAGTTACCCTAAAGCTATAGGTTAATGTGCCCACGCCCGAGTCCTGATAACAACCCCCGGTTTTTTGACAGTGAATCAAAACGGTATGAAAAGATTACCACAGCAGTTTATGAAGACTCAGCGCTGGCATCACAATATGTTGCCGGTAAAATCGCAGACCTGATCCGGGCGAAAGCCGCCAAAGGGGAGTATGCCGTGTTGGGTTTGGCCACGGGTTCGAGCCCGATAGAGGTGTATAACAACCTGATAAGGATGCATCAGCACGAAGGGTTGAGCTTTAAAAATGTTATCACCTTTAACCTCGATGAATATTATCCTATGCAGCCCGACTCACAGCAGAGTTACGTGCGCTTTATGAATGAACATCTCTTTGACCATATTGATATTGACCGCCAGCATATCCATATCCCCGATGGCACCCTGGCCCCGGAAGAGGTAAAAGATTTTTGCCTTCGGTATGAGGCCGAAATTCAACGGGCGGGAGGCATAGATTTGCAACTTCTCGGCATCGGCCGTACCGGCCATATCGGTTTTAATGAGCCGGGTTCATCGCTGCAAAGCAAAACCCGTTTGGTACGGCTCGACCGCATCACCCGCCTGGATGCTGCCAGTGATTTCTTTGGCGTGGAGGGGGTGCCCCAGCGGGCCATTACCATGGGGGTGGGTTCCATCCTGGCGGCCCGCAAGATAATCCTGCTGGCCTGGGGCGAGGGCAAGGCCCAGATCATCAGGGAGACGGTAGAAGGGACGGTTAAAGAATCGGTGCCGGCTACTTTTCTGCAGAACCACCCCGATTGTGAGGTCATTCTTGATGAAGCGGCCGGCTCGGAATTAACCCGCATAAAAACGCCCTGGCTGGTGCAGGAGCCCGTATGGGATGATAAACTGATAAAAAAAGCCGTCATCTGGTTGGCGGCCAGGGTACAAAAGGTAATCTTACAGCTTACCAACGAAGATTATAATGAGTATGGCATGGGGGAGTTGGTGGCGGAGTATGGCTCGGCTGAAGAAATCAACCTGAAGGTTTTTAACGACATCCAGCATACCATTACCGGCTGGCCGGGAGGTAAGCCCAACGTTGATGACACCACCCGGCCGGAGCGGGCAACTCCTTTTCCCAAAACGGCACTGGTTTTTAGCCCCCACCCTGATGATGATGTGATTTCCATGGGCGGTACGATTATCCGCCTTACCGATCAGGGACATAATGTACATGTAGCCTACCAGACTTCGGGCAATATTTCGGTATTTGACGATGAGGTAATCCGTTATATAGACTTCACCAAAGAAATTGTTGGTGACAGCGACAAAAAACTTGCGGACAGGTTGGCGAAAATCCAAACAGAACTGGCCGCCAAACAACCGGGAGACCTTGACACGGACGAGGTACGCAGCTTTAAAGGGTACATCCGCATGGGAGAGGCCAAATCAGCCTGCCGCGTGTGTAATGTGCCGCCCGCAAATGTACACTTTCAAAACCTGCCTTTTTATGAAACCGGGGCCGTGAAAAAGAGCCCGCTGGGTGAGGAGGATATAAAGCTGACCATGGAACTGATAAAGAAGATCAAGCCCCAGCAGATTTTTGCTGCCGGGGATCTTTCCGATCCGCACGGCACCCACAGGGTTTGCCTGAGTGCCCTGTTTACCGCCTTAAGACGATTAAAAAAGACAGAAAAGTGGCTTAAAGATACCTATGTTTGGCTGTACCGCGGGGCCTGGCAGGAATGGGGCATTGCCGATATTGAAATGGCCGTGCCCATTGGGCCCCGCGATTTACTGCGTAAACGGTTGGCCATTTTCAAGCACCAGTCGCAAAAAGATGTTGCCATGTTTCCGGGGACCGACCAGCGGGAGTTCTGGGAGCGGGCCGAAGACCGTAACAAGGCTACGGCCAGGGCCTATGATGACCTGGGCATGGCCCAATATGAGGCCATTGAGGCTTTTGTTAAATGGGAATTTTAAATTTATTGTTAACCAAAATTCAGTATATGATGAATAAGTACAACAGCAGCACACTTTCTTTATGTATGAAAGGTGTTTTACTCGTCTTTTTGCTTATGAAGGGTACCTTGCTATGGGCACAAACGTCCAATTATACCATTTCTGGCAAAATAACCGAAGCAACCGCAGGCCTGCCGGTAATTGGTGCCACAGTACAGATTAAGGGCACAAGTGCCGGTACCATTACCGATATGGACGGGAATTTTAAGTTTAACGTTGCCCTGGTTTCCGGGGAATACATTCTGCTTGTTCGCTCAGTAGGTTATGCTACCAAAGAGGAAGCCATTACCCTTGGGGCAGCACCGGAAGTTACGGTAAATGTAAGCTTACAAAATGATGTTCTAAGCCTGAGCGAAATTGTTGTAACAGGAACCGGTGGCTTAACCGAGAAAAAACAGTTGGGCAACAGTATTGCCACCATGAGCGGAGCAGAAATTGCCGGCTCGGGGGCAGTAGATGTTACCGGTTCGTTAACCGGCAAAATGGCCGGTATCCAGGTTATGCAAAATTCCGGTGATCCGGCAGGCGGTGTAAGTGTACGCCTGCGCAGTGCAAGTACCGTGAATGGCAGCTCCGATCCGTTGTATATTATAGATGGAGTAATTGTCAATAATAATTCTACCAATGTTTTAGGGGTCAATTCGGTAGTGCAAAACCGGTTGTCAGACATCAACCCTCAGGATATTGAGCGTATAGAAGTAATTAAAGGAGCGGCTGCGGCAGCAATTTACGGCTCCCGTGCCAGCAACGGAGTTGTGCAAATATTCACCAAAAAAGGTGTATCGGGTACCCCGAAGATATCCTTTTCCACGAGCATCAACTTTAATTCTCTACGCAAGAAGATTGATTATAATGATGCCCCTTTGGATTGGGCAAACCCGGCCCCCGACCCGGCCACAGTACCGGCAACCCGCTATGATTACCAGGACATGGTATTTGAAAACAGCATGGGTACGGATAACTACCTGTCGATTGCCGGTGGCAAAGGAAACACGAAGTACTTCAGCTCCCTTTCCTACTTGTTTAATGAAGGCATAATGAAAGGTACCGATTTTTCTCGTGTAGGTGGCAGGATTCGCATTGATCAACGATTAAATGACTGGGCGTCTTTTTCTATTGGTTCCTATATTTCCCGCAGCCACAGTAACGACAAACCGAATGGTGGCTATGGCTACGGGGTGTTACAAACCATCCTTTTTACCAACAATAAGATAGACCCCGCCCCCGATGCCGATGGCAACTATCCGCAGATGACCTTTTACCCGAATATCCTGGAGTATATTGAGACCTTTGATTTCCAGCAGGAGAACAACCGCTCCATCAGCGATTTTCAATTAAACCTGGCCCCCATGAAGGGGTTGACGATAAATTATGTGCTGGGGTATGACAATGCTTCATCAACCGGCACACGCTATGCCCCCATCGGTACAACAACGGCACCACTGGGGTCAGCCAGGACCTCCACCATTAATACCATGCAGCTTAACAGTGACATTAATGCTGTATATGATGCCAAGATTAACAGTAACATTACCTCTACTACTGCTGCCGGATATACCTGGCAATACGACCGTACCAATTCAACCACCATAAGTGCCACGGGCCTGGCCCTGGGGATACAAACAACGAATGGTGCAGCCACCATTGCTACCGGTGAGTTCCGCTCCCAGCGATCAATCTGGGGGGGATATATCCAACAGACGTTTGGGTTCAAAGATAAGTTGTTTATTACCGGGGCCGCCCGTTTTGACGGGGCCTCAGTATTTGGTGTAGATGAGCGTAACCAGTTTTTTCCCAAAGTGAGCGGCTCCTACATCCTTTCAGAGGAGCAATTCTGGCAGAACAGCCTGGGCAATGTGTTTGGCAACTTTAAAATCAGGGCTGCCTGGGGCCAGGCCGGCAACCTTACAGCCATTGGCCCGTTCGACCGGTTATCAAATTATGGGGCGGTTAGCATCAACGGTTTATCCGGGTTGGTTTCGCCCACCCAGATCGGCAATCCGGACCTCCGGCCCGAACGGCAAACAGAAGTTGAGATAGGGGTGGACGTGGCCATGATAAACAACCGCCTGGGCCTTGAGTTTACTTATTATAACCAGAATATAGAAGACCTGCTACTGGAAAGAAACCTGTCTCCTTCTACCGGGGCAACAAGCAGAATTGAAAACATCGGTACCATGACAAATGTTGGGTATGAAATAATGCTTACGGCTGCGGCTGTGCAAACCAGTAGTTTTACGTGGGACATTGTAGCTACTTTTTCTACCAACAAAAATGAGGTTAACGGTATAGAAGGGGATGAAATAGGTATTGGCAACTTCGGCTTTTCCAAAGCCAAGAATGGCTATCCGCTGGGTGTGTTCAAGCAAGGGTATTATGCCAGAAACGAAGACGGCAGTTTGCTGTTGACCCCCGCGGGCTTGCCCCAACGGGAGCGGGGCTCGGTTGATGAAAACGGCAATAATGTGCCGGAACGAGACCCCATCACCGGCCAGCCCACCGGGGCCGCCCTGCAAAAGGTCATTGGCGACCCCAACCCGGACTTTATTGCCTCGTTAATAAATGAGTTTTCCTACAAGAACTGGTCTATGCGTCTGCAGTTTGATATGGTACAAGGGTTTGATATCCTAAGCTGGGATACCCGGATGTTTTACCGTTTTGGCGGGGGTGCTCAGGAGGCACGGGAGCTTCGGGGGGAAGAGCTCCGGGGAACCGGCCGGGCAAAATTTGGTATTGCCGAAGCCTATATAGAAGACGGCTCCTTTACCAAGTTACGGGAGTTTTCACTCTCCTACCTGTGGCCAAAGCCATTCAAAGGCATGCGTGATGTGCGTTTCACTTTGTCGGGGCGCAACTTGTTCTCAATAGATAAATTTTCAAGCTGGGACCCCGAAGTAAACATGGATGCCCAAAGCAACGGCTCCAGAGGCGGGGTTATGGGGCTGGTACCCATCCCAAGAGTGATAAGGTTTGGCATCACGGCTAATTTCTAATCGACTAAATACAGAAAAAGATGAAAAATATAAATTATCTGAAAATTGTTTCACTGGCGCTGGTTTTCAGCCTGGTGGCCCTATCTTGTAATCGCGATTTTCCTAATCCGAACAACCCAACTGAAGAAGTCGTTTTCGGATCGAAAGACGGCCTGTTTGCCTTGAGTGTGGGGTTAGCCCAATATTATAGCACAACTACCCTGAGGCAGGTTATCGAAGCCCCGGGGATTACTACCCGTGAGTTTGGGGTAACCAATACTTTTTTGAATATTAACGAACTTGCTAAAGGCGGGGATGAACTTTCAGGCGACAGTGGCGGCATTACCAACCCCTGGGTTACCTTATTGCGTGCCAAAGGAATGGCCGAGTCAATCCTGGCCAATATTGATAAAGCAGAAATGTCAGAGGAAACCAGGGGATCATTGCTTGCCTTTGCCAGCTTTTATAAAGCCATTACCCTGGGGGCGCTGATCCAGATGTTTGAACAAGCACCGATTAATAATTCGCCTGATGGTAAAGCAACGTTCAGCGACCGGGCTACGGTTTTGGCCGAATGCATCTCATTGCTGGAAACAGGCCGCAACGCCCTGAACACCAACCCGGTATCTGATGAATTCGTTAACGAAGTGCTGGGGCAGGACATAGACTTACTTGCCAGTATTAATGCTTATTTGTCGCGTTATAACTTAATGGCCGGTAATTATGCCGAAGCAATCAGCAGTGCGGATGCCGCCCTGGCTTCTGCGCAAACATCAATGTTTACCTACGATGCTAATAATGTTAATCCCATCTGGGACCGGACGGTAAACTCTACCAGTCTTGATCCGCAAACCAACTTTGGCCTCACAGGGCCATACATACCGGAAGCCGGGGACGGCCGTGTTGATTTTTATCTTGGGGCAGACAAAGGCTTTGCTTTGCCCGATGCCGGAGGCCAGCCGTTAAGCGAGATGAAGGGGTTCTTCGAAACTTCTACTTCTTCTATTCCGGTTTTCCTGCCCGGGGAAATGATGCTGAACAAAGCTGAGGCCTATGCCAGAATGAATGATTTACCTAATGCTGTGGCACAAATTGACCTGGTAAGGACCAAAGCCAACGACCCGCTCGGGGTGAATGCTAACCTGCCTGCCTGGCCGGGTAATGCTACTGACCAGAACGAAGTGCTGGAGGAAATCTATAAAAACCGGTGTATTGAAATGTTTATGACCGGAATGCGCTTTGAAGACAGCCGCAGGTTTCACCCTAACCTGTTGAGTTCGCCAAACCCTCCTAACACCACGAATGAGCGGAACCGGAATTATTATCCTTACCCTACCTTGGAGCGTGATAATAATCCCAACACCCCCCCCGACCCGGAAATTTAAGAGTATACTTGGTTGATTTTTTGGTCCCTGCTATTTATGGCAGGGACTTTTTGTTACTTTAGGATAAAGATGGAAACCAATACCTATACCGCTATTGGCCTGATGTCGGGCACCTCGCTGGATGGCCTTGACCTGGCTTATGTGCGGTTTACCCATACCGGTAGCGGCTGGGATTTTACCCTCGTGCAGGCAGCAAGTATTGCCTATGATGCGGCCTGGCAGAAGGCGTTGGCAGAGGCCATCCGTTATACCCCGGCAGAAATTGAAACGCTGGATATAAAATATGGCCAATGGCTGGGGATGCAAACCAAAAAGTTTATCCGCAGGTATGGCCTGCAGCCGGACCTGATTGCCAGTCATGGTCATACCGTGTTTCACCAGCCCGAAAAAGGGGTGACCTTACAGATAGGTGCCGGCCAGGAAATAGCTAACGCCACGGGCTACAAAGTGGTGTGTAATTTCCGCCAACAGGATGTGGCCCTCGGGGGCCAGGGTGCCCCCCTGGTGCCCATTGGCGATGAACTGCTTTTTGGCGCCTATGCTGCCTGCATCAACATGGGGGGGATTGCCAATATCTCTTTCCGGCTTAAGGGGAAACGGGTAGCCTTTGATATTGGCATGGCCAATATGCTGTTGAACTACCTGGCCAATCAGGTGGGGCAACCTTACGATGAAGCCGGTGAACTGGCCCGTGGCGGCCGGGTGGATGCCGCCTTGCTGGGCCAATTGAACAACCTGGAGTATTATCAGCTACCCTATCCTAAATCAACCGGCTATGAGTGGTTTCTGGCCGAAGTACAGCCACTGGTGGATAAAAATGCCCTTGCTGTGCATGACAAACTGGCCACGGC
>JALSJF010000229.1 GCA_026989505.1 Cyclobacteriaceae bacterium
TGGCCCGTAACCGGGAAGCCCTGGAAAAGGCTGCTGCCACCCTGGCTACCGACCGGGGGCAGCGGCATGCGGTGCTGGTGGCCGATTTTAATGACAGTGATGCCGTGCGGGCCGTAGTAGCGCAGGAGAACCACTATCATATTCTGGTGAACAATACCGGTGGCCCTCCGGGGGGATTGGCCATTGATGCCGGGGAAGAAGAATACCTCCGGGCATTTAACAGCCACTTGCTCAACAACCAGATTCTGGCCCGGGCCGTAGTGCCCTTTATGCAACAAGCAGGCTATGGCCGGATCATCAACATAATTTCCACTTCGGTAAAAGCCCCGATCCCGGGCCTCGGGGTTTCCAACACCATCCGCGGGGCGGTAAACAGTTGGTCGAAAACCCTGGCCCATGAACTCGGCCGGTATGGCATTACGGTAAACAATGTGTTGCCGGGGGCTACCCGAACGGCCCGCCTGCAGGGGTTGTTTGAGGCCTGGGCGGCTAAACGCGGCACCGACCCGGAGGCCGAAGCGGCAAACATGAAAGCCGCTATCCCGGCCGGCCGTTTTGCCGAGCCTGCCGAAGTGGGGGCAGCCGTGGCTTTTCTGGCCTCCCCGGCAGCCGGGTATATCAACGGCATAAGTGTGGCCGTAGATGGCGGCCGCACCAATTGCCTGTAAAAACCAACCCGATGGAAGAAATTAAGAATTATATTAATGGTACGCTGGCAGCCCCGGTGACGGATCATTACCTGGACAATATTGAGCCGGCCACCGGTAAGGTGTACAGCAAATTGCCCGATTCGGGCGCTGATGATGTGGCACAGGCGGTGGCGGCTGCCCGGCAGGCAACTGCTGCCTGGGCGGCCATGCCGGCAGAGGCGCGGGCAGCCATCATGACGAAGATTGCCGGGCTTATTGACCGTGACCGCGAAGCTCTGGCGCGGGCCGAAAGCATTGATAATGGTAAACCCATTGCCCTGGCACGAACGGTTGATATCCCGCGGGCTGCGGCTAATTTCCGCTTTTATGCTGCGGCCATCATCAACGCCTCAACGGCAGCCCATGTCAGCCCCGACAAAGGGGTAAACTATACCGTACGGGAGCCGGTGGGTATTGCCGGCTGTATTTCGCCCTGGAACCTGCCGCTCTACCTTTTTACCTGGAAGATCGCCCCGGCCCTTGCTGCCGGCAACTGCGTGGTGGCCAAGCCCTCGGAAATTACCCCCATGACCGCCTTTTTACTGAGCCGCTTGTGCATCGAGGCCGGCTTGCCGCCCGGGGTGCTGAATATTGTCCATGGCCTGGGCCCTAAAGTTGGGCAAGCTATCGTAGCCCACCCGGATATCCCCGCTATTTCCTTTACCGGGGGAACCGCAACCGGCCGCCATATTGCCACGGTGGCCGCCCCGATGTTTAAAAAATTGTCGCTCGAACTGGGCGGCAAGAACCCCAATATCATTTTTGCCGACAGTAATTTTGAGGAGGCGCTGGCCACTACCCTGCGTTCATCGTTTGCCAACCAAGGGCAGATATGCCTTTGCGGCAGCCGCATTTATGTGCAACAAGCAATTTACGCTACGTTTTTAGCGGCCTTTACCGACAAAGTAAAGGCCATGCAGGTGGGCGACCCGCTGGCAGAAGCTACCCAAACCGGGGCGGTAGTTTCAGAAGCACATATGCAAAAAGTGTTATCCTATATAAAACTGGCAACGGCAGAAGGGGGTAAGATAGAAGCAGGGGGCCATCAGGTTAAAGTGGAAGGCCGTTGTGCCAACGGTTATTTTATCCAGCCCACCCTAATAACGGGATTGGATGAAACCTGCCGGACCAATCAGGAAGAGATATTTGGCCCGGTGGTAACGGTACAACCATTTGAAACCGAGGAAGAAGTTATTGCCCTGGCCAACAGTACAAATTATGGCCTGTCGGCCACAGTATGGACAGAGAACCTGCAGCGGGGCCACCGGGTAGCTGCGGCCCTGAAAGCAGGCATTGTATGGGTCAACTGCTGGCTGGTACGCGACCTGCGCACCCCCTTTGGCGGCATGAAACAATCGGGGGTTGGCAGGGAAGGTGGTGAGGAGGCGCTGAATTTTTTTACCGAGGCGAAGAACATTTGTATTAAGGTGTAGCCAGTATAACCTGGTTTAACTGCTTTTTGCCACCAAGGCCCGAAGACACCAAACCGCAGTGTTACCTAGTGACTTAGTAGCAACATCAGGGTTAACCTCCGCTGAACCGGAGTCTAAGTACCTGTTGTAATTAACTGATAAACAGTTATTTGGCGGTTAATTTACATCATTATCCATGATTTTCATGATTAGTCCGGGTTAACCCAATGATACCGAAACTTCAGGGCCATCAGCTTATGAATGTTTCGGGTTAAGGGCCCTTTTCCGGAATCTTAGACATCCCGTATTCGGTAATGGCGGTAATGGTTAAAGACGGGTTCACCCCGGGGTTGGCCGAGATCATGGAGCCATCAAAAACGTACATATTATCATAACCAAAAACCCGGTTGTCTTTATCGATAACCCCTTCACTGGCATCTTTGCCCATGCAGGCGCCCCCAAGGATATGGGCGGTTGAAGGAATGCCGGTAACCGATTCGGTAAGCAGCACGGTAGGAATGGCGCCAATCGACCGGGCGTATTGCCGGGCAAAGGCCAGGGCCTCGGGAATGAAAGCCGTGGGTTTTTTACCGTCAAGCCCCGACTTCATGCCCAGGCGCCCCTTGGTAAACCGGATGGTGGAATCGAGGTGCTGCATGAAAAGGAGGACGGCCGTATTGCTGGCAAAGTCGCGGGTGATAATCCTGAGTTTAACCAAAGACAGTGCAACCATTTTGGCAGCCAGCTTAATCACCCGCAAGAAGAAGTTGGGTTCGTTGACAACGGGCACCGTGAGCGGCCCCCAAAACCCACTGCCCTTGCCGTAACGTACAGGCTCAATATGGCTGTTTTCATCAAGCGATAGGATGGCGCCAATAGCAATACCTTCGGCCATTTTGCCGCTATACTCTCCCTTATAAACGGTATTCAAAATCAGGGATTCGTTATTGGTGCGGACCATTTTGCCTACATTTGGGCTGAGGTTGGGCAGGTGGCCCTCCTTCAGCTTTAACAAGAGCGGAAGGGTGCCCAGCACCCCGCCCGCAAATATCACGCCTTTGGTATGGAGCCTTTTTTTGCTGCTGAAATAGGCGGTAGATTGCTTAAAGACCACCTCGTAGCCGTTTTCGCCCCTTTCCCCTGCGGGGATAATGTCCACCACTTTATGTTCGGCCAGCACCTCCGCCCCCAGCCGGGTGGCCAGGTACAGGTAATTTTTATCGAGGGTGTTTTTGGCATTATGGCGACAGCCGGTCATGCAGGCCCCGCAAAAAACACAGCCTGTGCGCTCCGGGCCCCGGCCGTTAAAATAAGGGTCCGCTACGGTTTGGCCTTGCTCACCAAAATAAACCGAGACCCTGGCAGGCGCAAAGGCCGCTTCTTTGCCCAGGGTAACGGCCATCTTTTGCAGGGAGATGTCGGCCGGGGCCAGCCAGGGGTTATCGGCCGCCCCCAGCATCCGCCAGGCGGTTTCATAGTGGGGCGCCAGCTTTTCCTCCCAGTCGTCCAGCCCCTGCCAGGAGCCATGGTTAAAAAAGGGCGGTTTGGGCTTGGGCAACGTGTTGGCATACACCAGCGAGCCCCCGCCTACCCCCACCCCGCTGAGAATAGAAATATGGCGAAAAAAAGACACCTTTTGAATACCAAAGAGCTTTAAGGCCGGCAGCCACAACCACTTGCGCAGTTGCCAGTTGGTTTTGGCAAAATCACCGGCTGCATATCGTTTCCCTTGTTCAATCACCAGCACTTTATAGCCTTTCTCCGCCAGGCGCAGGGCCGAAACCGAGCCGCCAAAGCCCGAACCAATAATGATGTAATCGTAGTCTTTCTCCATCATCCGGCAGAATGGGAAAAGGGTATCAACTTTTTGTTCATCACCCAAAACCATAGCGGTTGCAGCAAAGCCAGCAGCATCATGCCGGGGTAGCCGGTGGGCATTTGCGGGCTGTCCGGTATCGATTTCAGCACCTGGTATTTAAGGCTGGCATTATAGTGGTGGTCAGAGTGGCGCGAAAGGTTAAACAGGACAGCACGGCCAAGGACATGGTCGGAGTTCCACGAATGATGATGTTGCACCCGTTCGTAGCGGCCATCGGCATTTTTTTGCCGTAGCAGCCCATAATGCTCAATGTAATTCACTGTTTCTAACAGCAGGATACCGATGGTAGCCACCAACAGGAAGGAAACCAGTACCTTCAGGCCAAAGAAATAATATATGGCGGCCACCAGGAGGACGTTGGCTACACTATACCCCAGCATACGGTTTTGCCATGAGAACGCCCGCCCCCCCTTGCGCGCCAGCCGTTGGCTTTCCAGCCGCCAGGCCTGCCGGTAACTACCAAAATGTGAGGTTAGCCAAAAGGCATACAACAGTTGGTTCCTGCGGGCCGTGGCGGGGTCATTGGGGGTGGCCACGTTTACATGATGGCCGGCATTATGATAAGGCAGAAAATGGGTGTTCAACGAAGTCAGTAACAACAACTCCCCCAGCAGTTGCTCAACCCGGTTGTGCCGGTGCCCCAGTTCATGCCCCAGGTTAATGCCGGTTACCCCGCATAGCAGGCCAACGCTAAGGATGCGCCCGGTGTATGCCAAAGACCCTGCCGGGGTGGTTGCAATAACCTGAAAAAAATAAAATAACAGGCCTATATGCAGGGGGATGGTCAGGTAAATCACCCAATCGTAATACTTGTCTTCCTTCAGGTGGCGGAGGGCCTCCTTTGCCGGGTTGCGGCTATCGGGTGGCAGTAGCAACTCCAGAACGGGTACCAGGCCGAAGAATACTACTACCGGCAAAAAGGTCAGCCAGCCCGTGGTGGTCAGGGCAATATAAACGCTTACGGGCAACAGGTACACCAGCAGATAGGCTGCTTTCTTCATGGCACTGTTTTTCAGCTAAAATAATGCTTTTACTGCACACCATACCGCTCCCGCAAAATATTCCCGTGGTGGCGCCCATGGCCGGCCATCAGGTAAAGCAAAGGCTTTACCCCTATCGTCATGTTGTTGGCCGTGCCTTGCCGGGCCAGCATGCGGTCGTCAAAAGATTTGTACAGGGCAATGGAGGCTTTTCTTACCAGGTCAAACTCTTCTTTCAGGCCGGCTATTGACCGGTTATCGGCACCGCTGTATTCCACAAAATGGTTCTCGTCATAGCCGGGCAGGGCGGTAGTGTCCTGGCGGGCGAAGCGCAGGGCCCGGTAGGCAAAAATACGTTCGGTATCAATTACATGGGCCACCACTTCTTTGATGCTCCATTTATCCGGGGCATACCGGTAACGGCCACGGTCGTCATCCACTCCGGCCAGTTGGGCCATAAACTCTTCATGGGTTTCCTGCAACACCGGCAGCAGGGGCCCTGCTTGTACCAGCTTGAGGTAGTGTTGAAAATATTGGTCGAAATCGGTGTTCATGGTAATGAAATTAGTTATACAAGTAATTTTTTATCGAGCCGTTTAGCGGCCTTCTCCCTTATTACCTCCTGCACCGGCCGCCCCTGTATCTTGCCTTCTAACCAGGAGATAATATCAAAGTAGATAAAGGCCCTTTTCTCATAAGGGTTGGTTTCCAGGGGCAACAGTTGCTGCCGCAGGCGTTCAAAATTGGCAATCATCTCCTGCTCCGAAGTGTTGGCCGCTACATGCTTCAGGAAATTAAGGATATACTTATGGTATTGCTGCAGGTTTTCCCTTTTTATCAGAAACCGGTAGGTGGAGCGCACATGGTAATCCAGAATATCGGTATGGCCAAGCTCATAATGACAGATGAGGCTGAGCATACGGGCAAACCCATGGATGTCTTCGCGCATAACGGTTTGCTCGGTGTTGATAATGCGGTTGAGCCATACCAGGGCCTCGGCAAAATCGCTATTACCCACATACAGGCTGGCTATTTTATAATACATAATCAGCCGTGAGTGGTTGTCTAAGCGGGCAATGTACTCGTCAATCCGGGGTTTAATCCTTTCCATCAGCCGCACCCCGTGGGTGAAGTCCCCTTTCATAAACAAGCCGTTGAACTCATGCACATAATTATACTTAAACAGCTTCAGGCTGATGTTCTCGTTCATACGGATGGCCGGCAGGTTACGCAGGCCGCGCAGTTGGCGCTTGGTGCGGATAAATTCCTCGTAGGCATTTATCCTCGACTGGGCAATCATCAAACTGTTCAGGGCCTTAATGTAGGTCTCCAGGTTGGCATAAATCAGGGATTTATGATTAAACAGGCTGACCCATTTTTTGGCGTAGTCGTAACCCGTGCTAAAGTCCTGGATAAAGAAATAAAAATCAATATAAAGGGAATATAAATTTGACTTTTCGGCCAGGCTCAGGTCTTCTTCATTAAACTCCGGCAAGTTGGAATAGAAGATATCACGTACCCGGTTATAGTCTTCTGCGTTGCGGATGTAACCGGTCTTCAGGTAAAGTGAGTTGAGCTGCAACTGCAGGTTGGTAAAGGTATTGATGTTGTTGATGCGGTTGTTTACCTCCTGCACCTCGGCAATAATATCGTTGGCGGCAGTCATGCTGCCCTTGCCCATGGTCTGGTAGATTACTTTCTTCTTCCACTTCAGCACCATCAGTTGCAGCTCCAGGTTGCCGGTTTTTCTGCCCATGCCCAGGGCCTTGTTCAGCAGGTCATCACATTGGCGGTAGAGGCTGCGGTCAAACAGTAACTGGGCGTAGTCAATCAACTCACGGGCCTGCATATCGGGGCTGTTGGTAATGTTATAGTGCTTCAGGCCGGTGAGGATTTTCCGGTAAAGATTGGCCTTTAAATTGGAGAGTTGCCCCCGGGTAAGATAGCCGGCTGAGGCCTCTATCGCCTCTTCATCATAATGTGCCTGCCGGTCAATCTGGTCAAATAATTGTAAATATTTGGGGCTCCCCTGCTGCTTATCCCCGCTCGCCCAGAGCTTGAAATAGCGTTTTTCGCTCGGTTTCATCGATTTTATCAGGGTAAAGAGTTTATCAGACCGGGGTTTAGCCATTGTATTTAATAGAACAAATAATTGACAATAATAACTAATAATAAGCATATATAACGATAAATAGCCTCTTAGCAATCGTAATTATTAATTTATTAGGCATTTTCTCCGGTAACTACCGGCACTAACTTTGGCGCTTCACTCCCGGAAATAAAACTATTTAGTGATATGGATCAAAAAATAAAAATCTTTGATACTACCCTGCGGGACGGGGAACAGGTACCCGGCTGCCAGTTGCATGGCAAAGAAAAGCTGGTTATAGCCAAAGCCCTGGATAACCTTGGGGTAGATATCATCGAAGGCGGATTTCCGGTATCAAGCCCGGCCGACTTTGAAGCGGTAAAAGCCATTGCCCAAAACATGCAAAACGCCTCGGTATGCGGCCTTACCCGGGCGGTACAAAAAGACATTGACGTAGCTGTTGAGGCCATTAAACCGGCCAAAAAGCCGCGCATCCATACCGGCCTGGGCACTTCCGATTTACACGTTTTCACCAAACTGCGGACCACCAAAGAAGAGGTGATTGAGCGCGGGGTGGCTGCGGTAAAATATGCCAAAAAATTTGTTGAAGATGTAGAGTTTTATGCCGAAGATGCCGGCCGCACCGATAACGAATACCTGGCGCGGGTGGTAGAGGCCATGATCAAAGCCGGGGCCACCGTAATCAATATCCCCGACACTACCGGCTATTGCCTGCCGGCAGAATTTGGCGCCAAAATCAAGTACCTGAAAGAAAATGTTAAGGGCATTCACAAGGTGGATATTGCCGCCCATTGCCATAACGACCTTGGCCTGGCTACCGCCAACGCCATTGCTGCGGTACAAAATGGCGCCACCCAGGTGGAGTGCACCATCAACGGTATAGGCGAGCGGGCCGGCAACACCTCGCTGGAAGAGGTGGTGATGATCATCAACAAACGTACCGACCTGCCGTATTATACCGATATCAACACCCGGCTGCTTACGGCCATGAGCCAGATGGTAGCCGAACGGATGAATATGCCGGTACAGGCCAATAAGGCAATTGTGGGCAGCAACGCTTTTGCCCACTCCTCGGGCATCCACCAGGACGGGGTGATCAAGCACCGCCAGAACTACGAAATTATTGATCCCGCAGAAGTGGGCGCTGACGGCAGCCAGATTGTGCTTACCGCCCGCAGCGGCCATGCCGCCCTCAAATACCGCCTGGAAAAACTGGGCGTATCCCTGAATAAAGCTGACCTGGATAAGGTGTATAATGATTTCCTGGAAGTGGCCGACCGCACCGGTTTGGTAGAAGACAAAGACCTGAAAGAACTGGTAGCCGGTTATGCGATGATTGACCTTGACTGACGATGGCCGGAAAAACCTTGTTTGATAAAATCTGGGATGCCCATGTAGTGGAAGCCGTACCGGACGGGCCGCAAGTGCTCTATATCGACCGGCACCTGATCCACGAGGTTACCAGCCCGCAGGCGTTTGCCGGCCTGGAGAAGCGCGGCATACCCTTGTTCCGGCCACAGCAAACCATTGCCACAGCCGACCACAATGTGCCTACCAAAAACCAGCATTTGCCCATCAACGACCCCTTGAGTAAATCACAGGTAGATGCCCTGATAGCCAACTGTGCCCGCCATGGGGTAGAGCTTTATGGCCTGGGGCATCCCAATCAGGGCATTGTGCATGTCATCGGCCCGGAGTTAGGCATCACCCAGCCAGGGATGACCATAGTTTGTGGCGATAGCCATACTTCTACCCACGGAGCTTTCGGCTGCATTGCCTTTGGCATTGGCACCAGTGAGGTTGAACAGGTGTTTTCCACCCAGTGCATCCTGCAAACCAGGCCCAAAACCATGCGCATTAAAGTAAACGGTTCGTTGGCTGAAGGAGTAGGCGCCAAAGACATCATTTTATATATCATCGCCCAAATCTCTACCTCGGGCGGCACCGGCTATTTTGTGGAGTTTGCCGGTTCGGCAATTGAAAGTTTGTCGATGGAAGGGCGCATGACCGTGTGCAATATGAGTATTGAACTGGGCGCCCGCGGGGGCATGATTGCTCCGGATGAAACCACCTTTGCCTATATGCAAGGGCGCGACTTCGCCCCCAAAGGGGAAGAATGGGCAAAAAATATGGCCTTCTGGAAAACCCTTTATACAGATGAAGATGCCGTTTTTGATAAAGAAATAAATTTTGCTGCCGCAGATATTGAGCCCATGATCACCTATGGCACCAACCCGGCCATGGGCGTAGGGGTAAGCCAACCCTTGCCGGTTGCCAATGGCGACCCCTCGTTTGCCAAAGCCCTGGACTACATGCAATTTGCTGAGGGACAACCGATTCTTGACCAGGAGGTTGATTTTGTTTTTATCGGCAGTTGTACCAACTCGCGCATTGAAGACCTGCGGGAAGTGGCGGCCCTTGTTAAAGGCCGTAAAAAAGCGGCCAATATTACGGCCTGGATTGTGCCGGGCTCCAAACGGGTGGAAGAACAGGCCAAAGAAGAAGGCCTCGATAAAATTTTGGCGGAAGCAGGTTTTGAACTGCGCGAACCGGGGTGCTCGGCCTGCCTGGCCATGAATGAAGATAAGATCCCGGCCGGTAAATACTGTGTGTCCACCTCCAACCGCAACTTTGAGGGCCGCCAGGGCCCCGGCTCCCGCACCTTGCTGGCCAGCCCGGCCACCGCAGCGGTAGCGGCCATTACCGGCAAAATAACTGATGTAAGGAAATTCTTAAATTAATAATGGAAGCATTTACCACCCTGATTTCTACTGCCGCCCCTCTGCCCTTAGAAAATGTGGATACCGACCAGGTTATCCCGGCCCGGTTCTTAAAGGCCACTACCCGGGCAGGCTTTGGCGATAACCTCTTCCGCGACTGGCGCTATCATGCCGATGGCACAATGAAAGAAGACTTTGTTTTAAACAAGGTTAAAGGTGCCGCCATTTTGCTGGCCGGCAAAAATTTTGGTTGCGGCTCCAGCCGGGAGCATGCCGCCTGGGCCCTATACGATTACGGCTTCCGGGTGGTGGTGTCGAGTTTCTTTGCCGATATTTTTAAAAATAACGCCCTCAACAACGGCCTGTTGCCGGTGCAGGTGAGTGACGGCTTCCTGCAAAAACTGTTTGCTGCCGTGGCGGCAGACCCACAGCAAAAAATCAAAATTGACCTGGAAAACCAGCAAATAGCCATTGTGGGCCGTGACGAAGCGGAGGGGTTTGCCATCAATGCCTATAAAAAGCATTGCCTGCTTAACGGCCTCGATGATATCGATTTTTTAATCAGCAAAAAAGACGCAATAGAAAAATTTGAAAGAAGGGCCCTGGCCTGATGGAGATGAAAAAATTAACTTGTTTGGTTAAGGCTTGTTTACCCTATGGCTGTTCAACGGAACAACCGGGGAGGATGACATGGGTGCCCAAGGCCTGTTTTGGCCCCGGCTTGGTGAACCCGGTGATGTTGACGAAAGCAAAACCTGAACACCCATAAAATCAGACACAACGTGAATAAAATAGTAAACAGATGAAAATAGCAGTTTTACCCGGTGATGGCATCGGCCCGGAGGTAACCAGCCAGGCAATCAAGGCCTTACAGGCCATAGCCGATATTTACGGGCATACGTTCACCTTCACCAAAGGGCTGATTGGCGCGGCCGCCATTGAGGCTACGGGCAACCCATTCCCGCAGGCTACGGAGGAGTTGTGCAAGGCTGCCGATGCTATTTTATTTGGCGCCATCGGGGACCCCAGAT
>JALSJF010000230.1 GCA_026989505.1 Cyclobacteriaceae bacterium
GCACCACACCGTAATTAGCGGCCTGAAAGGCATAGGTTTTGTTTAAGCCCATAGTGATGCCTGCTTTGACACCCACCGCAGTAATCTGTGCCCGGCTGGCCAGGGGCAGGGCGCAAATAAGCAGGAGCAGGAGAAGTCTATGCATATGTTTCCGTATCATGGCTATTTTACATTTGGTGTTGCTGCAAATTTCATACCGTACCGGGTTTAGCTCACGCATTAAAAGGCTACCGTCAACCCGCCAAACGCCCCGAAGCCACCATTACCCTCAGTATCGCCCTGGACTAAGCCGCCTAGGTTGAGATTGATGGCCTGGCTTATATTGACAATAAAGCCCAAATATACATTGAACCCTACCGTATTTTCACCGTACTGCCCTATGGCACTTTCCGGTACCCGGATAACGCCTATATACTCGGTATTGGGCCCTGTGGCAATGGTATTTTGCAAGTGCCGGTAAAATACACCTACCCCTATTTCCAGCCCATTACGGTCGGGGTTCAAGTACTCGTAATACCCCATGCCCCCGACTTCATAAATATTGGCATGCACCAACAGAAAATCGTCCTCTTGCAAATTAAGCCCGGTTTTGTATCGTCTGATACGATTGGCCGAACTAAACTTTATATTAGGGCCTACCTTTATGTGCGGGGTAAGATAGCGGAGGTATTCATTGACCAGGGTAAAACCGGTTACGTCCCCTCCGCCATACAGGCTAAATCCACCCATGGTGCGCCAGGCGTTGGGTTTTTGTGAATCTAAAGCACCAATCTCTTGTGCCAAGGCCACCTGGACTGAAAAAGCCAACACGATAATAATTAATTTTTTCACTATTTACTTTTTTTCGATTCTTTTAAATCCTTGTTAAATACCAGTATACCAATATGCAGAAAGAATGTTCGCATACGCACAGGTATGGGGTAGTTTTGCCCCTGGTAATCCAGGGAGTTGGTAATAGGGGTTACCCCGTGGTTATACTTGAATGCCATTTCTATCGGACCAGCCCGATAGGCCAGGCCTACTGCAGCATAAAGCACCAGCGGATTAAAAGTATCTTGCAAAGCGGGAAATAATACGTTCAGGTTGTCGTCCTTATATTGCAAGTCTCCTCCCTGCCCGCTGTTGCGAACAAAGTTGAAATCCAAAGCGGCCCCGGCCTCAAACCGGAACCCCTTCCGGGCATAAACACGCAGCATGGGGTTATATTTTACCGAAAAAACACCCGCTCCGGTACTTTTATCGCCTGTTGGGCTGCCCATTATGTAGTAACCGGGGTAAAAATGGTACAGGTTAACCTGATGGTTGATGCTGAAGCGGGAAAGCAAACCGTGCTCTGCAAAGGCGCCAAATTGCAACCTTACGTTTTGATCTTGTATAATGTATTGTAAACCACGGCCCATCCCATCAAATATGATACTATAACTACCTGCCTGAAAAATATAGGAGGGACTCATGGCTGAATACACCCCGGCCGTGAGGCCCACGGCAGTAATTTGCGCCCTGCCGGCCAGGGGCAGGGCGCAAATAA
>JALSJF010000231.1 GCA_026989505.1 Cyclobacteriaceae bacterium
TTTGTCATTGGACGGATGATAAAATACATGGGGGATTAGCTCAGTTGGCTAGAGCGCTACGCTGGCAGCGTAGAGGTCATCGGTTCGAATCCGATATTCTCCACCTTCGCCCTCCGAAGTTCGTTAGCACGAAGGAGGGCTTTTTTTATGTTTATTATCCTGCTTGGACAGCCCCTGTAGTTCCCATACCGGGCTACGGTGGCTACGATCCCCCTGCGCAGGTTAAGATGGCCGAAGTTCGTTAGCACGCAGGAGGGCTTTTTTATGTTTATTATCCTGCTTGGACAGCCCCTGTAGTTCCCATACCGGGCTACGGTGGCTACGATCCACCTGCGCAGGTTAACCCGGATTATTCACGAAAATCGTGAATAATGATGTAAAATTAACTGATAAACGACTGTTTTCCAGTTAATTACATCAGGTCCTTAGACTCCGACTTAGCGGAGGTTAAACCCTGATGAGTGCAAAATATTTCACCCTCAAATTTGGGTCATGCTTAATCTTGGGTTTATGCTGGGTTTTGTGTATAACATGTTGTTTTACAATATTTTGCAGTTGAGTAACCCTGTGGGCGGAAAATTCTTGTGAATTTTCCGGGTTAGGGTATTCCCTCATTTTATCTGAGTTTTTACAATTGGAAGCCCGAAGAGTGGGCTTTGTTAGCTATACTGTTGTTGAACTAAACAAAGTTGTTATTAAACTAAATAAAGAGAGAGCCACTTCCATTTATATAAAAAATTAAATCAAGGTTGACTACTAACCTATAGTATAGTTATTTTTATTCCAATATTTTATATTTTCGCATACTTCACATTGTTAAATAATGTTAAACTTAAACCAAAAAGCATGAAGAAAATTTTACTTCTCGGTTTTGTGCTGGCCCTTTTAACGGGGATGTCTTATGCGCAAGACCGTACTGTTTCTGGTAAAGTAACATCCACCGAGGATGGGGCTCCAATACCAGGTGTGAACGTTGTTGTGAAAGGAACCACAACAGGTGCTGTTACCGATCTAGATGGTAACTACAAACTTTCTGTTCCTGCTGAGGGAGGGACCTTGATTTTCTCTTTTATTGGCATGGTAACACAGGAAGTGGAGATTGGTAGCAGAAGTGTAATCGATATTTCCATGACCGCAGATGCCGAACAATTGGCGGAAGTGGTGGTAACAGGCTACTCAACTATTTCGCAACAGAAGAATGTGTCGGCTATAGCCGTGGTGAACTCTGCAGATATTGAAAATGTTCCTTTGCCCGATGTTAACCAGTTACTTCAAGGTAAGGCTGCCGGGGTGTATTCTACGGCTCCTTCCGGCCAGCCGGGTGCTTCCCAGGCTATTCGTATCCGGGGGGTAGGCTCAATCTCGGCCGGCAGTGGGCCATTATATGTTGTTGATGGGGTAATTGCTGAGCAAGGTGATTTTACCACGGTAGCCGGGCCACAGGACATCTTGTCTAACATTAACCCGAACGATATTGAATCGCTTACTGTGCTTAAAGACGCTGCAGCTACAGCACTTTATGGTTCGCGTGGATCTAATGGAGTAATACTGATTACCACCAAGCGGGGTAAAGCCGGCAAAAGCACGATTACGGCCAGGGCACAGTATGGTGTAACCCTGGAAAACAGTGGTAACTTTCAGATGATGGATGGTCAGACTGTTTGGGAGTACGAACGTCAGGTTCTGAGAAACTCAGGTTTTAATGAAACCCAGATTGATAATATCCGTCCGCAGTCGATGCTTGACAGTACGTTTAACTGGGTTGACGCAGCTTTCAGGCAGGGAAGTACTTCAAATTATGAAATCCAGGCCTCAGGAGGTAACGAGAATACCCGGTATTTTGTTTCGGCCAGTGCCTTTACCCAGGATGGTACTTTGATTGAGTCGAGCTTCAAGCGATATTCTATACGTTCTAATGTTGACCAAACGTTTAATGACCGGTGGGAAATGGGCTTGAACCTTAATGTATCTTACACTGACCAATTAAATGCCGTAGCAGGTAACCGGTTCGCTTCCCCTTTGCTTGGTGCTTTTGTTAATACACCACTGCAAAACCCTGTGAACCCATTGACCGGAGAATACTATACTGGCCAGGAATCTGATTGGATGATTTTTACCAATGATAACTTCTTGTATTCTGCCCCGTTAAACCCGGTGATTAATAATAACCTCAGAACTTTGGGTAAGTTTAGTATTCAGTTTAATATACTGGAAAACCTGAACATCAGCCAGGTGTTGGCAGCTGACTTCCTGAGTGTCAGGGAAAGCAGGTTCTTTGATCCTACTACCAATGATGGCGCTAACGACAATGGTGCTATTGACGAATTCTTCAACCAGAACATTACCCTGACTTCACAAACCAAACTGGCGGGTAACTGGACATTCGACAATGCCCATAACCTGGATGCTTTAGCTGTTTTTGAGGTACAGACCAATAGCCGGGAGAATTTTGGCGCTAGCGGTATTGGTTTGGCAACCGGCAAGTTGAAAACGCTTAACTCTACAGCTACGCCACAGGACGTAAGTGGCTTTAGAACTGACTATGCCTTTGTCTCTTACCTTGGTCAGGTTAATTATAATTACAATAACAAATACTATTTATCAGGTTCGGTACGAAATGATGCTTCGTCACGGTTTGGTGTCAACAACCGCAATGCTATCTTTTGGTCAGCAGCAGCTTCCTGGAGGGTGATTGAAGAAGGTTTTATGGCCGGTGCCGGCTTTCTGGATGACCTGAAACTTCGGGTTAGCTACGGTACTTCAGGTAATGCTGATATTGCCAATTTTGCTTCGCGGGGCCTTTATGGGTTTGGTGCGGCTTACCTTGGCCAGCCGGGTAGTGCCCCCAGCCAGATTTCTAATCCTGACCTTACCTGGGAAACGAGTAATAGCCTGAACGTTGGTTTAGATGTTTCTGTACTAAAAAGCAGGGTTAATTTCAGCGGTGAGTACTATAACAGGGTTTCATCTAACTTGTTGTTAAATGTACCTATTTCAGCTACCAGTGGTTTTACTTCAGCAACCCGTAATGTGGGTTCGGTACAAAATTCAGGTATTGAGTTGGTTTTGAACACTATTAACTTCGACAGTGATTTCAGGTGGGTTACGGATTTTAATATTGCCTGGAATAACAACAAAATACTTGCCCTGAACAATGATGAGGATATCATTGATCCCCCGGGTAATTTCCGTAAGATTTACCGTGTGGGTGAATCAATGGGGTCTTGGTATATCCAGGAATGGGCCGGTGTAAACCCAGCCGATGGCACCCCGTTATGGATGCAGACAGATGAGAATGAAAACCCGACAACCCCTACCGGCAACTTTAGCCAGGCAGGCCGCAGGATTGTGGGAGACGCTTTGCCCGATTTTGTGGGAGGTATTACCAATACCTTGTCTTACAAAGGGATTTCACTATCATTCTTCTTTAATTTTGTTTATGGTAATGAAGTGTTTAACAGCTCGCGGAGGTTTATTGAAAGCGATGGCCAGCGTTTTGGTTGGAATAACATTGTTGAGGCGGGCCAGGATTACTGGCAGCAGCCCGGGGATATTGCCTCTCGCCCACAACCCTTGCTGGGCGGTAATAATGCTTCTAACTCAGCATCCACCCGCTATATGGAAGACGGCTCTTACCTGAGGTTAAGGAATGTAACATTAGGCTATTCTTTCCCTAAAAACCTTATTAGTAAAGCAGGCTTCCAGAATGTCCGTATTTATGCCCAGGGGGTAAACCTGTGGACCTTGACCAACTATTCCGGGTTTGATCCCGAAATGGATGTAACAGGTTCGGAGTTCTTCAGGTACCCGGTGGGTAAAACCATTTCATTCGGTCTTGACTTGACATTCTAAACAACATACGAAAATGAAAAATCGATATATTAACATAATATTTATTACCATGGCCCTAACAGCATTTAGCTGTCAGGGTGTACTGGACCTCGAGCCGGCCCAGTCCTTATCTACTGAGGAGGCTCTTTCTGATTATAGTAGTTTGCAAACGGCTCTTTTCGGTGCCTATGATGGTTTGCAGGCTACCAGCTATTATGGCCGCGATTACCTTGTTAACCCGGAAATAGGCGGGGACAATGTTTATCTGACCATAGACAATTCAAACCGGTTTGTGTTTAATTACCGTTATGAATTAAATGCCAATGCCACCCAGAGGGCATTTTGGAATCAAGCCTACGATGTCATTTTAAGGGTAAATAATATTATCAACAATATTAACCTGGCTGCCGATGCTACTGATGCCGAAAGGAACCAGGTATTGGGAGAAGCATTGGTTATCAGGGCTTTGGCACACTTTGACTTGTCGAGGGTATTTTCCGCCCCGTATGCCGAAGGCTCCGGTCCGGATACCGGTATCCCGATAATACTGGAGGCTAAAATTGATACCCCGCCAAGAAACACCCTGGCCGAAGTTTATAGCCAAATCAGGGCAGATCTTGACCAAGCAATCCCGCTGCTCACAGAGAATGTAGGCCCTTTCAGGTTTACCGCCAATGCAGCCAAAGCTTTATATGCCCGGGTTGCTTTGTATCAGGGTGATAACAATACGGCAGAATCAATGGCTACCGATGTGATAAACAGTGGTGAATATTCGCTACATGCAGGTAATGATCTGGCTACTTTTTATACCACTTCCGGTAATAGTGAGGAGATTTTCACCCTCATGAGGAGGCCGGAAGAAACAGCCGGCTCCAACAACCTCGGGCAGATTTACAATCCTTCCGGTTATGGCGATATCAGGGTTACTACCGATATCATCAATTTGTATGAGGCCGGTGATGAGCGGGGTTTCAATCCGCCTTCAAGTGCTGACCTTATATATCTTTATGATAATGGAGAGTACTATAATGGTAAATTCCTGGGTGAGTCGGGTGTACCTGGACTGGTAAGCACCAAAATACTCCGCTTGGCTGAGATGTATTTAATCAGGGCCGAAGCAAGAGTGAAGGAAGGCAATACTACCGGGGCTACTGCCGATATTAATGTAATCAGAAACAGGGCAGGGTTGGCTGACTTTGCCGGTACGGTAAACCTGACCGAGGTGCTTGCCGAAAAAAACCGTGAATTTGCTTTTGAAGGACACCGTACTTTTGACTTGTGGCGTAACGGCTTGCCGTTGGTAAGGCAGCAGGCAAATACCGGCCTGGAAGTTTCGGCCCCGGCATTTATTGCCGCTGACTCTTATTTGCGTGTGTATCCGATACCGCAATCGGAGCTGGATACTAACCCCAATATAACTCAGGCACCAGGTTACGAATAATTTACCACACCGGGGGGCTTATCCCCCCGGTTTTAAAAAATGAGACTACTGATATCAATATTGTTATTATTTAGCACTTCTGTTTATGCACAACGGGGTTTGATCCTTGATGCCTTGGACAACAATGTACTCAATGACGACCTTTTGAAATCACGGTATATGGAAATATCGGGCTCACCCTATTTCCTTAGTGATTTCTTTAATGGCATGGTAGAATTTACCAATAAGCAGAAATTTGAAAATGTGCCTGTACGGGTGGATGTGTTTGCCGGTACGGTACAATTGAAGCGGAATAGTACAATTGTTGAATATGACAATAAGTATGTAAAATCATTGATCCTCAACGGCCCGGAACCCTCTGCACAAATTCGGTTTAAAAATATTAAAATTGATGGGAGCAGAAAATTTGCGGTTAGTTATGTTGATGATAAGATTAAGTTTTTTGCTGTGCCTGATGTAGAAAGACGTATTAGTTCATCGGCACAAACAAGCTACTCTTCGACTGACCAGCAAGATAAGTTTGTAAGTTCAGTAACTTATTATATTTATCTGGATGGCGTATTTCACGAAGTTAAACTTAACAAAAAATCAATATTGGCGGTCTTGGGGGGGGGCAATGATTTGCCGGCTTATGCTAAATCAAATAAACTTAAATTCAGCAAAATTGAAGATGTGGTTAAACTCATTAATTATTATAATGATAAAATATAGAAATTATGAAAAAACTAATATTATTAACAGGGGTCGTATTTATGGCATATTCATGCCAGAATTTTAATAATACGGCTACCTTTCCTGAATTTGTTCAATGGAGTTCAGCTTCTGCAAACATTGATGAAAATGCGACTGAGCCCATTACCATTGAGGTACAATTGGTAGGTGCCCAAAAGGGATCGCCTATTGAAATTTCGTTTGATATAACAGAAAACAATGTAGCTGAGGGGGTGAATTATACTTTCCCCAATGGCAAGAATCTGGTTATTGAACCTAATTCGAGTACCGCTACTATCCAAATTGCAGCTATAGATAATGAGGATATTGCTCCAGGTGAGCAAAGCATTGTTCTAACCCTAACCGGAGCCGGGAACCTGAGTATTGGTGACGACACATCGCCCAAAAAATCGATCAAGGTCTTTATTAATGATAATGACTTTTGGTGTCCGAGAAATGACTTGGGTAAGGCTGTCACTACAGAGGAAGATCCTAATGTAGGGACAACCACAGTCAGTATCGAATTGTCATTAACGCCAGATAATTGTTTTTCATTCAGAATATTGGGTGGTGCAGGTGCAAGCTTTGGTGGACGAACGGATATTTACTATGGAGATATAGAATTAATAGAAGATTCTCCTGAGAGTCAAACGGGTACCATTGCTGATGGCACCTATGTTATTCGATGGATCGATGATGATACACAAGTCAGCGCGTTTTCTATACAAGTTTCCAATGGCACTTATGATTTAAGTGCAGGAACATTCCAGTTAGATGCTACCTTCTTAAGTGGCGAAACCCCAGTATATGCGACTACGTTGTATTATTATTAAAAGAAGCTTTAAGTAAAAAAAGGTGCTTCGGCACCTTTTTTTATACTCAATTATATTTGCACCGGAAGAAAAAAATATGAAGTTAAATTATCTGTTGGCTTTGCTATTATTGGCTGTTATGGGCAACCCTGTGCTGGCGCAGGTTGCGTTAAATGATATACCTGATGACCTGGCAGCTTATTATGCCCAGCGCAAAGCTGAAGCCATAGCCTATGCCATAGCTAATGATTTACCTGTACGGCAAGTATTTGCCGATGGCACCATTATGGAGATTCAGTTCCTGGATGAATCGGGCAGGCCACTATACTATAAAACGTTTAATGTGGAAGCCGCGTTCACTACGGGTACCAATAAACTATATGAAGGTTCAGACCTGGGGCTTTTTTTAAGTGGTAAAGGGATTAAGGTGGGTATTTGGGATGCCGGCCTTGTACGTGCCACACATGTAGAATTTGAAAACAGGGCCCAGATTGTGGAAGGGTCTGAAGTAACCGTTCATGCCACCCATGTGACGGGTACTATCCTGGCCAGGGGGGTTAACCCGGTTGCCAGGGGCATGGCCTTTGAAGCTACCAGTGTCAATTACGATGGTCTCAATGGCGATGGCTCGGAAATGAAGACGGAGGCCCAGAATGGCTTGCTCCTGTCAAACCATTCCTATGGCACGGTATTGGGCTGGTCTTACAACAGCACCAACGGTAGTTGGCAGTGGGTAGGCGATGTGTCTGTAAGTTCACTTGAAGACTACCGTTTTGGCTATTACTCAAGTGCTGCGGCAATTTGGGATGATATCGCTTTTGCAAACCCTTACTATCTTATTGTCAAGTCAGCAGGTAATGACCGCACTGATGTTGGCGATGGCAATGGCCCGCCAGCCGATGGCCCGTATGACATCATTGGCCCGCAGGGGATTGCCAAAAATGTATTAACCATTGGCTCTGTTAACCCTTTAACTTCGCCTTATACTTCTCCGGCAGATGTTACCATGGCCCCTTATTCCAGTTGGGGCCCCTCGGATGACGGCCGTATCAAACCCGATATTGTCGGGATGGGGCAAAATTTACTTTCAACATCTTCAGAAACCGATACCAGCTATACTACGTTAAGCGGCACATCCATGTCCGCCCCCAATGTTACCGGCTCGCTGGCTTTGTTGCAACAACTTTACTATCAGCAAAATAAAGCGTATTTAACTGCGGCTGCCCTGAAAGCCCTGGTAATTCACACTACGTATGAAACGGGTGTAGCCGATGGCCCGGACTATCAATATGGTTGGGGCTTGTTAAATTCAGCGGGGGCTTCAAAAATGCTTATGCTCAATGGCCGGCCAGGGTTTATGATAAAGCAGGATAGCCTTACCGAAGGGGAGGCATATACGTTGGCGGTAGATAATGTAGGCGCCAACCAAAAGCTAACGGTAACAGTGGTTTGGACCGATCCTGCCGGTGAAGCCGAAACGGTAGCGGCTGTTGACCCCCCGGCGCTTAAACTGGTCAATGACCTGGATGTCAGGGTGAAAGATAGCAGTGGTACCACCTATTTGCCCTGGGTAATGGATCCGGACACCAAACAGGCAGCAAAGGGGGATAATTTCAGGGATAATGTGGAGAAAATTGAGTTACTAACGCCAGTTGCTGGTACTTATACGATAACGATTACACATAAAGGGACCTTGTTAAATGGCAAGCAGGATTTTGCCCTGATAGTTTCAGCGGAAAATATTGATAGTAAATTAAAGGCTTTTTACTTTATCGGTGCCAATAATAATTTTCTTGACCCTTTAAATTGGTCTGACGTGTCAGGAGGGGCAGCCGTGAACCAAAGCCCGGGGATAAATGATATTGTTATTTTTGATGAAAATTCTATAGGCACTTTAGCCCAGGCAAAAATTACCATCCCGGCCGATTTTTCGTGTTTTTCGTTTGCTGCTTCCGGATCACTGCCTTTTGAATTTGACTTGAATGGCAATACTTTATTTGTTGAAAGCAATTTGGCTGTTACCAATAATAACTTCCTTATAAGCAATGGCTTGGTGAATATTGGTGCCCAGGATATTTCCGGTTCCGTTCAGGTTGGCCCAAACAGTTTTTCGGCAATCTCGCTATTGATATCGGATAATAATAAACCTGCCAATTTGTTATCAGGCCTGGTTGTTGATACCTTGATTGTTAGGAATGGTTGGTTTAACACCAATGGCCAGGCAATTACAGCAAGTGCGCTGAGTATTGAAAATAGCAAGGTTGAATTCGGAGGTACAAAAACTTCTGGACTTAACGCGGTCAGCGTTACCGGAGCCTCAGCAGTGGTAGTGGCAGACCAGGCCTCCTTTATCTTTGATGGCAGCAATACGGGCAAACTATTTGTTGGTGGAGGCTTTGACTATGGGGTTATCAGGGCGATGGCTAATGACTTAACCGTCTCTCAGCTTAATCTGGTCGATTCGCTTGTTGTTGGTTCACAACTGATAATTGCTGCTTCAAATAGCGCTAATGTTGTCGAAATAATGCCTTCAGCTTCCTTACTTATTGGTGATGGGCAAGAGTTATTTATTAATAAATCGCTGTTTATAAATTCATCTTCGGCTGGCAGGGTTACCCTGGCCAATTTCCCCACGGGGGGCACCACAGTTGGCAGTATCAAATCGGAAACAAACCCTAAGTTTTGTTTTGATTATGTGGATGTTACCAATGTTAATGCAACAGGTAATACGCGGTTCGTTGTAGGCGCCAATAGCACATTAACCAATACGAATGGGTGGATTCAAGGGAATTGCCAGGATGTACTGGCTTCCGGGTTTACCTACCAATATACCTGTAGCGGGGGGGTAACGTATTTTACCGATACCAGTGATGGCTCCCCCGATTCCTGGTCATGGGACTTTGGAGATGGGTCAATGCCTGTCAGCGAACAAAACCCCGCTCATACCTTCCTTGATACGGGCACCTATGTTGTACGTTTAACCGTAACAAGTGGGGCAGAAACTAGTGTTTATGCGGGCGCGGTACTTATTGAACTCCCCACCATTGCCAGTCCCGCCATTGTCCTGGATAATAATCAACTACGCTCAACAGCCTTTTCTGAGAATTACCAGTGGTATCTTGATGCCCAGCCAATAGCGGGGGCAACAGACTATTTTTTAACAAATTTTTCTGCTCCGGGTGCCTATCATATAGAGATATGGAACAATCAATGCCGGCTGGCTTCTCCACCTTATGTAGTTACCGGGCTGGATGACCCTCTTTCCTCACTACATATTTTCCCTAATCCGTTTGAAAATAGCCTGATTATTGAAACAAAAGAAAAGGGGCCAGTTCAGGTAACAGTCCTGGATATTACGGGCAAGCCTGTTTATATTCAATCTTTTGCCAATGTGGCTGGCCGGGTTGTCTTGGATACGTCAGGGTTTAAAGAGGGACTATACTTGTTATCCGTGGAGCAGCGGAACAACCAGGAAACAATCAGGATTATCAAGTTGAAATAAAAGAAAAGAGTATACTTTTCCGCACTGGTAATCGGTGAGGGACCTGTTATCGCAGGCCAATAGTTTCTTAACCCGAAAAATTCACAAGAATTTTTCGCCCGCAGGGCTGATGACCCCGGGCCCCCGGGGCATCAGGCCCTTAGACTCCGGTTCAGCGGAGGTTAAGGACCTGATGTAATTAACAGACAAGCAGTTGTCTGACGGTTAATTTACTTCGTTATTCACGATTTTCATGAATAATTCGGCTTAGCCAACCCTCCCACTCATAAAAACTTTACCTGCCTTTAAGCGAATAAAAAGTTAATTTGCCGGTAAAAATGTTATGAAAAACATACCTTGCCTTATCGCCCTTGCCTGCCTGCTGTCGGTGGCCGGCAATGCCCAGAAAAAACGCAGCCACAAGAAAGCCA
>JALSJF010000232.1 GCA_026989505.1 Cyclobacteriaceae bacterium
TGCCGTTTAAAGATGGTAAGCGGGTACCCATTAAAGACGTATTGGAAGGGGTGATATAAACCCTGGAAGAAACCCCCGGGGCCATAGCCGTTCCGGGGTTTTTTATTTGTTCTCATCGGTTTTTTACCCACCACCAGTAAACCACCGCAAAGATTATCACAACTAAGGCAAAGGTAATCCCGATGGTAAACTTTGCTGCCCGGTCAGCCGCCTCCTGGCGCGCATAAACAGCCGCCATCAATTTTTGCATTTGCCGTGCCGATAGTTTCCTGGCTTTATAATATTTACGGTAGCGCCTTAGCCGGGCAAACTGCCCGTTCCGGTTAAAGGTTGAATCCCGCTTGCGTAAGGTTCCGTTTTGCTCCCTGCGTTTGAGCATAGCATAGTTGTGGCCGCTACCCATAGCACTAAGTTAACCCGAAATCATAGGCCTGCCAACAAAAGGGTAAAAAGCAGGTAGGTTAATGCATTAAATACCGCTGCAGGAGCCCATAGGTAAAGGTGCCGGCCACCGCGCCCAGAATGGCCAGGATAAAGACCCAGCCCTGATGCCCTACCAGGATAAACAGCGGCCCCGGGCAGGCCCCGGTAATGGCCCAGCCCAGGCCGAAGATAGTGCCGCCAATCAGGTTGCGGGCATAGCCGGGCTCCTGGGTGGCCACGCTAATGGGGTTGCCATGATAATCTTTCAACCCCGTGCGTTTGATAAACTGGATGGTTAGAATACCAAAAACCACAGCCGAGCCGATTACCCCGTACATGTGAAACGACTGAAAGCGGAACATCTCCTGAATCCTGTACCAGGAAATAATTTCGCCTTTGCTCAGCACGATGCCGAACAATACTCCCATAATTAAAAATCTAACGTATTTCATGGTGCAAGTTTTTATAAGCTGATTAAGTAAGGTAAAATAAAGTGGGTCATCGCCAGGCCGCCAATAAAAAAGCCTGCCACGGCCACTAACGACCACCATTGCAGGTTGCTCAGCCCGCTGATGGCATGCCCCGAGGTGCAGCCATTGGCATAACGGGTGCCAAAACCTACCAGAAAACCGCCCCCCAGCAGGAACACCAGGCTGCGCAGGCTCCATACGTTTTCGGCCCCGAAAATTTCTTCCGGCAGATAAGAGGCCCCGGGGTTGGCAATGCCTATTTCTTGCAGGTCGCTCACGGTTTGCGGGGAAATGTTTACCGCCATATCGGGCGTAAGGTAATGGCTGGCAATAAAGCCACCGATGACCACCCCGGCAATAAACATCAGGTTCCAGATCTGGTCTTTCCAGTTAAAGCAGAAAAAATCAGAAACTTTGCAACTGCCCAGCATACAGCACACGGTCTTAAAATTGGTAGAAATACCAAACCCCTTGCCATAATAAAGCAGCGAAAACATCACATAAGCAATGAGCGGCCCCGCTACCCACCAGGGCCAGGGTTGCTGCACAAACGCCAGTGCCTGTTGAAAAAAATTAACTTGTGTTTCCATAGTAAATCAGTTAAAAACGGGATAAATCGCAGTGCTCAATACAAGCGAGCACCTGCATTACCTCGGTAAGTTTTAGTTTGTATTTTATTTTTTTGCCATCACGCCTGCTTTCCAGCACCCCTTTGGCCTTCATGGTATTCAGATGGTGCGAAGTAAGGGATTGCTCCAGGTCCAGTTTCTCGCTGATCTCGGATACCGCCTGCCACTCGTCCTTTGCCAGGATATTAACAATGGCCAGTCGTGAGGGGTGGGCTATGGTTTTTAAGATGAAGGCCGCCTTTTCAAATTCTTCCTGTTGTATGGTACTCTGCTTATTCATCTGCTTATCTTTTAGCCCCAAATTCATTACGGCATTCCAGGAATATACGTGGCTCACAAACCGCGCACTTGTCTTTATCCAACCGGGCATAGATGCCCCTGATGGCTTCGTCCTTCGTCTCAAAAAAAGCATCTTCCCCGATAACTTTTTTATAGCCGCCCCGCTCCAGGAATTCCCGTACCTGTAGCCTTAACGAGCAGAAATAAAGTCCTCCGCCCTGCTCCTGCCAGAACCTGGCCTGCTGCTCAAACAGCTCGGCCCCGGCCATATCAATCAGGCTGATGCTGTTGCCGATAACCAGCAAATGTTTTTCTTCTTTGCCCAGTAGTTCACTTAAATCGTCTGAGACCTTGTTTACTGCCCCGAAAAAAAGCGGCCCGTCTATGCGGCAAACAATCAATTGCGGGCAGGTCATGTTCAACTTCCTTTCCACATTCACAAACGAACGCTTCTTGTCGGTTTGATCAGGGGCTACGGTGACCACCCTGGGGTTAGAGGTAGACTGCAAATAAAAGATCAACGAAAAGATCACCCCGATATAGATGGCAAATTCCAGTTCCAGGAACAAGGTGGACAACAGGGTGATCAAAAACACCACCGTTTCGCGCCTGCTGGCTTTAAAAATATGCTTGATGCCGTGCCAGTCAATTAAATTATAGGCCACCAGCAAGATAATACCCCCCATGGCCGGAATAGGCAGGTAAGCCGTAAGCGGGGCGATCAGCAATAAAATCAACATCAGCAGAACAGCTGCAAAAATGGCCGCCATCGGGGTTTTGGCCCCGGCCGTGTAGTTTACCCCGGAACGGGTGAAAGAACCGGAACCGGCATAGCAGGAGAAAAAACTGCCCACTATATTCGACAGCCCCTGACCGATAAACTCCTGGTTGCCGTCAATCCGCTGGTGCGATTTGGAGGCGATAGATTTGGCGATGGCCACAGCCTCAATCAAACCCAACAGGGCAATGGCAAAAGCGTTGGAGGCCAGGTGCTCAAAATTAGCCAGGTTGATATCCGGCACGGCAAAGGGGGGCAGGGCGCTCGGCAGTTCGCCCACCAGGCTTACGCCATGGGCGGCCCCGTTAATAAAATAAGTCAACAGGCCGCCAACAATCATGGCCATCAGCAAGTTGGGCACCCGGGGCAAAAACCGTTTTACCAAAATGGCGGTTACCAGGGTTACCATGGCAATCAGCAACACATACAGGTTAGTGTCGGGCAGGTTGGCCATCAGGTGGTGCCATTTTTCAATAAACTCCCCGCCCGGCACCTCCACGCCCAGCACGTGCTTTAGCTGGCTGGTGGCAATCAGCACGGCCGCCCCGGCCGTAAAACCAATAACCACCGAGTGGGAAACATAGTTTACCAGGGTGCCCATGCGGGCCAGCCCCAGCACAAACTGAATGACCCCGGCCAGCAGGGTGATGGCCAGCACCAAACCAATAAATTCTGCCGATTTGGGTTCTGCCAGGGCCGACACGGCACTGAAAACCACCAGCGAAATAGCCGTGGTGGGGCCTGAAATAAGGTGCTTGCTCGAACCCCAGAGGGCGGCAATAATCGGGGTAATCATGGCCGTGTAGAGGCCGTAAATAGGCGGCATACCGGCAATTTCGGCAAAGGCTATACCCTGGGGCAACACAATAATGGCCCCGGTAAGCCCGGCCACGGCATCGGCCTTAAGCGTACGGCTATTGATATCCCCGATCCAGTTGAGAAAGGGGAAAATACTACGTAACACCTTTTGGTTCACCCTACTTCTTATCCTTCTGGTTTAAATAAAAAGTTTCCGGTGCCGGCCGTAGTGCCCGGTGGAACCAGATGGGCCGTCTCTCGCCATTGGGCCCGGGGGCCGGGCGGGTCCAGGACAACCATTCTTTATACACGGCAAACGATTTGTCCGTGTCCACAAAAATGTCCCCGTATTTATCTTCCGGATGGGCAACTTCTATCCTTACCTTTTGGTGCCAGCAGTGCATACCGCTGATGGGGTCGGGATGTACCGGGAAGGTGATGTTCTGGTGGACACCACCATCGGACCAGAAGATACGCTTCGAGTCTTTGTCATCACTTTCATACGGCTTTATACCGTTGAGGGTCGTCATCTTCCACTTGCCTTTCTCTTTGTTCTCAATCTTCACCGTGTTGGTGGCCCAGCGGTTGCCTTCCTTATCCTGCGGCCTGCGCCAGCGGCCCAGGTGGTGCGAGCAGGCCACTACCCCCGGCTTCATGCCTTCGGTAACCCATACCTTATCTACAAAATAACCGATATCGGTATTTACTCTGATCAGGTCCCCGGATTTCAGGCCAAACCGTTCAGCATCGGAGGTGTGCATCCACACCGGGTTGCGGTTGGCAATTTCGGTAAGCCATTTGGCATTGGCCGAGCGGGAGTGGATTAACACCGGCAGCCGGAAGGTAGGCACCAGCGGGAAGTCCCCCTTCTCGCGGTCCATTTTTTCTTCGTGCACATGGCTTTTAATATAGGTTGGTATTGTGTACTCAGGCCATTTCCAATCCACCATGGTCTGCGAATAGAACTCCTGCTTGCGCGAGGGGGTAGGGAAGCCCACCATGGCTTTGCCGTCAATTTCCACCCCTATGTTTACCCCGTTTTTGCTGATGATGCCGGTAGCTTTATCTACCGTAGCGCCCGCTAATTGGTCCGCAGGGATCTCCTTCTTGTGCAGCTCATAATTGGCGCTCGAAACCTCGTAGGCACCGTACTTTTTCATGTACTCCAGTGCCGTCAGGCCTTCTTCTGCCGCTTTTTCGGGCAAGCCCTTGATATTCTCAAAAATGAACTGGTAGTATTCATCAATAGTAATCTTTTCGCCTTTGCGGTAGGGCGACAGGAAGTGCTCACGGATGCCGAGGCTGCCATCGGGGTCGATGCGCCACGACAGTTCAATCCAGAATTCGTCTTCTTCCCATACTTCGCCCGGGTTTACCTCATAGGTAAAGGTGAAATCTTTCCCTTCCCGGCGGGCAAACTCACGCAGCACTGGTTGCCGGAAAGCCACCCAAACCCCGCTGTGGGTCTCGTAGCTGTTAATGTCGTGCCGCTCGGAAGCCAGCCCCATGGGCAGCACATAATCGGCAAAATAGGCGGTTTCGTTCCAGGTAGGTGTCAGGGCAATGTGCATGCCTACTTTTTCTTCATCCGACAGGGCTTCTATCCAGCTAAAGCCATCGGGGTAGGTCCATACCGGGTTAAACACCCGGGTAAAGTAGGTGTCGAGTTTGCCGCGCCCTTCTTTCAGGAAATGCGGCAGCAGCATGCTCATTTCAAAAAAGGCCAGCGGATATTCATTGGGGAAGTGCAGTTCGTTCCAGAACTTTTGGGCCGGGGGGTTATCAAAAAATGTTGGTTTAAACTTGTTCCAGCTATTGGGGGAGGTGCCGCCAACGGTACCCACGCTGCCGGTGAGCACATTAAGGAAATGTAACGCCCGGGCGACAGCCCAGCCACCGAGGTTACCACTGCCGGCACTGCGCCAGTTGTGGGCAGCAAACCGGCTGCCGGCTTTGCCTATTTCAAGGGCCACTTCACGTATTACGGCAGCTTTTACACCACTTTCCTGCTCGGCAAATTCGGGGGTGTATTCGGCATACTCTGCTAACAGCTTTGCCTTGTAGTTTTCGAAGGTTACTTCTGTTCCGGGGTGCTGTTTTTGCAGGTATTCGTCCCAGTTAACCCAGTCTTTTACAAATTTTTCGTTCATCAGGCCTTCTTCGATGATGATTTTGGCCATGGCCAGCAGTACGGCCGCCTCCGAGCCCGGATTGGTGGGCAGCCAGTAGTTGGCCATACTGGCGGTGTTCGACAAGCGCGGGTCCATAGCGGCCAGCTTGGCCCCATCCATCATACCCTCCATAATCCGCTGGGCATGGGGGTTGAAATAATGGCCCGATTCCAGGTGGGCGCTGATTAGCAAAATAAACTTGGCATTGGCAAAGTCGGGCGAGGGCCTGTCATACCCATGCCAGATATTATAGCCAAAACGGGCCCCTGAAGAGCAAACGTTGGTATGGCTGTTATGGCCATCTACATTCCAGGCTTTCAGCACCCGGTCCATATACCCTTCATGACCGGGGCGCCCTACGTGATAGGCAATTTCATTGTTCCGCCCTTCCTGCAGGGCTTTGCGTATGCGGCCGGCAATATCGTCCAGGGCCTCATCCCACGACACGCGCTCCCATTCCCCTTCGCCACGGCCACCTTTGCGTTTCATGGGGTACATTATCCTGTCGGGGTCTTTTATCTGATTGATGGTGGCCGGCCCTTTGGCGCAGTTCTTCCCCCGGCTGGCAGGGTGATAGGGGTTGCCTTCAAACTTGCGTACCTCACCGGTTTCTTTATCAATATAGCCCAGCAGACCACAGGCCGACTCGCAGTTGAAACAGGTAGTGGGCACAATGGAATAGTGCCGCGTTTCTTTCTTCGACCAGCGGGTGGCTTCGTATTCTTCCCAGTCATTCCATTTATCCGGTGGCGGATAGTCGGTAAGTTTGCCGGGCCCGGTCAGGCGGGGCAAGCCCGGGTCCTCTACATCATGCAGGTTGGGAATAATATGCAGGGTTTCTGCTATCTTCTCTATAATGGAGGGTTTATGTTTATAGCTCATGGTAGTTTTACGTCAGTGGTAAGAGGTCAAATGTTTAATGTCATTATGCTTTACACATTAGGTTAACGGGATTCGTTGCGGGGCTTCCACCCAGATGGTTTCGGTAAGGACAATGCCGATTAAAGCTATGGCGCTGGCTATGGGCAAGGCTACCCCCGCCAGGATCAGCGCCAGGGGCAAAAAGTTGCCGATTACCACTACGCCCAGCCAGAACTTCATTTTATAACGGCCTTTGAGGATCATATCTACCGTGGCCCTGGCATCATCGGTAGGGTGGGTGATGGTCAGTTCAAACAACATCACCACCAGGTTAACGGCAATGGTGCCGGCTACCAGATAACCCAGGTAGGTGTCCCAGCCGGCAGCGGAACCGACAAAATAGGCTCCGATAGCGAGGGCAGCCGCCCCGGCCATCAGGCTGTGGATGAGCATATGTAAGGGCAGGGTCGGGCTCTGCCAGAAATCACGGCCCTTGGCCTGGGCAAATAAGAAGGCGGTGTAAACGGCTACTACAATAGCGGTAAGGGCCGAGGCCCACAAGCCAATGGTTTCAACCAGGGGAAGGGAAAAATATTTACCGGCTGCCCACAGGGTAACCATACCGCCAAAAATGGTAATGGCATAGCCGCCTTTTACCAGCCACGAATTCCACTGGGGCCGTAAAATAACATACAGAAAACGGGTGGGCTGGTCTAAGTCTTTTACCAGCAGGGCCCCGGTGAGGGTTAAGAAGCCAAGGCCGAGGCCCATAGCCAGCCAGGAGGTTTCGGGGGTAAAGTTGATGCCCATTAGCTGTGCCATAAACAGCACCAGTACCGCCCCGGCCGCAATGGCCTTGGTAAACACATAGCCCGATACCTCCCAGCCCCAGAGGATGCCTTTGTCGGGGGTATCGTAAACGCGTTTGGGGTTGGCCTTCTCCATAATGACCGACATCGAACTTTTGGGCTGGTTACGGCCGCCCCCCCCGTAGGTAGTGGTGGTGGCAGGGTTGCCGGCCAGCTCTGAGGCCATCTCCCCGTAGGATTTCTTCGCCAGGGTTTCGGCAAACTTGGCGTAGTGGCCAACGCCATTGGCTTGTGAGTTCCACAGGTAATCCTCATGGCGCCCGGTAGCATGGGGGGTTAAGGACACCTCATCGGCATTAATGTAAAACACGTTGGGGTTGGTGCCTTTTTCCGGCTTGCGCACGGTAACGTTTTGCCCGGCCAGCAGTTGTGATATTTCGCTATCCGGGTCATCCATATCCCCGGAAATAATGGCGTGCTCGGGGCAAACATTAACACAGGCGGGCTCCAGGCCAATATCTACCCGGTGCGAACAATAGTTACACTTGGCCGCGGTTTTGGTGTCGGGGTCTATATACAGGGCATCATAGGGGCAGGCCTGCATACACGATTTACAGCCGATACAGCGGTCGCTGTTGAAGTCAACAATGCCATCGGGCCGGATGTGCAGGCACTCTACCGGGCAAATCTCCACACAGGGAGCATCGGTGCAATGGTTGCAACGGGTTACCGAGAATAATCGTTTGGCGTTTGGATATACCCCTTTTTCGGTTTGCTTGACGAAAGTACGGTTTACCCCAATGGGTACATCGTGTTCCGATTTACAAGCTACCGTACAGGCATGACAGCCAATACATTTCCGATTGTCAAGTACGAAGCCGAATTTCATAAAATTGTCTCTTAATTATAGTTATAAAAAGCAGTTGTTTCATGATCTGAAAACAAATCAAGCCATGAATATATGAACATATTTTCATGTATTCAAAAACAAAAGTTGAATTTCTTTAAAATATACCAAAGATTGTTTCTATTATATAAAACAGGCGCATGGTAACCGCACGAATGCAAGGGTAAGTTACACCATAATTTTATGCCATGCCACTAAAAAATGAGTTGTTGTTTTTGGCCCGGGCATGGGCTATATTTAGCTGCATAGCCTATAGTTATCGGCTTTTAATATTCAAACTTATACACAGGGTATTTTCTTGGGTCGTCAAAATCATACTCATTAATATCATAATACCTGCCGGGCAACCAGATAGAATCTGTTTTTTGCAGGCGGCTACCGTCTTCCAATAAAATATCGAAGTTCATTTTTAGCCATTGATCACCATACCTGATTGAACGGATGTTATCACCAGTTGTGTTGTTTCCAACATCCTCTATTATATAGTTTTCTATAGTAAACCGAGATGAAAAGGTGCCCCAAATAACATTCTCTGCACTTCCTCCTAGAAAGCGATCCCATTCCAAGCCTAAGGTAACCTCTTTTACATTGAGTAAAATGGGTTCAAACTCAATAGTAAATTCTTCTGTTTGAGCAACCATGCTTAGATTGAGTGTAGAAGAGCCCGGATATACTAGTCTATTTGTTCCCCTTGTACCTCCGCTGGAAAACCTGTGCATAAATTGCTTTTTAAAGTTTAACTCCAAGGCGCTCTGTTCACTAGTAATAGCCATAGCAAATTCACCGTTAGCATTAGTAACCGTACTATAATATTCATCAGGGTCAGGGCCACACCCTCCGTTAAAAAGAGTACCCTGGCATATCTCTCTGTATACCTCCACCACTACGCCTTCCAATGGCTCGCCTGTAGTGGCCTTTACAACCTTGCCTTTAATAGTATAATCATACTGAGGTTTGCACGCACCTGCCAATACTAATAACAGAAAGGCAAACTACCGGGGAGACCAACTATGTTTCAGTACATTATTCATTCTTTTAAGATTTTAAATAGATATGATTTGCCATTGGCTACAATTCTTACAAAATAAAACCCGCTAGCCTTATGGGTAATATCTATCTGTTGAAGACCTTGGGTTGAGTTAACAACCGTTTGCCCCATACTATTAATAACTTCAATTTTATAGGTATTTATACTTTTGTTAGCTATCTTAAATATACCATTGCTTACTGTAGGGTAAACAGAAAACAAGGATATGGTACTATTTTCAACGTTGGTTGGCACAATATTGTTTTTTACTAATGTTGCATACGCATGCTTGTTGTTTGCATAACCGGAGGTGTTGGCGTAATTGATAGGAGTAGTAGCCGAAACTACTGCATTGGCCACCCTGCCCCCGGTTGCATTAACAATTTTTGCTGAAAAGCCGGCACCCGCTTTTACATGAAAGCCGGTATTAAAGGTAATGGCAATTTTCATCGTCTTTTAAAAAAACACTAAAATTTTAATCACTTAACTCTATTCCCTATAAATTTTTTACTTATTATTGGGTTACTTGGAAAACTGTATTTATAATTAATATTCAACCTATCACCTGTAATTTCACCAAATCCCTCAATACTTGGACAATCATCTGAAGATCCACTATTTATTGTAAATTGTCGATAAAGCCTTGAGCGGATATTTGGAGAAAAATGGTCTAATTTAATTTCACTCCCTCCGCAACCCTCAGGCAACCCCTGTATCCTGATTCCATACCATTCACCTGCCTGACCCCCAATTGGTGTTTCCCCCATATCTTTAATCGTAACGGTAAATAGCTTCCCAGGCTCATCTTCATTATACCCTTCAAATTGTCCTTCAAAGGGGTAGGGAAAATCCCTCGTTGACAATAGATAAAAAGATTTGGTTAAACTATCAACTCCATCATCTTCGGGAAAACAATTGATGTTTGGTTTTTTATAAACAATGCACTGTACATCCAATTTTCCCAAAGGCTCATCGAAGAAAAGGGTCTTTGCCGGTTGTGTAAATACCCTGGGGTCATCCCCAATTATCCACTGTACAGAGTCATAATTGCCTTCTGTAATAAAGCTAACATCTTGTGCCCAATGTATCCCTCTTGCAAAACGCAACAAAACGGTATCTACCTCAAACATATCAGCAATGCCAAACAAACTCTTTACATCATAAAGCTGTTGTTTGATGGTAAATTCTGCTGTAACAGAGGTTTCTTCTGCACAGGGGTTTGGCTCCTCTCCTCCACAGGAGGCTAAAAACACCAACACCAAAGAAGCACTTAACCGAATATATGTTTTAAATAAACTCACTTTATCTCGAGTTTTTCTGCTTCTTTATAGTTGTGATAAGCTCCTTTGTAGGCAATGGCGGTGTGCGTACTAAGTCGTTTGGT
>JALSJF010000233.1 GCA_026989505.1 Cyclobacteriaceae bacterium
TCCGTATCAAGGACAGGCGGGTTATTTTCCTGGTTGGTTTCGTTTACCATTTTAGCCAGAATACGCGCACAGGTAGTTTTTCCCACCCCGCGGGGCCCGCAAAACAACAGGGCCTGGGCCAGGTGGTTGTTTTCGATGGCATTTTGCAGGGTAGTGGTAATGTGCTCCTGGCCAATCACTTCCCCGAAGCCCATGGGCCGGTATTTTCTTGCCGATACTACATAACTTTCCATTGCCCCGAAGATAGGAAATTGCTGGTAGATTTTAGATATGCGTAGCCATATTTTAGTTAGAAAGAGTTGTAACCCGAACCCGGTTTAAAACCAGGCGGAAGGCCTGGGTTAGGTAATACAGGGCGCCAATGGTATTTCAGCTAACCAAAGGCGGTCACCACTATGTCAGCCGGACCCGCCTTTGGTTTATCCCTCTTGGGCTTTCATCCCGGATATCCCCTTGAAACAGAAACAGGATAGCCCCCTTTTGTTATCGCTATAAATTAAGCTTCGGTTTATAGATTCGTGTTTGGTAGCTTTGCGTTTAGAGTCCACCAGCCGCTATCCCTATTAAGGTTGTAATTAACATGACACCGACAACCATTAGCGGACTCGTGGCAAGTAAGATAGTCCGTTTTTTTGATTTCTTCATGTCTTTTGGGTAAACACCTGCGGCCTGATTGTCCGTTATAGGGATATAATATTTTACAACCCTATACTTGTCCCGTTCATTTTTAACTTCATCTCTAACTAAACCATAATACTTGCCATCTTCAAATTTGATTTGGAGAAACTTAATTGTTTCACCGGATTTGGTTTTGACTTTTACTTTACCCCTGTCGTGCGCCTCGCTTAGGGGTACCGATGTTTTCTGATAAACGGTGCAACTATAAAACAAAACCAGCCAAAGGAACAGAAAGAGGGTGTGCCTGCTTCTCATACAATAAAATTACCGTAAAACAGGGAGAGAGTAAAGGCATTTTGATGGAAAAACCGGTATAAGAATATTTTTCTGTCAGGAAACCTCTATTTTTGCCATCCGTTTAAAGAAATGGGGCCGACTGGACTTGACAGTAGGTGAACATGATGTATTGGCATGCAGGGTGTTGAGTGTACATCCTTAACCAAAGCACTTGATTTATAATTGGCGAATATAACTACGCCATGGCTGCCTAATCTCAACGGAGTTGAGGTTACAGGCTTAAACGGACCCTGATCAGATCGGGGCCGGGCCACATCCCACCCGGTTTTGTTTTGTTGGCCGGGAATTGGGGTGTCGAAAAGCAAAACTAGTTGTCAATTGGCTACTTATTGGCAATGAAATTCTACGTAGCTAAGGGAGAAGGTAAGCTTGTTTCCGGCAGGCCTCTCCTCGAAAACCGAACGTGAAACTAAGCATGTAGAGGATGCATCATTTCCTTATCTGGACCAGGGTTCGACTCCCTGCGGCTCCACTTTCACCCTCCGTAGCTTTAGCGGAGGAGGGTTTCACCCTCACCGCTGGCTACTCCGGGTTTCAGTGGACACAGTCCACCTGTAATACCAATAGGCTATGTCAACGTGGACTGTTTACATTCTAAAATGTTCGGATGGCACTTACTATACCGGATGTGCATCCAACCTCGACCAACGGCTCAAGCGGCATCTTCGCGGTGAAATCCACTACACCAAACCAAGGTTGCCGGTAAAGGTAGTGACGACCATTACCTTTACGGATAAATACCAGGCTTACGATTTTGAGAAATACCTCAAGTCGGGATCGGGGATTGCTTTTAGGAACAGGTGGTTGATAGAACAGTGCACCCATTGTTCTACACCCTGATTTGCGAGCATGCGGGTTGTTGGTGGGCTGCTTATACTTGCACGAGGTAAGGGGAAACAACCTCGTATTTATTCCATCATGGTTAATTACCAAAGAACCAAAATACATCGTAACTTTACTCTATAAAACAACACCACTATGGCACCTAAAGAACCTTTTCACCTGGCGTTGCCGGTAAATGATATCGACAAGGCCCGCGATTTTTATACCCGGGTGTTAAAATGCAAGCCGGTCCGCAGTGCCGAAGCCTGGGTTGATTTTGATTTCTTTGGCCATCAGTTGGTCATTCACCGCAACCCCATCCACAAAGGCCATACCTTCGCCAATATTGTTGACGGCCATTCGGTGCCGGTACCGCATTTTGGCATTGTGATGGGTTGGGACGACTGGCATGCCCTGGCCGACCGCTTGAAAAAAACGGGGGTGCGTTTCGTGGTTGAGCCTTATATCCGCCACAAAAATAAGTTTGGCAAGCAGGCGACCATGTTTTTTCTCGACCCCTCCGGCAATGCCCTGGAGTTTAAAGCCTTCGCGGAGCCGGCAAAGCGGTTTAGCCGGTAAGCGTTAACGCCTGGTATCCACATTAGCCAGCATGCTAAGATAGCTTTCATAGCGGCTGAGGGCAATCCGGCCTTGCTCCACAGCCGCCATTACCGCACATTTGGGCTCGTGGGTATGGCGGCAATTGTTAAACTTGCATTGCCCCAGTAAGGCCCGCATTTCCGGGAAGTAATCGGCCAGTTCGTGGTCGCCTATGTCAATCAAACCCAGTTCTTTAATGCCCGGGGTGTCAATTACCCGGGTGTTTTCGGCTATGGTAAACATCTCGGCAAAAGTGGTGGTGTGTACCCCCTTATTGGCAGCAGCCGACACCTCGCCCACTTTTTGGGCAATGCCGGGGTGCAGGGTGTTCATCAGGGTTGACTTGCCGGTGCCGGAGTGGCCGGCAAAAAGGGTGGTTTTATCGGCCAGAAAACCATCTAACATGGCCAGTCCCTGTTGCTTTTTAACCGATACCGGGTAACATTTACTACCAATGGCTTCATATACCGTTATCATGTTGGCCATTGCCTGCTTGTCCTGTTTGTCATACAGATCAATTTTATTGATAAACAGGCAGGTAGGAATGCGGTAGGCTTCGGTGGATACCAGAAACCGGTCGATAAAGCCCAGGGACGTTTTGGGGTGGTTTACGGTGACCATCAGCACGGCCTGGTCGATATTGGCTGCCAGCAAGTGCCCGTGTTCGGTTTTGTGTACCGACTTGCGCATGACAAAATTCCTGCGTGGCAAAACTTTGTTGATGATGCCGGTGCCGGGGTGGTGCGGGTCGTTTACCACCATCACTTTGTCGCCCACAGCTACCGGGTTGGTGGTTTTTAACCTCGCCAGTTTTAACTTGCCACGCACCCGGCAGGCAAGAAAACGCCCGTCAGCCATGTTAACTTTATACCATGAACCGGTAGATTTAAACACCAAGCCCTCCTTGCCCGTACTCATGGTAAAAAGCCTTTCAGGTGATTGATTATCTTACCCGCAGCGCCTTTGTGTTCAGCTAAGTAGCCGGCAATTTTGTGACTGATCTCTGTCTGCCGGGCCGGGTCTTGCTGCAATTTATCGAACACCCTGGTTAACTCCTGGAGATTGGCTACCGGAAAGGCGGCACCGAGGGCAGCCAGGTCCACGGCTTCTTTGAATTTTTGGTACGCCTTGTTGCCGAAAAAAACCGGAATTTGAAAAACAGCCGGCTCCAGGATATTATGCAGGCCATCGCTGAAGCCACCGCCAACATAGGCATAATCGGCATATTGGTAAAGCTGAGAAAGCATGCCTATGTTATCAATAACAATCACCTGCGGCTCGTTTTGCAGGTTTACCATCGTAGAATACCGGACGATTGAAGGGAGGGCTCGCTCCAGCGGCCTGATCATCGCTTCGGTAATCTCATGGGGGGCCACAATGAATTTAATTTCCGGCTGGCGGGCAATAAAATTGGTGATCAGGGGGATATCTTCTTTACGCAGGCTGCCAATAACCATCACCTTGTGGCCTTTGGTTATCTTTTCAATATCCTTTACAGGCTTTTTTTGTGCCCGGATGGCCAGTACCCGGTCCAGGCGGGTGTCTCCGGTAACCCTATGCGGCAGGCCCTCCTGTTGCAGGAGTTGGGCCGATATTTTATCCTGCACGAAAAAGAAGGTAAAATAGTGGAGCATTTCTTTATAATACCTGCCGTACCATTTAAAAAACACTTGCCCGGGCCGGAAAATAGAGGATATGGAAAAAACGGGTATGTTTTGCTTATGCAGTTCGTGCAGGTAGAAATGCCAGAACTCATATTTAATAAAGAGCACCAGCTTTGGTTTTACCACCGCCAGCAGACGCCTGGCATTTTTCCTGGAATCGAAGGGAAGGTAGGCTTTGAAATCAATGATGGCATTGCGGTGGATGGCCTCATAGCCTGAGGGGGAGTAGAAAGTGACCAGGATCTTATAATGGGGGCAGGCCTGTTTAAAAGCCGTTAGTACCGGTAACCCCTGCTCATACTCTCCTACCGAAGCACAATGCGCCCACAAAACGGGGGCGCTGTTCTGCGCCAGTTGTTCTTCCAGCGAGCCCCATACCTTTTTCCGGCCGGTAATAAAGGCTTTTGCCTTAGGGTTAAACAGTGCGGCTACATTAATAAGCAGCCAGTAGGTTTTTAACCCGAAAGTATAGATGAGTTCAGCCATGTTGCAAGTTTACGCAAAAAAAACCCTGAAGGAATAAATCTTCAGGGTTAGTCCTGAAGAAATGAACCTTCAGGGTACGTATAGCGGTTGTGTGGTTTAGTGGGTTGCCAGGTAGCTGGCCACGCCTTCCGGGTCGGGCTTCATAGCATCCTTGCCTTCTTCCCAGTTAGCCGGGCAAACCTCTCCATATTCCTGCACATGGTGCCAGGCATCTACAATGCGGATCATCTCATCAATGTTGCGCCCCAGGGGCAGGTCATTGATGGTTTCATGGCGGACAATACCTTCTTTGTCGATAAAGAAGGTTCCCCGGAAAGCAACTCCGGCACCCTCATAAGTCAATTCGTTTTCCTCGCTGTACGACCAGTCGCCAGACAACACCCCGTAATTATAGGCAATGGTTTTGGCAACATCGGCTACCAGCGGGTAGGTAACGCCTTCGATGCCCCCTTTGTTTTTCGGGGTGGTCAACCACGCCAGGTGTACTTCCTGGGTGTCGGTAGAGGCGCCAACCACGGCTACCCCGCGCTTTTCAAACTCCGCCAGTTTCTCCTGGAAAGCCAGGATTTCGGTGGGGCATACATACGTAAAATCTTTCGGGTAAAAGAAGAACATGACTTCTTTCTTACCGATGAATTGCTCTAACGAGAACGAATCTACAATCTCGGTGCCGTTAACCACGGCCGGAGCATCAAAAATTGGGGCTTTTTTTCCTACTAGTGACATAGTTATACTAAAATTTATTGTTTATTTAATGGTTACTTCTTTGTTCCTGTCCAGCTTATCCCCATTAATGTTCAGGGTGATATTCTTGATTTTCAGGTTGCCGATCTTCTTCTTCTTAAAGAAATCAATAATCAGCATGTTCAGGTCTTCGTCATAATAGTCAATTATTTCATCGGTATTATGACAGTAAATGTGCCCGTGGGCCCCAATGTTGGCATCGTAGCGCATATTGCCGCTGATTGAGGCTACTTTGTTCACCAGGCCTGCCCGGGCAAACGATTCCAGGGTATTATAAACCGTAGCCAGTGAAATGGTAGGGTTACCGGGCTTAATCATTTCATACACTTTCTCCGGGCTCGGATGTATCTTGCAGTCGTCCAGGGCCGCCAGAATGGTCATCCGCTGATGGGTAGCCTTTAAATTAGCCGCTGCAAGCCGGTCGCGAAGTGTCATTTACTAAAAATTATTTGTTGATAATAATTATTACCACAAAAGTAATATATCTTTTTTAATAAAAAAGTAATTTGTGGGAATAATTTGGTTACCATTAGCCGGAATTTAGTATTTTTATCTGACCGGAACGATTAACTTTAATAGGATGAAAAAGATAAAAATTATATTCCTCACAGCAGGGCTGTTAAGCAGCAGTACTTCATTCGCCCAGTTTGAAAATTTTCTTCGTGGTGGTATTGATGATGCCAACCTCTTGTTCAATAATTATATGACCCCTTTTTTAAAGGGTATGGGCTACGGTTTCAACAATGGCTGGTACAATACGGCCAAACCGCACCAAACCCTGGGGTTTGATGTTACCTTTTCGCTTAATGCCGCCATTGTACCGGTGGCCGACCAATCGTTTATCTTCAATAATGCCGATTACAATAACACCAGGTTATTGGGGGGCGCCACCTCGGCTACCCTGCCTACCCTGATGGGTGGGCCAACCACCGAGAGTTTGGAGAACTATGTTGACCAGCAGCTAATAGACCCTAACTTACCTCCGGGAGAGATCATCGTTGGTAATTACCCGGCCCCGGATGGTATCGGCAACGATATCAAGGCATTCACCTTCAACCAACTGGCGGTACCTTCGCCCATTATCCAGGCAGGCATTGGCATTATCAAAGGCACGGAGATAAAAGTGCGCTGGATGCCTGCCATTAACCGGCAGGATTTCAGCTTTAAATATTTTGGTATCGGGGGCATGCACAGTATTTCGCAGTGGATACCGGTGTTGAAAGATTTGCCTTTTCTCGATATTTCAGGATTTATTGGTTACACTACCATTTCGGCCGAGTATGCTATCCCGGCCAATACCGCTCTGCCGGGTACAAACCAGCGGGCAACCTTTGATGTAAACACCATAACCTACCAGTTGGTGGCTTCTGCCCATGTGGCGGTAATTACCGGGTATATTGGCCTGGGGATGGACAACTACAAGACCAATTTTAAAATGCTGGGCAGTTATGAGATTTACCCGAATGTACTTACCCTAACCGACCCCATTAACCTTGAGGCCAGGGGGGAGGGAGGTTTTCGTACTACCCTGGGCCTCAGGCTCAAACTGGCCATCATTACCCTGCATGCCGATTACACCATCAGGGAGTATAACACCCTTACGGCCGGCCTGGGCTTTAGCTTCCGTTAGCCATTACTTGCCCTGATAATTTGGCGGCCGCTTGTCAATAAACGCCTGCATGCCTTCTTGCTGGTCTTCGCTGGCAAAGGCCAGGTAAAAATTCTTGCGCTCAAAATGCAGGCCTTCATCTAAATGGGTTTCAAAGGCGCGGTTTACGGCCTCTTTGCCCAATTTGGCGGCTATGGGCGACATACCGGCTATCTGCCGGGCCAGCTTTACGGCCTCTTCACGATATAGCTCTACCGGTACTACTTTATTTACCAGCCCGTAGCGCAAGGCTTCCCCGGCATTGATAAACTTGCCCGTCAGTACCATTTCCATGGCCCGGGCCTTGCCAACAGCCCGGGTGAGCCGCTGCGTGCCCCCGGCCCCGGGAATAACCCCGATCTTAATCTCCGGCTGGCCGAACTGGGCCGTTTCCGAGGCTACAATCATATCACAGGTCATGGCCAGTTCGCAGCCGCCCCCCAGGGCATAGCCCGAAACGGCCGCAATAAGGGGTTTGCGTGTCTTGCGGATCTGGTCCCAGGTACTAAACTGGTCGAGGTTGAGCATATCAATAGCTGTTTTACCGGCCATTTGCTTGATATCGGCCCCGGCCGCAAAGGCCCGTTCATTGCCGGTAATGATGATTACCCGTACCTGCGTGTCCTGGTCGAGTTGTTGCAGGGCATCCCGCAGTTCGGCCATCAATTGCAGGTTAAGGGCGTTGAGTTCTTTTGGCCGGTTAAGTTCAATCAGGGCTATATACGGCTGGTATTCGGCAGTTACGTTGATAAAAGACATTTTTTACGGCTTTTGGTGTGGTAAACAAAAGTTAAATATAGCTTTGCTATACCAACTTAAAGAATAACCGATGAAAAAAGTGCTGTTTGTATGCCTGGGTAACATTTGCCGCTCCCCGCTGGCCGAGGCCCTGTTTAATAAGCATGTGGCCAACCGTGGCCTGCAGCAGGAATACATGGCTGACTCCTGTGGTACGGCCGCCTACCATATTGGCGAAGAGCCTGACCCCCGCAGCCGGGCCAATGCCCGCGCCAACGGCCTGGAGTACACGCACCGGGCCCGTCAGATAGGCCTGGCGGATTTCGATGAATTTGACTATATTATTCCCATGGATGCCAGCAATATGGCCAACCTGCAACTCCTTCACCCTAACCCTAAGGCCACCCTGAAACTGATGCGCGATTTTGATCCCGGCCACGAGGGTACCAATGTGCCCGACCCTTATTTTGGTGGCGAGCGGGGGTTTCAGGAGGTATTTGAGTTGCTGGACCGTGCCACTGCCGCCCTGCTGGAACACTTACAGCAGACGAAAAAGGTAGGGCCATGATGCGGACGATAACCAAAGTGGTGGCCTTGTTTTGGCTGTGCCTGGCGTGTACTCCGGGGGCAGGTAACAGGCCGGCAGAACAAAAGAATAAACCTATGCTAAGTAAAGACGCGCAAAAGGTACGCAATTATGTTAAACAGGAAGCGGTAATTGCCCACCGGGGCAGCACCTACTGGGCACCCGAAGAAACCGAACCGGCTTACCGCTGGGCCAGGAACATTGGGGCCGATTACCTGGAACTTGACCTGCAAATGACCAAAGATGGTTTCCTGGTGGCTTTTCATGACGATGATCTTACCCGTACGACCAATGTGGCTACGGTCTTTCCCGAACGGGCGCAATCACCGGTCAAGGATTTTACCTTACCGGAATTACGCAGCCTGGATGCCGGCAGTTGGTTTACTACCCGCTATCCGCAACGGGCCAGGGATAGTTTTGCCGGGCAACCCATTCTCACCCTGCAAGATGTTATTATGATTGCCGAAGGCTACCGGATTAAGAGACTGAACGGTGAGCCGGTTAAAGCAATGCCGGGTGGGGAGTGGACGGGGTTGTACGAATATGAGCCTGATCCGGCGGATAACGGTAACCGTCCGGGGGTATATGCCGAAACCAAGGTGCCGGGGCTGGAGGAAGCCCTGGCCCGGGAATTAGCGGAGTTGGGTTGGTTGATAACGGCAAATCCGAAAGTTATAAAAACAACGGCTGGTAAAGTGGGTATAGCCAACACCAAGGGCCGTTTTGTGCTGCAATCGTTTATCCCGGAGAGTATCGAGAAGTTAGAACGGCTTTTGCCGGGGTTACCCAAATGTCTGTTGTTATGGTACCCCGCCATGCAGGACAGCCTGGAGGCCAACTATGCCCGGGCCATAGCCTTTGCTGTCCGGCACAATGCCCATTTTATCGGTCCCAGCATTGCGGGCGGGCCCAATAATTATGGCGAACTTAGCGCCCCCGCCATGACAGCAAAAATACATGCGGCCGGCCTCTACATCCACCCGTATACTTTTGACACCCGGGCGCAGCTAACGGCCTATAAAGACCGGGTGGAGGGGGTCTTCACCAACCGGGCCGATTTGGCTTTGCAGGTGTATGGGCGGCCTGGCCATAAGGCTGCCGAAATCTTGACCGGGTTGGGCTACGAATAAACTGGTTTTGCGGGGGCCGTAATCATCGGTTCTGAGGGGGGTAAACTGCCTTTTGTCCTCTGAAATCCTTAAAGGCCCGGAAAATTTATTAAAATAATTATACAAATCAGGATAGGTGTAAGCAATTCCCTTTCAAGCCTACATAATTCACAAAGTTTTTCGGGCAATTCAGCAAAAAAAACGGGGGCTTCACAAAAAAGTTACGGTTTTTTCGGGGGAGAGATTGGCCAATCTTGGTATAGTACCATAACAGGGGTTCTATAATACGTAGTTTTGGTACTAAAAGTATTTATTAAAATTCTGCTGATAAAATGAGAAAACTATTACTACTACTTGGCGTATTTTTAGCCGGTTTGTCACACGCCCAGGTCTTGTGGCCAACAGACCAACCAGAAATTATTACAAACCTGGGACTCTATACCCTAGCAGGTATTACCTCGGCAGATTTAAACAACGATGGCACCGATGAAATTATTTTCAGCTCGTTTTATTCTACTACTAGTAGAAAAATAGCAATCTATAACCCTGTAGATGGCACCACGCTGGAAATTGGCACCAGTGTAAATGGGGGTAGTTTTAAATTTGGCGATTTTGATGAAGATGGCTATTTGGATATACTGTTCAGGGCGGGGGCGGTAACGGTTTATTTGTCAGATGATTCAAAATCATTTTTGGCCCCTGGTTTTTATGTGGGTACACAGTTGGCAAATTCTGCTAATAGTATGGCCGTTGGCGACTATAATAATGATAATAACCTCGACATAATTGTAGCCTACGGAACCCCTCATAAATGGGCAACATTTACGGGTGATGGCCTTGGCGGATTTACCGAAACCAATATTGGCCTGCCGGCAAGCTGGAGCGCTTCAAGCACATTTACCAATTCAATTGAGTTACTTGATTTTAACGGAGATGCCAAGCTGGATATCGTAGCCAGTGGGAAATCACAGCCTAGCCCGGCAAAATATGGTATTACCATATCTCTCGGTGATGGAGCCGGAGGGTTTACGCTTGCTTCCGACTATTTAACAACGCAGGATGAGTATGCCAATGGGCCCGACTACTAC